>CANHUQ010000275.1 GCA_947463885.1 Burkholderiales bacterium
CTTCGGCACGCTGCTCACGCTGTTCGTGGTGCCCACGTTCTATACGCTGCTCATCCGCAAGACGCTGGGCGGCGTGCATGCGGTCGAGCAGGCCGACGATGGGGCAGGGCACGGACATGGCGCTGCGGCCAATGCGCAGGCGGCCGGCGCGCTACCGCCTGCGGCTGCGCCCACGGTCAGCCCCGCCGCCGGATCGTGACGAGCCTCAGTCTCTGACCGAGCATTCAATGAGACAGATCGTCCTCGACACCGAGACCACGGGCCTGGCGGCTGATCAGGGACACCGCATTATCGAGATCGGCTGCCTGGAGATCATCAATCGGCGGCTGTCGGGCCGCACCTTGCATCTCTACCTCAATCCCGAGCGTGAAGTCGACGAGGCGGCCACCGAGGTCCATGGGATGACCTGGGACGATCTGCGCGACAAGCCGCGCTTCGCCGAGGTCGCTGCGCGGGTCATGGATTTCGTGGCCGATGCCGAGGTGCTGATTCATAACGCTGCCTTCGACGTGTCGTTTCTCGACGCTGAGCTGCAGCGGGTGGGTCTGCCCAGGTTCCGCGAGGGCTGTGCCAGCGTCCTCGATACGCTGCTCATGGCGCGTGAACTGCACCCCGGCAAGCGCAACTCACTGGATGCGCTGTGCGATCGCTACGGGGTCTCCAATGCACACCGCTCGTTGCATGGCGCCCTGCTCGATGCCGAGTTACTGGCCGAGGTGTATCTGGCCATGACCCGTGGTCAGGACAGCTTCGAGATCGCGCTCGACGGCGACGCCTTAGGGGGCGGGCCGGGCCTTGCAGACGACTGGCCTCCGCGCGATCTGCTGGTCATGCCCTGTTCCGACCATGAGCTGGATGCCCACGAAGCGGCACTCGCCGCGATCGAAAAGGAACGGCGCAAGCCCGCGCTATGGCGTGATCCGCCCACAGCCTGACCCTCCGCTTTTGAGGGGCGGATCCGGGGTGTTCCGGTAAAATCCCCGAATTGCCGCCCCGACCTCCTGCTGGGGCCTTCCCCTCCGAAAGCGTCCACTTGAAATCCATTCGCCATGCCCGTACCGGGCGCGACCGCAAGTCACATTTGTCGGCAGATGCCGAGCGGCTGGTGTCGGCCGCGCTGGGTCTGGCCAACTCGGGCAGTCGGATCGAAGACGCCTACTGGGACCGTCAGCTTGCGCAGCGCATCGAGAGGCTGCTTGACGGCCATCATCCGCAGTCGATCTATGACGCACTCGACCGCCTGCACCAGACCGACGTCGAAGCCTACGGTGCCTTGATCGAGTCCGTGGAAACCGCCGCCGAGTCGCTGATCCTTGAGCACGAAGGGACACGCTGGGATGTGCTGCTGGTGGCGGCGCCGGTGGTGGCCTGGACGCGGTTTCGCATTCCGTCCGGCCCGATCACCCCTGAGGTGGCGGCCACGCTGGCCGCGCATTGGCAGGCCCATGTGCTCGCCAGCGGGGCGCAGTTTCGGCTGTCGCCCTGCCTCTATAGCGTCGACCAGCTGCCGCGCGATTTCGGCGAACTGCGCCGTCTGGCACGTAAGCTGGGTCAGGCGGCGGTATCACCGAACGGTCAGTCGCTGCGCCCCGATACCAAGTCGTTGCCCGAGACCGCCGACATGCTTGCCGACAGCCGCTTCCTGCTCGCTGCGGTAGCCGTGCCCGAAGGGCAGGCGATGTTTCGTTGGCAGGCAATCGATACCGCAGAGCATGCGTCGCGTGTGCAGTGCCTGGAGCAATGGATCGCGCAGGCCCGTCCCACGCTTGAGTCGCTGCTGCCCGGCTGCGGATTCGAATGTCTGCTGCCCGACGCGTACCACATCAATCTGCGCGAGTCCGACCGCCGCGTGCGGCCGTACGCCATCAAGGCCGCGGTCCATTGCCTCACGCACGCGCTGGCCATTCAGCCCGAAGTCGTCAAGGCGACGGTCGCCCCGTTCGGAGACGACCGGATCGATGAATATCGGGTCGGTCTGTCGGTCGCCGATAGCGAAGAGGTGGCGCAGGGCGTGGTCTGGCCGCTTTTGGGCGCAGAGAGTGAAACCGACGAACCTTCGCCTCTGGAGCGCATTCGCGAGACCCTGCGCGAGGCTGGCGTGACCGAACTGCGCACCTGGTCGGAAGTCACCGAGCCTGAGTATTGCGAAGATTGCGGTGCACCGCTCTTTCCCAATCATGTGGGCGATGTGGTGCACGCCGAAATGCCCGAGGACACCGAGCCCGAGGCCACGCATTTTCACTGAGCCCGCAGTGCGGCCTCCCTCTGCTCATCTGCCCGTGACGCACCTGTATGGCTGAATTGGACGACTCCCTTTGCCCGCCGCAAGGCGCCCGCCGCCTCCATGGGCGCCGCGAGCTGCTGCACCATACTCTGACCGTCGCCACGGGCCTGGCGGCGGCTGGTTGGCTGCCTCGGGCAGCGTTGGCGCAATCGTCCACGTCCTCGGCTGTCGCAGCCGCGGGCGGCGCATCCGGCTGGAACCGCCCCGCTTTCGACGCCAAGTCGATGGCCGAGGTGATGAAGGCACTGGGCGTGGCGGCACCGGTCGAGACCCGCGAGATCACCATCACCGCCCCGGATATTGCGGAAAACGGCGCCATCGTGCCCCTGGGGGTGAGCACCACGCTAACCGGTGTGCGCCGGCTGGCTATCCTGGTCGACAAGAACCCGTCCATGCTCGCCGCAGTGTTTCAGCTGAGCGATGCGATCGAACCGAATCTGAACACCCGCATCAAGATGAACCAGTCTTCCTGGGTTTATGCCGTGGCCATGACTGCAGACGGGCGCACGCTCTTTGCCCGTCGTGACGTCAAGATCACCTTGGGCGGTTGCGGAGTCTGACCATGACCGAAGCCACCCGCATTCGTGCCCAGTTGACTGGCGACAAAGCCACCGTGCGCATCCTCATGACCCACGAAATGGAAAGCGGTCAGCGCAAAGACCCATTGGGCAAACTCGTGCCGGCCTGGTTCATTCAGGAGGTGACGGTGCAACATGAAGGGCGTCCGGTGCTGACCGCGCAGTGGGGCCCGGCCATGTCGCGCAACCCGTTCGTGCAGTGCGTGCTGAAGGGTGCGCGGGCGGGCGATCGGATCACCGTGAGCTGGGTCGATAACCGCGGCGAGCGACGCACCGATGAGGCCACGGTCGGTACCTGACCGCGGCTCATCCCAGCTTCAGCTTCACCTGCTCAGCTTCAGCCTCACCACCCCGGGGCACGCTCGGCTCACCCCAGCATGTCGTCCCAGATGTTATCGGCCCACGACAGTGCATAGCGGCCTTCCTGCTCAGTGGCTGCGGCCGAGACGCCACCCGAACCGGGCACCGTCTTGAAGGTTTTTTCGGTGGCGTCGTATTGGTGCACCGATGCCACGTGCACCACCTCTTTGCCATTGATGAAGCTGTAGCAGGTGTTCATCACAACAGGCGTGGGGTTCACCGGCTCGCCGCGCAACGACTGAATAATGGCTGCTGCCGCCACCTTGGCATGCTGGTTGGCCATGTGGCCTGATTTGGGCATGAGCGGCGCCGAAAACGTGGCGTCGCCCAGCACGTGTACGCCGGCGACCGCAGTCGACTCCATCGTCAGCCAGTTCACGCCCGCCCAGCGCTGATTGATGTTCACCAGACCTGCTTTCACGGCAATGTCGGCAGCGCGCTGCGGTGCAATCACGTTCAGGACATCGGCCCGGACGTCTTCGAAGTCGAGCTTGGCCAGCGTTCCCGACACTTCTTTGAGTTCCGAGTTGGGCCGGTATTCCAGCATGCCCTTGTACTGCGCGAAAGCGCGCTCGAACAGGGCTTTTTTCGACTGGATATCCGGGTTGGCGTCCAGCACCAGCACCTTCGCGGTCGGGTTGCGGGTCTGCAAGGCACTGGCCACGACACAGGCGCGCTCGTAGGGACCGGGCGGGCAGCGGTAAGGGGCCTTGGGAATCGTGATGGCGAAGACGCCGCCTGGGCGCATGGCTTCAATTTGCGCGCGCAGGGCCAGCGTCTGAGGACCAGCTTTCCAGGCGTGCAGCACCCGACCCGCATCGAATGCGCTCTGTAGGCCGCCGACCTGCTCGGTGAGGAAATCGACGCCCGGAGAGACCACCAGGCGGTCCCAGGGCAGCACCGTGCCATCGGCCAGCCGCAGGGTGCGCGCGCTGGTGTCGATCGCCAGGGCCTCGCCCTGCACCACGCGTACACCTGCTTTGCGCAGGCCCTCATAGCCGCGTGAGATCTGGTCGATTTGCCGATACCCGCCGACCACGAGGTTGGAGATCGGACACGACACAAAGGTGGCATTGCGCTCGACGAGCGTGACGTCGATCTGACCGCCCCACAGACGCAGGTAATGCGCAGCCGTGGCGCCACCGAAGCCGCCACCGAGCACCACGACGCGCCCGAGCGAAGGCTGTGCCGCGCGGGTCGCGCAACCGCCGGCGGCCAATCCGCCCAGCGCCAGCCCTGCGCCCAGCAGGCGTCTGCGTGCGGTGGAGCGGTGCGTCAGGGTGGGCAGGGGATTGAGCGCAGCCGGGGTCACTGAAGGAGTCATGTCGTGGGTCGAGGTCTGGGAAGAGGGCGTGAAGCGCGATGCATGCATGCTGGTAGCCCTCAGGGACGCGGCGTTTGCGCGGCGAAGTAGCCGGCA
>CANHUQ010000276.1 GCA_947463885.1 Burkholderiales bacterium
AAGTGCGTGATCAGCGGAAAGAAGATCGGCACCGTGAGCAGGATCATCGAGAGCTCTTCCATCGCGGTGCCCAGCAGCACGTACACCGCACAGATCGCGACGATCACGGCAATGGGATGAATGCTGAACTGCTCGACGAAGTCCTTCAGATCCTGGGGCATGGTTGTGAAGTTCGCGAAGCTCGCAAAGATCGACGCACCGATCAGGATGGTGAACAGCATGGCTGTCGTGCGGGCCGACTGCACCAACACATCGATCAAGACGGGCCAAGTCAATGCGCCGCGCGCTAACGCAAAGAGAAAACCGCCCATCGCTCCAATGCCAGCGGCCTCGGTCGGTGTGAACCAGCCGCCGTACATGCCGCCCATCACAATGGCAAACAGCACCAGCACGCCCCAGATGTCGCGCAACGCCCTCAAGCGCTCAGCCCAGCTTGAGCGTTCTCCCGCGGGGCCCAATTCCGGGTGACGGCGAGTCACCACGGAGGCCGCCACCATGTAGAACAGCGTAGCGAGCAGCCCAGGGATGACGCCGGCGGCAAAGAGCGCTCCAATGCTCTGCTCGGTCATGATGGCGTACAACACCATGATGACCGATGGTGGAATCAAGATTCCAAGGGTGCCGCCTGCAGCAATCGAGCCTGCGGCAAACGAATCCCGATAATTGAAGCGACGCATCTCAGGCATGGCCACGCGTGCCATGGTGGCCGTGGTCGCAATCGATGAGCCGCAAATCGCTCCGAACCCCGCGCAGGCAGCGATGGTAGACATGGCGAGCCCGCCGCGACGGTGGCCGATGAAGGTGTAGGCCACCCGATACAGCTCGCGTGACATGCCTGCGCGCGTCACGAAGTTGCCCATGAGCACGAACAGTGGGACGACCGAGAGTGTGTACTTCGCGACGTCGAGGATCTCAGTCGTCGACGAGGCGATCGCTGCAGGCCAGGAACGCATCAGCCCGATGCCAACGAGGCCCACAACGCCCATGCTGATGGCGATCGGCACCCTCAGCATCATCAAGGCAAACATGGCCGCAAAGCCGAGCAGCGCTTCGAGCATTAGACGGTGCCTTCGGTCATACGGCACCTGCGGTCGGGTCGTCTTCCTCAAGTGATGGCGCTGCAAACGCCAAATACACATGCATGAGCGCTGTCAGCGCCAGCATGGCCGCGACCGCATAAAAGAAAGGCGACAGTGTCAGCAACAATTGAGCAGTGGTGTCGCCTTGCTCGGCCGTACGCGCCGCACGCACAAACACGAGCCAGCTGGCACCCGCCATGACCGCTGCACAGAAGAGATGCGACAAGAGTCCTTGTATCGCGCGCAGCGATGCGGGCAGCCAGTGGTCCAGCAAATCAAACAGGACATGCTCGCCGCGCAATGACGTCAGCGGCAGGCCTGCAAAGATGACCGCCAGCATCAGAAGCTCAGTGAGCTCCAGACTGCCCGGCAGTGAGCGGTCAAAGACCTTGCGCCCCAGGACGTCGAGGAAGGTGAGCAACATCATGCCGAACAGGCTGCCACCCGCCACCCACCCCAGTCCTCGTTCGACTGCCCGCATCAATTGCACGCACTCATGAGGCGGGCGGCAAAGCGGCTTCGCAGACGCACTGGCTGATCACTGGAACAGGATCAGTTCTTGGCAATTTCCGCCCGGTACTCACGCAGGATCTGCTCCGGGTTGGACAAGCCTTTGGCTTTCGCATCAGCGATCCACTTAGCTTCCAGCGACGCCGTCTTGCCCTTCACCTCTTCAACGAATGCCTTGCCAGCCTGGGTCGACACCACGCCATTAGCCTGCATGAAGGCGTTGCCGCGCCGATCCACGTTATCCCAGCCGCGGCCGAACATGCGTGCGGCATATTCACCCGAAAGCTTTGTGATCGCATCCTGATCGGCCTTGGAGATCTTGTTCCATGTGCCTTCGTTCATGACGAATGCAAAGCTGGTGTTGTACAGGCCGCCAGGAAAGGTGGTCTTGTGCTTGACGAGCTTTTCGAGCTTGAAGGACTCAATGGACTCTGCCGGAAAGAACACGCCATCCATGACGCCTGAGGACACCAGCTCGTAGGACTCAGGGGCTGGCTTCAGGGTCACATTGACGCCCATCGCCTTGCCCACTTCGTTCACCATGCCACCGCCCACACGGAACTTCAGACCCTGCATATCAGCAAGTGAGGTCACGGCTCGCTTGGTGTTGAACACAATGCCTGGGCCATGAGTAAACACCGTGATGACTTTCAGTCCCTTGTGCTCGCCCAGCGCAGCCAGATGCTTCTGATAGATGCGCTGATAGGCCACTGAGCTGGCCTCCGCAGAATCGCCCATGAAGGGCAGTTCGGCCATCAAGGTCGAAACGTAACGCCCTGGGGTGTAGCCGTGGACGCTATAACTCAGGTCGGCCAGGCCGTCTCGTACGGCATCAAAGGTTCCAGGCGGCGCCACCACAGCCTTGGGAAGAATGTTGCAGCGCACGCGGCTTTGGGTGGCATTACGCACCTCGTCGCACCACTTCGCCTGGGTCTGCGAAAGCGTGTGATTCGGTCCGAGCCAGCTAGAGGTGGTCAGGACCACCTGCGATGAGGCCGTGACCGACACGAGGGAAAGAGCCGACCCGACCACCAGGCTCGATAGGAACTTGCTCATTTGAACGCTCCGAGGTTGGACGCGCGGACTGGTGCCCGACGACAGGTGGCGATCATATTCGCCGACCAAATGGTCGGTCAATGTTTGCTCAACAGACTCGCCTGACCCGACCAGACCAGACCAGAGGCGGACTGTGAGCACAAAAGAAAAAGGCGCCCGTTTCCGTGCGCCCTGAACGGCAGACTGTGCTGCCTCTCCTCCTCCTCGTAAACCTGCTGGCGCGCCACCTTGTGGTGGTCCGATCAATTCAAGCGCCTAAGTTGAGGCGCATCCTAACGAAAGCGCATCGGGTCGTCCAGCGCTTTCTAGTCGGCCGCGCCGATCGCTCCGGGGGCGCGCCCTGGAACCAGGGACTGGGCGATGCGGTCGTGCGGTATCGAGACCGCATCCATGCACACCTGAGCCATCGCTTCAATGACCGACTCGCTCGCACCAAGCGCCGGCTCAATCTGTACCGACAAACCTGGAAACGCCGCACTCAGGCCCGCCGCACGATCCGGCAAGTCGCGCAACACATGCCCGCCTGCTGCCAGAAAAACCGGCGCAATCACCACGCGCTGTGCGCCGGCCGATACCAACGATGCGACCGCTTCCTGAAGGTCTGGTGACATGAACTCCAGAAAGGCACATTCCACGAGCAGCCCCGGATCGCGGGCGCGACAACGCTTCGCAAGCGCTTCCATGGTGAGCGCCCAACGAGGGTCGCGTGCACCATGTCCAAAAAGTACAAGGCCTGTCTTCATCGCATCCGTCCAACTTGAGCGAGCATGAGTGATGCCACGGCGAGCGCCACCAGGCTGGGAATACTGACCGCAAGCCATGGGGGCCAGGTGTTGAGCAGCCCCAGATGCGAGAACAAACCGTTCATGAAATGGAACACGACACCCAGCATGATGCCGGCAAACACCTTGTAGCCGATGCTGCCCGCTCGCACCTGCAAATAGGCGAAGGGCAAGGCCAGCATCATCATGATGATGACCGCAAAGGGATAAATCGCCTTCTTCCAAAGGGCGAGTTCATAGCGCCCTGGCGACTGACGATTCTCGCGCAGGTGTCGCGTGTATTGGATCAGCGCGCTCAGTGACATTCGGGCCGGGTCGACCAGCGAGACGCGCAGAATGTTCGGGTCCAGATCGGAAGCCCATTCACGTTGCGCATCGTGCAGCACTTTCGAGCCAAGGGTAGGTAAGCCGTCTTGGGTGCGGCCTGACTCGAAACGGGTCTCATCCACCTGCGACAACACCCAGCGTGAGTCGCCCTCGAACCGCGCCCCCTCGGCATGCATGATCGAGCGCAGGGTCAAGTTCGGTGTGAACTCAAAAATACGCACGTTTCGAAGACTGGCATCTGCATTGAGCGTGCCAATGTTCACGAAACGAATCGCGGTGAGCTCACCTGAAGGGGTGCGACGGGTGTCTTTCACCCAGGTACCAGAGCGAAACTCGCCGACAGTGCCCTTGCCCAACGCGCCCAGGCGCAAACGCTGCGCCAGGCGCTCGGTTGGGGGAGACACCACTTCGCCCATCAGCGCCGTGAACAACGCACAGCCCAGCCCGGCCAGCACGATCGCCTTGAGTGCACGCACGCGCCCCATGCCGGCCGCACGCATCGCAGTGAACTCCGACTGCGATGCGAAACGGGCCAACGCATACACGGACCCGATCAGTGAAGCCACCGGCATCAGCTCATAGACCCGGCTCGGCAGCGTCAAGGCCACGAAGGCCAGCGCATGCTGAATGCGGTAAGCGCCCTTGCCGAGGTCATCCAGCTCCCCCACCAAGTCAAAAAACGCGAACAGCGCCAGAAACCCGAACAAGACAAACAACACGCCCAGCACGATCTCGCGTGCGAGATAGCGGGTGACGACCGTCATGCAGACGCCTCAGGACCCGCTGACTGAGGTGCGTTGGCCTGAGTGCGCGCGCCGCGCCAATTCAGCCAG
>CANHUQ010000277.1 GCA_947463885.1 Burkholderiales bacterium
AGTCTTCGAGCGCGCGCTTGCCGCACTCAATGTCTATCGCGGCGATGCAGTCGCCATCATCGAAGAAGCCCTCGCAGTCGACCCTGACTTCGTCATGGGACATGTCTTGCGAGCCGAAGTGCTCATCACGATGTGGGAACGCAGCGTGCTGCCCAAGGTGCGGGAGAGCCTGCAACGCCTGCAGGCTTTACACGCGCGCAGTACCGATCGGGAACGTGCGCACACCCAGGCGATCGCCCGGTGGGCCGCGGGTGATTGGGATGGCATGCGCATCGGTCTTGAGCGACTGCTGGCCGATCATCCCCGGGACCTGCTCGCGCTGCAGGTGAGCCACCTGGCTGACTTCTATCACGGCGACCGCGACAGTCTGCGTGCGCGCCCCGAACGTGTATTACCCGAATGGAGTTCGGCCGATCGCGGTTACGGTCTGCTGCTGGGCATGCATGCCTTCGGACTCGAAGAGTGCGGCCAGTACGCCCAGGCTGAGGAGGCAGGCCGCCACGCCCTGGACCTTCAGCCCGACGATTGCTGGGCTCATCATGCGGTGGCGCACGTGATGGAAATGCAAGCGAGACAAGCCGAAGGCATTGCTTTCATGCAGTCACGCGAGGCGCACTGGGCACAGAGCGACAATGGGTTTTCGTTTCACAACTGGTGGCATACCGCGCTCTTTCATCTGGACCAGGGCCAGCATGCCGAGGCGTTGTCACTGTATGACCGCTGCATCCGCCCGGAGCCGATCGGGGTGCAACTCATGATGCTCGATGCCACCGCGCTGCTGTGGCGCATGCATCTGAATGGCGCCCAGGTCGGCACGCGCTGGAACGCACTGGCCGATACCTACGAGCAGAGCAACGAAGCAGGGTTTTACGCGTTCAACGACATGCACGCGATGGCAGCCTATGCCGCCACAGGACGCACCCGAGCCGCTGCCGACCTGCTCACGGCCGTGCAGGCATCGGCTGCGGGCCAGGGCACCAACGCCCGCATGACCCGTGAAGTGGGCCTGCCAATTGTGCAGGCCATCGATGCTTTCGGGCAGGGCCGGTTTGCCGAAACGGTGGACCTGCTGCTGCCCGTTCGCTACAAGGCCCACGCCTTCGGCGGCAGCCATGCGCAGCGCGACATCGTTCATCGCACGCTCATCGAGGCGGCGCTGCGCGGGGGCGATCAGGCCATGGCGCGTGCGCTCACGCAGGAGCGCACCGCGCACAAATCACACTGCGCCTTCAGCTGGGGGCTGCGGCAGCGTGCGGCTTAGGTTCGGAATGGATTTTCAACGCGCAATGCACCGAACATCTGCCCGTGCTGAAGGTCTTCACTGAGCAGGCGTGTGCAGCCCGCCTGCAATGCAGCTGCCACGATGAGTGCGTCATCAAAGCCGATTGCTGAACGGCCTTGCAGCTCGATCGCTTTCGAATACAGCGCGGCGCTGGGCATCACGGTCCACAAGGGCATGAGGATGCGCTGCAAGAAGACCTCGGCATCTGTCGGCGTTAGCGGCCGCGCCAACTTGCGTGTGAGCACGTTGAGCGTTTCCTGAACAACCTGAAAACTGATGCAGGCGTTCTGCTCCTGCAGCGCCGCGCGGATCAGCGCATCAGCATGCGCTTGCTTGGCCGGCGCGGTTTCATCGAACAGGTACACAAAGAGATTGCTGTCGTAAAAGTCAGCGCTCATTCATCTCGTCTCGCGTGAACCGCTGCCCCTGCGTGCGCACGTATGTGCGCATGCGATTGACTTGCGACAGGGCGTCTTCGACTGCGGGCGGCTGCGCTGCGTAGTTGGCCAGCCAGATCCGGAACTGCTCGTTGAGTGTGGTGTGACGAGCCCTGGCCTGACTGCGCGCCGCCTCGATCAGGGACGCTTCGGCGCTGAGCGTGATGTTCTTCATGACAGGGCACGAAAATGGTCTGCGTGTGTTGGCGGCCGACTGAGGCGGGACTGAAGCGAGCCGGTGTCGGAGACGATCTTGTGGTGATAGTGTACACGAGTCGTGCACACTATTTGCCTGGAAACTGAGCGCCCGCACGATGCCGTAGAGCGCTATCGCGACCCTGTGACCAAAAAAAACCGAGGCCTGAAGCCTCGGTCTTGGTTGTCCCGTTGCGGTGACACGCCCTCGTCAACGCATCAGCGTCCAGCCTGGCTGAACGCTGAAGGCGTGCGGGCCTCAGAGCCGCTCGACAATCGTCACGTTGGCCAGTCCGCCGCCTTCGCACATGGTCTGCAGGCCATAGCGCTTATTCTGATTTTTCAGCGCATAGAGCAGCGTGGTCATGAGCTTGGCGCCCGAGCCGCCCAACGGGTGACCCAGCGCGATGGCGCCGCCGTTCACGTTCAGGCGGTTGCGATCGGCGCCCGTCGCTTTAAGCCAGGCCAGCGGCACCGAGGCAAAGGCTTCGTTGACTTCAAACAGGTCGATGTCGTCGATCTTCATGCCGCACTTCTTGAGCGCGCGCTCGGTCGCAGGCAGCGGGGCTTCCAGCATGATCACCGGGTCGTGGCCGATGAGGGTCATGTGGTGCACGCGGGCCATGGGCTTCAAGCCCAGCATCTTCAGGCCCCTTTCGCTCACCACCATGACGGCTGCCGAACCGTCGCAGATCTGGCTGGCATTGGCTGCGGTGATGGCGCCGCCTTCCTGCAGGATTTTCACGGCCGAAATGCCGGCCAGCGTGGCATCGAAACGGATGCCTTCGTCGGCCGTGTGCAGGTCCGACGTGAGCGTGCCGTCGGCCGTCTTGACTGCAATGGGAATGATCTCGTCGTTGAAGGCGCCGGACTTCGTGGCGGCAATGGCGCGCTCATGGCTGGACAGCGCATAGGCGTCCAGGTCGGCCTTGGTCAGACCGTATTTCTTGACCATCATCTCGGCGCCCATGAACTGGCTGAAATCGGGGCCGGGATACTTGGTGCGGATGGCCGGGCTCATGTAGTGGCCCATGCCGTTCTTGGCAGGCAACGACGAAGGCATGCCCATCGGCACGCGCGACATGCTTTCCACGCCGGCCGCGATGACCACATCCATGGTGCCCGACATCACGGCTTGAGCCGCAAACTGAACCGCCTGCTGCGATGAGCCGCACTGACGGTCGATGGACGTGCCGGGCACGCTCTCGGGCAGGCTGGACGCCAGCACTGCATTGCGACCGATATTGGCCGACTGCTCGCCCGCCTGGCCCACGCAGCCCATGATCACGTCTTCCACCAGCGCCGGGTCGATGCCGGTGCGCGCCACGAGGGCATCAAGTACCTGCGCGGCCAGATCGGCCGGGTGCCATCCGGACAGACGCCCGCCTTTTCTGCCGCCGGCGGTGCGGGCAGCGGCGACGATATACGCTTCAGCCATGGTGTGTTCTCCTGTGTGATGTGCGATGCGAAACCCGGAGGTTTTAGCACGAAACCGAAGCAGCGAGCCACTGGCCGCGAAGGCCTGCGGCACAATCGGGCTCTTGCCTCCAGGACCCGCCGCCTTGACCACATCTGCCCCCGATCGCGCCCCGGATACCGCTCCCCAGCTGGATCTGAACGGCCCCTGCGCGACCATTCGCCTGAACCGCCCGTCGCAGCACAACCGCATCGATCCGACCGACATCCCGGTGATCCAGGGGTATCTCGATACGATTGAAGCCACGCCCGCAATACGTGTGGTGGTCTTTGCCGGTAATGGTCCCAAGACCTTCAGCTCGGGCTACACCCTGCAGGCCATTCGCGAAAAGCTCGATGAGCGCACCTTCGAGGCACTGCTCGATCGCATTGAGCGCCTGCCGCTGCCCACGGTCGCAGCCATCCACGGCGGGGTCTATGGCGGAGCCACCGACCTGGCGCTGTGCTGCGACCTGCGACTGGGCGTGACCACCAGCCGGATGTTCATGCCTGCGGCCAAGTTCGGGCTGCACTACTACCCGGGTGGCATGCGTCGCTATGTGGAACGCCTGGGTCTGACGGCGGCCACACGACTCTTTCTGACCGCGGCAACAATCGATTCGGATGAGATGCTGCGGATCGGATTTCTGACCGAGCGCGTGACACCCGAGACCTTCGAGGCGCGCCTGATGCAGGTCGTGGCTGAGCTGGCGACCAACGAACCGGGCGCGATGGCGGCGATGAAACAAAGCCTGGCTGAACTGGGGGCGGCGCGCGCAGATACCGGACCGATTGAACGGCGCTATCTGGAGTCGCTGGCATCACCCGCACTGCGCGATCGCCTGAGCGAGAAGCTCGCGGGCCGCTGAGGCACACGCCAACACTCGGTTTCAGGCAACGCCGCAGAGCACCGCGGCGCACGCGCGCTACAGGCGTGTGGCCATGGCCAGCCAGCTCGCCCCGACGCTGCCCAGCGCCCCTGCGGTCAGCACGGCGCGCAGCGTCATGAACCAGCGCGGCACAGGGGTGTCGCGATACAGCAGCCAGTCGACGATGAATGCGACCAGCAGGCCTGCCCACAACAGGGGCAGCGCCATGCGCACCGGATACAAGGTCACGATCCAGGCAAAGATCGAGGGCAGGACGCTCCACAGCATCCGGGTCACCGCACGGCCATCGACGATCTGCGGTGAGGCCAGGGTCACACCCCAGTGCA
>CANHUQ010000278.1 GCA_947463885.1 Burkholderiales bacterium
ATTGCCCAATCGGTGATGGGCCTGTTGCCTAAGTCCTTGCCGGTGATGTCGGGGCGCATCCTGCTGCAGGGTGAAGACATCACCCACGCACCGCTCTCGCGGCTGCGCGAATTGCGGGCCACCCGCATGTCGATGATCTTTCAGGAGCCGATGACCGCGCTCAATCCGGTCATGACCTGCGGCGATCAGATCGACGAAGTGCTGGCCGAGCACACCAGCCTGACACCGGCGCAGCGCAAGCAAAAAGTGCTCGACATCGTGCGCGAGGTGCTGCTGCCCGACCCCGAGCGGATCGTGGCGAGCTATCCGCATCAGTTGTCTGGCGGGCAGCGCCAGCGCATCGTGATTGCCATGGCGCTGGTGCTGGACCCGGTGCTGCTGATTGCCGACGAGCCCACCACTGCGCTGGACGTGACCACACAGGCGCAAATCCTCAAGCTCATCCTGGCACTGCAACAGCGCCACGGGACGGGCGTGCTCTTCATCACCCACGACTTCGGCGTGGTGGCCGAAGTGGCGCACCGCGTGGCCGTGCTGCGCCTGGGTGACATGGTGGAAATCGGCCCGAAAGACGCGGTGCTGCGCCGCCCGCAGCACGGCTACACCCGCATGCTGATGGGCTCGGTGCCCACCATGGATGTGCCGGCGGCGCGGCCGGTGGGCGATGCGCCGCTGGTGCTGCAAGTGCGCAACCTGGACAAGACCTACGTGGACAAGCGCTGGTTTGGTGCGGCACGCACGGTGCCGGCCGCCGCCGATGTCAGCTTCGACATTCGCCGCGGTCGCACGCTGGGCATTGTGGGCGAATCAGGCTCGGGGAAATCGACCGTCGCGCGTTGCATCGTCAGGCTGATCGACCCTACAGGTGGTGCGGTGCTGCTGTCGGGCGAAGACATCGCCATGAAGCCGCCTGCCGCGCTGCGCCCGCTGCGCAAGCGGGTGCAGATCGTGTTCCAGGACCCGTATCGTTCACTCAATCCGCGTCGCAACATCGCGGAGGCGATGATCGAAGGCCCGATGAATTACGGGCTCAGCCGCGCGGACGCCATGGGCCGCGCGCGTGAGTTGCTCGAGCTGGTGCGCATGCCTGCGTCGGCACTGGAACGCTTTCCGCACCAGTTCTCGGGCGGCCAGCGTCAGCGGCTGTGCATTGCGCGCGCCTTGGCCATGGAGCCCGAACTGCTGGTGGCCGATGAAGCGGTCTCGGCACTCGATGTGTCAGTGCAGGCTCAGGTGCTGAGGCTGCTGGCCGATATCCGAGAGCGACTCAATCTCGCGATGCTCTTCATCACGCACGACCTGCGCGTAGCGGCCCAGGTGTGCGATGACGTGGTGGTCATGTCCAAAGGCCGAGTGGTGGAGTACGGCACGGCCGCGCAAGTGTTCGGGGCGCCCAACCATGCCTATACGCAGGCGCTGTTCGAGGCGGCGCCGGGCAAGGGGTTTGAGTTTGGGCAGGGGTTGGCGGCGGCTTGAGGGCTGCGGGAGTGGCCGCAGTGCGAAGTTCGCGAACATCATGAAGGTCGGCGAGCGAAATAGTAAGCAGCGGTCAAAGATCCCAGAGTCAAGACCTGTTGCTGCTGCCTGAACGAGGTGCGGACACCGTTATCCGACCGCTGCAGACTCGTTCTCTGTGTGCCGGTCAGGTTCAGTGGTGAGTAGGATTTCGTTCAGCACCGACGTGGCGTAATTCCCGGCCGGCAAAGAGAACGTGAGCACCAGCTGATGGGCTTGCGGCCATTCCCACGACATGTCGGCCGGGCTCGCCACCAGGGCGCGGCGCTCCTGATCCAGTCCGGCATATTCCATGCCCTCGCACAACGTGGCGTGACGTGCAGCCACGCCGTTTTCCAGGGCCTGCGCCTGATCGGTGGTGCTCACGCGGCCGCGTCCCCAGAGCGGTCCGGTGGGCCGCCCCGCTGCGTCCATCACGTCACCAGGCAGGGTCTTGCCCCAGAGCCCCTGCTGAATGCGTAGCGCCAGCACTTCATTGAAGACGAAGGACCGCACTGCCGACAGGTAGAGGCCCTTCTTCTTCGGGTTGCGCACGCGGATTTCGCGCGCCAGCATGGCCCGGCCCTGCTCAACGTTACCGCCGCCATGACCGAAACGCTGAGCGCCGAAGTAGTTGGGCACGCCCTGTGACGCAACCGCCTTGAGATTGGCCTCAATTGAATCGCGCTCGCCGGTCACATCACGCAGCACGATGCGGAATCGGTTGCCCTGCAAATCGCCGGGGCGCAGCTTCTTCACGTGGCGGCTCTGGCTCAGGACCTTGAACTCCGGGTGCTGGAGCTGGGTCAGGTCGGGCGTCTCGCCTTTGGGCAGATAGATGCTGAACCACTGACGGGTGATGGCGTAGCGGTCCTTGAGGCCGGCATAGCCCACGTTCACTGCCTGCACTCTGGCGGCCTCGGCCAGCTGCTGCGCGACGAAGGCGGTATTGGCCCCGTTCTTTTCGATGTCCAGCCAAATGTGCTCGCCCTCACCGCAGGGTGGCTGCAGCGGCAGCTCGGTCACGATGAAATCCTCGTTGAGGCGTTTCAGGGTGGCGCTGGCGCCGCTGGCCGGATACGCATTGGGCCACTGCGGCAGGGTCGTGTATTGAGTATCGTTCATGCGGGGTTTGAGGGGCGGTAATGGTCGAATCGGTTCCAGCAATGAGGTTCGTTCTGTAAATTTGACGGTTCTGACTCTGCCTGCCTCCTTTTAATTGATCCCAAGCCCACATGAACTCTCCAGCCCGAAACTCTCTTCCAAACACCGTCCTGCACGACACCCCCTCGCAGCCACCGCGCCGCCTGTTGCTGGGTGCGCTGGGCGTCAGCGCATTGCTGGCCGCCTGCGGCGGCGGCGGGTCTGCCGATGCTGTGCCCGTGGTGCCAGCCGTGGCACCCACACTGACCATCACCTCGAGTGCAGGTGCGCTCGCCGGATCGGTGTTTACCGTGCGGTTTGAGTTCAGCGCGCCGGTGGCTGCGTTTCCATCGGGTTCATTGCCTTTTGCTTTGCAAGGCGGCAAACAGGTGGCCGGTAGCTTCAAATCCTTGAGCGCAACGGTCTTCACCGTGGACATCGAGCCCAACAGCCAGAGCACAGGCACTCTCTTGCTGACCGTGCCTGCAGGTGCCTTTGCCGACGCAACGGGCAAGGCCAGCAACACGGTCCCCTATAGTTTCGCCCAAGCCTACAACACCGTGCTGCCGGATACCGATCCCCGGGTGGAGATGAAGTCCGCCGTTGCAGGAGACGCCACCGGGCCATTCACGGTAAACATCACCTTCAACCTCGACGTGGGCGACAGCTTCACACTGGCAGACCTCAAGCTGACCTCTGCCACCGCTTCGGCCTTGACCAAGTTGTCGGCCACCACCTACACCGTGTTGGTGACACCACCCACAGGCACCGCAGGCAATACAGGCCTCGCCATCGTGGAGTTGTTGCAGGGCTCAGTCACGGCCGTGTCGTCAGGCTTGGCCAACAGCCGGAGCTGGGGTTTTGGTTTCTGGTACCGCACCTGAATAGCAATCCATGCAAGACAAACCAGAAATCCGCCCCGGCCAGTCCATTGAACTGCTGAAGGCACTGCATATCCTGACGCGCGACGGCCGGCTCAACCAGGACAGCCGGCGAAAACTCAAGCAGGTTTATCACCTGTATCAATTCATCGAACCGTTGCTGCAGCAGATCAGGCAGGAGCAAGGCCATATCAGACTCGTCGATTGCGGAGCGGGAAAGTCTTATCTCGGCTTCATTCTGTATGACCTGTTTTTCAAATCACTCGCGCCCGGCTCGCAGGTCGTGGGCATCGAATCCCGCAATGAACTGGTGCTCAAATCCCGGGAGCTCGCTTCGCAGCTCGGCTTCGATGCCATGTCCTTCCTGAACCTGCGGCTCGATCAGGCCATTTCGAGCATGACCAGCCCCGAGCTTTCCGCCGGGGCGGACATCGTCACCGCCCTGCATGCCTGCGACACCGCTACCGACGACGCCATCCGGTTCGCGCTGTCGGCAAAGGCACGCTTCATCGTGCTGGCGCCCTGTTGTCAGGCGGAAGTCGCAGCCGAGCTGCGCAAGAACAAGACTCCATCCCAGTCCGCTGAGCCGCTGGCGGCAATCTGGCGCCATCCCCTCCACACCCGCGAATTCGGCAGCCACGTCACTAATGTGCTGCGCTGTCTGCAACTGGAATCGCACGGCTATCAGGTGACCGTCACCGAACTGGTGGGCTGGGAGCATTCCATGAAGAACGAGCTCATCCTCGCCAGCCTCAACAAGTCTGTGCCGCGTCGGCGGGCCGCCGAACAACTTGATGCGCTTCTTGGCGAACTGGGGCTGAAGTCCCTGCAGGAGCGTTTTTTCACCCACCTGGAACACAGCAGCAGCCCATCGGTGCCTGCGGCATGACTCAAGAAAAATTCCTTCTCAGCCAGGGTTTCGGATGCCTTTTCGCCAGCGCCTGATCGAGCGCGCGGGGCGCCGCGCAACGTGGCAGCATCCGCAGTCTTGAGCAAACCATCGACCTGCATGTCCCCCATCCGCCGACGTGTCGTTC
>CANHUQ010000279.1 GCA_947463885.1 Burkholderiales bacterium
ATCGCCTATAGCGCATCGCTGCTGTCGGTGCAGGCCACGATTCTCATGCCCGCCGATGCGCCGGCATCGAAGATCGAGGCCACCCGTGGGTATGGTGGTGAGGTCATTCTGTTTGATCGCTACAAGGAGGATCGTGAGGCCCTTGCCGCGCGTTTGGCGGGCGAGCGCGGCCTCACGCTCATCCCGCCTTATGACCATCGCGACGTGATTGCCGGCCAGGGGACGACAGCGGTGGAACTCTTCGAGCAGACCGGGTCACTCGACCTGCTGTTGGTCTGCATGGGCGGTGGCGGTTTGACCTCGGGTTGCGCATTGGCTGCAGCGAGTCTGTCGCCTGGCTGTGCGGTCTGGGGGGTGGAGCCTGAAGCCGGGAATGACGGCCAGCAGTCGCTGCGTGAAGGGCGCATCGTGCATATTGATGTGCCCCGCACGATTGCAGATGGGGCCCAGACGCAGCATCTGGGTGAACTGACGTTCGGCATCATCCGACAGCATGTGGCAGGCATTGCGACGGTCAGTGATGAGGCGCTGCGCGATGCCATGCGTTTTGTGGCGGCGCGCATGAAGCTCGTGATCGAACCGACCGGTGCGCTCGCCGTGGCCGCAGCACTGAGTGCGGCCGTGCCGGTCAAAGGCCTGAAGGTCGGCGTGATCATCAGTGGCGGCAATGTGGACCTGGCGCGTTTTTCTGCACTGGTGAATTGACGGGTGCCCGAGGTCCGCAAATTCGGAACGTGGTGGGCGATGGCAACAGTGAGCCGATCGGTGGGCCGCGCCAGACCGCTTAGAATCGGGTGGATACAGGGCCCGCACGGGCCCGGGTCACGGCCCGTATCACTGGCCACACCGAGCAACCGCGCGTGAATCCTCCCCTAACCGCTGCAGCCGAGCGCCCTGTCCGATTCGAAGACCGCTCCACGCAACGGACGGCTTACACCACCTGCTACATGTGTGCCTGCCGCTGCGGCATTCAGGTCACGCTACAAGATGACGCGGCGACATCCGATACGCCCGCCCGCACGCGGGTGCGCTTCATCCAGGGCACGGCGGAGCATCCGGTCAATCAGGGCGTGCTGTGTGCCAAAGGCAGCGCGGGCATCATGAAGCAGTACTCGCCTGCGAGACTGCGTCACCCGATGATCAGACGCCCCGGCACCGACCGCGGAGCAGGCATCTTTGATCCGATCAGCTGGGACGACGCGCTCGACCTGCTGACCAAGCGCCTGGCGCGTATTCGCGCCACCCAGCCGCGGCAGCTCGCGTTTTTCACCGGCCGCGATCAGATGCAGGCGCTCACTGGTCTGTGGGCGCAGCAGTACGGCACGCCCAACTGGGCCGCGCATGGTGGCTTCTGTTCCGTGAACATGGCAGCCGCCGGGCTGTACTCCATCGGCTATTCGTTCTGGGAGTTTGGTGCACCAGACTGGGACCGTGCCCGCTACTTCATGATGTGGGGCGTGGCCGAAGATCACGCCAGCAACCCGATCAAGATCGGTCTGGAAAAGCTCAAACGCAGCGGCGCTAAGTTTGTCTCGGTCAACCCGGTGCGCACCGGCTATTCGGCGATTGCCGATGAGTGGGTGCCAATCCGCCCGGGCACAGACGGCCTGCTCGCCTTGGCCATCTGCCATGTGCTGCTGTCGCGCGAGCTCTTCGACTGGGAATTCCTGCTGCGTTACACCAACGCGGCCTGGCTGGTGATTCAGGCGCCGGGCACTTCACGTGATGGTTTGTTCCTGCGCAATGAGCAGGGCCAGCCGCTGCTGTGGGATCAGCGCAGCAAGTCGCCGGTCCCGATGGCACCGGGGGCGGTGCCTGCGCTCTTTGGCGAATTCGTGACCACCGCGGGTGAGCGTGTGACCACGGCGATGTCGCTCATGGCCGCACGCGCGTTGTCTGATGAATACTCGCCTGAGTCGGTGTCGAGTCAGTGTGGCGTGCCGGCTGAGCAGATCGAGCGCCTGGTACTTGAAATGGCTCAAGTGGCCTTCGAGCAGACGATCGAACTGCCGATCACCTGGACTGATGCCTGGGGCGTCACGCACGACAAGGTGGTGGGCCGCCCGGTGGCGATGTATGCCATGCGGGGGGTGTCTGCGCACAGCAATGGCTTTCAGACCTGCCGTGCGCTGCACCTGATCCAGATGCTGTTGGGCGCGCTGGACGGGCCGGGCAACTTTCGCTCGCGTGCACCGTTCCCCAAGCCCGTGCCGCCGCCGCAACTGCCGGAGAACGATGCCGCGCGCCTCGATGCACCCGACACCGCTTCCACGCGTCCCTTGCTGGGCTTTCCGGCGCGCCCCGAGGATCTGGCCATCGATGCCCGCGGTACGCCCTTGCGGATCGACAAGGCGTATTCCTGGGAAAGCCCGATTGCCGCGCATGGCCTCATGCACATGGTCATCCGCAATGCAGTGGAAGCCGACCCATACCCGATCGACACACTGATGCTGTTCATGGCCAACATGGCCTGGAACTCGTCGATGAACACCACGGGCACGCAGGCCATGCTCACTGCGCGCGACGAGTCCGGTCAGTACCGGATTCCCTTCATCATGGTGGCTGATGCGTTCGACTCCGAGACGGTGCGCTATGCCGATCTGGTGCTGCCGGACACCACCTACTTTGAACGCTACGACGCGATCTCGATGCTCGATCGCCCGATCTCCGAGCCCGATGCCGCAGCCGACGCCATTCGTCATCCGCTGATTGCACCCGACCGCGATGTGCGGCCGTTTCAGGACGTGCTGGTCGATCTGGCTGCGCGCTTGAAGTTTCCGGCATTCGTGGATGCCGACGGTGCGCGCAAGTTTGCCGATTACCGCGACTTCATCCTGCGATATGAGCGCGCGCCCGGCATTGGGTTTTTGGCGGGTTGGCGTGGGACGCAGGGCGAGAAGTCGCTGGTGGGCGAACCCAACCCCAAGCAGTGGGAGGCGTATATCGAAGGCAAGGCGTTCTTTACGCACCACTGGCCCGACTCGCAGAAGTACATGCGTTTTGCCAACCGCGAATATCTCGAAGAGGCGGCGCGTGCAGGGTTTATCGGCAAGGCCGAGCCGATCGTGATGCAGATCTACAGTGAGCCGCTGCAGAAGTTTCGCCTGGCCGGTCAGGGGCTGTATGACGGGCCTAAGCCCACGCGTGCAGAAGACAAGGAGCGTCTGGTGCGCTATTTCGATCCGCTGCCCTTCTGGTACCCGCCGATTGAAACCGCGCGCACTGACGAGCAGGCCGGCGCCGACGCTTTTCCGTTTCATGCGATCACGCAGCGGCCCATGGTCATGTACCACTCGTGGGATAGCCAGAATGCCTGGCTGCGTCAGATCGTGGCGCAAAATTTTCTCTACATGAACGCGCAGACCGCAGCAGAGCAAGGGCTGGCCGATGGTGACTGGGTGCTGGTTGACTCCATCCATGCGCCGGTCGATGCGCAACCCGGTACGCCGGCGCATGCGCGCATGGATGCGAAGGCCGGGCACCGGCGCATTCGCTGCCAACTCAAGACCATGCAGGGCTGCGAACGGCATACCGTCTGGACCTGGAACGCGATCGGCAAGATGTCGGGCACCTGGGGTCTGTCGGCCGATGCGGCGGAGTCCAATGCAGGGTTTTTGCTCAATCACCTGATCAGCGAAACGCTGCCTTCCAGAGCCGGGGAAGCGAGTCTCACCAACAGCGACCCGATCACAGGGCAGGCCGCGTGGTACGACCTGAAGGTCAGGGTGCTGCGTGATCCGGATCAACGTGCTCCACAGGTGCAGGCATGAAGCTCGGACTAGCCATTGATATTGATGCCTGCGTAGGCTGCCATGCCTGCGCCACCGCCTGCAAAGAGTGGAACGGCGAGAGCCTGATGGCCGGTGGAGCACCCGACTACGACGCCCATGGCGCGCAGCCTTCGGGTGTGTGGTTCAACCGCGTGCGGCACTACGAAGCAGGTGACTATCCCGACAATCGCACGCTCAACATGCCGATGTCGTGCATGCACTGCGAGCAGGCCGACTGCGTCACGGTGTGTCCGACCGGTGCGTCGTACAAGCGCGCCGAAGACGGCATCGTGCTGATCGATCCGGAAAAGTGCATGGGCTGCAACCTGTGTGCCTGGGCCTGCCCGTATGGCGCGCGCGAGTTGGATGAGAACGTGGGTGTGATGCGCAAGTGCACCCTGTGCGTTGATCGCATCTACGATCAGGCGCTGCCCGAGGCACACCGTCAGCCGGCTTGCGTGCTGGCGTGCCCCGCGCATGCGCGCCACTTCGGGGACTTTGACGATCCGGCCTCGCAGGTGAGTACGCTGACGCGCGAGCGCTCAGGTCAGGGTCTGCTCGAGCATCTGGGGTATCAGCCGGTGAACCGCTATCTGCCCCCTCGGGTGGCGCCTGTGGTGCCGCCGCCCGCCACTGTGGCGCCGCGTGGCACGCTGCAGGCCAAGCTGGCTGCGCTGGTCAACCGACTCATTCAGCTCTGAACGCTGCCATCGGGTTCCCTCACCCCCCATGAAACCAGCTCTTTCGGTCATCTTCTTCACGGTCAGTTCCGGGGCAG
>CANHUQ010000280.1 GCA_947463885.1 Burkholderiales bacterium
AAACTCCACAGGTAGGCCAGGGCCGCGCTGCGTTCGTCGAGTGCCAATCGATGGCACGCCATCGCCCAGGCCACCGGCAGCGAGAGCGGGTCAAGCGTCTGGGCAACCCAGGCATCCGTCGACGCATCGGGCACGACCGCAGCCAACCAGCGTCCCAGCGAGTACCCCATCTGCCGCGACTCCAGTCGCAGTTCGGCGGTCTCGCGCGCGGCCAGCGCCGCATCGTTCAGGGCCGAGAGTCGCGCCCGCAGCGATGCACTGGCCGGATCGGAGGCGTCGCGCAACGCCCGCAGCGCCGCGAGCATCAGCGGCGCATCGAAGCTCGCCAGCGTCAGCATCAGCGCATCGCCCACCCATTCGGCGGCACTCGCCTCGTCGCACACCACACCCGACTCGATCGCCCATTCCAGGCCGCTGGAATAACTATATCCGCCGATGGGCAGCGCAGGGCTGGCCAGCTGCAACAGGGCGATCTGCTTCAGCGCAGCGCGCCCGGACGCATCAGACAAGCTCAGGGGCGACATGCAGCCTCAGCCTTTGCGCGTTGTGTGATCGTGGCCGTGATCGTGGCCTTCATGGCGCGCATCAAAGATGTGGATGCGCCCGCCGTGTCCCTGGTCATCGTGCTGGTGATGGACATGGCTGTGGCCGTACGCCCCGGACTCTGGCTGAAAGCCTGCGCTGACCTGATGCACGTGACCGCCAAGCCCTTCGATCATGGCCTGCAGCACATGGTCGGGCAGCAGCCGCAAAAACCCGTTGCCCACCTGCAGTGGCACATGCCGATTGCCGATGTGATACGCGATGCGAGCCAGCGCCGGCGCATCGTGTGCATGCACTTCCAGCAATGCTTCAGGCGCAGCCTCTACCGCCACCACCCGACCATCAGAGAGCAGCAGGCGATCTTCATGGCGGATCAGCGTGCCCACCGGCAGGTCGACGCCGATGTCCTCGCCTCCCAACAAGGTGGCACGAAACCGCGAACGCTCCCTGAGTTCAAAGGGCAGTTCAAGCACTGCGTCAGCCGGGCGGTTGCGTCCGGTGAGGGCATGGGCCATGGCCATCGTCATCGGTGTGGCCTCCAGAATCAGAACAGAAAATAGCGCTGCGCCATGGGCAGACTTGTAGCGGGTTCGCAGGTGAGCAACTGGCCATCGGCCCGAACCTCGTAGGTTTCGGGATCAACCTGCATGTGCGGCGTGTAGCCATTGAGCACCATGTCCTGCTTGCGCAGCGTGCGAATGCCCTTGACCGCCACCAGCGGACGGCTCAGACCCAGGCGCTTGCCGATCCCCGATTTGAGGGCGGCCTGCGAAACGAACGTGAGCGAGCCCGCCGTCAGGGCCTTGCCGAAGCTGCCGAACATGGGCCGGTAGTGCACCGGTTGAGGCGTGGGGATCGAGGCATTCGGGTCGCCCATGAGTGACATGGCGATCGTGCCGCCCTTGAGGATGATGGACGGCTTGACCCCAAAAAACGCGGGGCGCCAGAGCACCAGGTCGGCCCACTTGCCCACTTCAATCGACCCCACCTCATGCGCGATGCCATGCGTGATCGCGGGGTTGATGGTGTATTTCGCGATGTAACGCTTGGCACGCCAGTTGTCGTTGCGGGCGGTATCGGTGCGCTGCGCATCGATCGCAAGCGGCCCGCGCTGCTGCTTCATCTTGTGAGCGGTCTGCCAGGTGCGCAGGATGACCTCGCCGGGCCGACCCATGGCCTGACTGTCCGACGACATCATCGAGATCGCCCCCAGATCATGCAGCACGTCTTCGGCCGCAATGGTCTCGCGGCGAATGCGGCTTTCTGCAAAGGCCAGGTCTTCCGAAATGCCCGGGTCCAGGTGATGACAGACCATGAGCATGTCCAGATGCTCATCGAGCGTGTTGACCGTGTAAGGACGCGTGGGGTTGGTGGACGAGGGCAGCACGTTCGATTCGCCCACCACCTTGATGATGTCCGGGGCGTGTCCGCCGCCAGCACCCTCGGTGTGGTACGTATGGATCACCCGGCCTTTCATCGCCTCGATCGAGGCCTCGACGAAGCCCGACTCATTGAGCGTGTCGGTATGGATGGCCACCTGCACATCGTATTGGTCGGCCACCGCCAGACAATTGTCGATCGCAGCAGGCGTGGTGCCCCAGTCCTCGTGCAGTTTCAGACCAATGGCCCCGGCCTCGATCTGTTCGGCAATCGGCCCGGGCAGCGATACATTGCCCTTGCCAGTGAAGCCGATGTTCATGGCAAAGCCTTCAGCGGCTTGCAGCATTTGAGCCAGATGCCAGGGCCCGGGCGTCACCGTGGTGGCGTTGGTGCCAGTGGCAGGACCGGTGCCCCCACCAATCATGGTGGTGATGCCCGAGGCGAGCGCCTCCTCGATCTGCTGGGGGCAAATGAAATGGATATGGGTGTCAATGCCACCCGCAGTCAGGATGAGTCCTTCGCCTGCGATGACTTCGGTGGCGGCACCAATGGCCATGGTCACGCCCGGCTGAATATCCGGGTTGCCCGCCTTGCCGATGGCGGCAATGCGCCCGCCCTTCAAACCCACATCGGCCTTCACAATGCCGCAGATTGCATCGACGATCAGCGCGTTCGTGATGACCGTGTCCACCACATCGGCGGCCAGTCGCTGCCCCTGACCCATGCCATCGCGAATCACCTTGCCCCCGCCGAATTTCACCTCTTCGCCGTAGATCGTGTGATCGGCCTCCACCTCCAGCATGAGGTCAGTGTCGGCCACGCGAATCCGGTCGCCCGTGGTGGGGCCATACATTTCCGCGTATGCGCGGCGCGAGATCTTCGCCATGTTCAGCCTTTGCGGGAAGGGGAGGTCGATTTGCGCACGGACGGTGTGCGCGCCGACGCTTTGGCAGGGGCCGCTTTTTTCACGGCCGCGCGTTTCGCAGGAGCTGCTTTGACATCGAGCGGGCCCATCACCTGCTGCCTGAATCCGTAGACCACCCGGTCGCCCGCATACGGCACCAGCTCCACGGTGCGCGCCTGGCCAGGCTCAAAACGCACCGCCGTCCCCGAAGCAATGTTCAGGCGATGGCCACGTGCCGCCTCGCGATCAAAGTCCAAGGCGGCGTTGGTTTCGCCAAAGTGGTAATGCGAGCCAACCTGGATCGGACGATCGCCCGAATTGCGAACGGTCAGTGTTCGGCTGGGCCGCCCCGCATTCAGTTCGATGTCGCCATCGTCAACAAGCAATTCACCGGGGATGATCATCAAGGTCTTCCTGAGAGAAAAGAGCCAGGCTTGGATGCGTTCCTGCGCCCATGAGGGCTACGCTGTATTCAAACCACCGGATGGTGAACAGTGACCAGTTTGGTGCCGTCAGGAAACGTGGCCTCCACCTGAATATCCGGGATCATCTCGGCCACCCCATCCATCACGTCTTCGCGACTGAGCAGGGTCGTGCCGTAGTGCATCAGGTCGGCGACCGAGCGGCCATCCCGAGCGCCCTCGAGCACTGCAGCCGTGATGTAGGCGACGGTCTCCGGGTAGTTGAGTTTCAGGCCCCGTGCACGACGCCGCTCAGCCAGCAAAGCCGCCGTGAAAATGAGCAGCTTGTCTTTTTCTCTTGGGGAAAGGTCCATGTGTACGTGTCCGATCGGGTAGTTCAGGTAGCCCAGATTCGAGGGGGATCATCCGGCGCACCGATCACCACCGGTCTGGCAGCCGCCCACAATGCTTGCGCAGCCAGCATCACCGACTGCGCATCGTCAGCCAGCAGTCTGGCGACCAGCAAGCCCGGTTCAACCAGGCTGGTCGCACTTTGCATGCGTGCGTGCAGACCCTCGGGCGTCTTGCAGGCGGTGGCCAGCGCCGATCGCCAGGTATCGCGCAGAACCTCCAGAGGGCACGCCCCACCGGACACCGCCCAAACAGTGCAGGCCACGGTTCGACCTCCCCACCCCAACGACGACTCAAAGATCCGATCCGCAGCGCGTGCCGCCGTGCGCTCATGCCATCGCGTGCGGCCATCGACACACAGATCCACTGACTGACGCAACACTCCATGCAAAAACCGTTCCTTCATGGCGGCTCGACCCAACACCATGCATTCCCAGCCGATCATCCGGGCGTCACCCATCAGTTCGATGCGCAAGGACTGGTCGACCTGCGCCGCGTTGTAAACGATGGTGGGTTGCGGCAGCCATTCGAGTGCCGTGCCGGACGCTGCCTGGATGCGCGTGCGCGCATAGGCACCGTCCCGGTGCGCTCGGTACCACTTTTGTGCGCCAGGCGTGGTGCAGAGCACCTGTGCGCCCTCGGCCAGCGCAAGATCGATCTCGAGCCGATCACCCCCGACCAGGCCACCCGGCGGATGCACGATCACCGCCTGGCAGCGCCCCTGCGGCAAGGGGAGCGCCCGAATCAGACGCAGCGGGCCTTCGTGACGGTTATGGGTCAGCCGCGTCACACCCTGATTGGCTGCAAACGCCAGATCCAGGCGCGCATGCCAGCCCTGACCCGATACCCCAAGCGGGGTC
>CANHUQ010000281.1 GCA_947463885.1 Burkholderiales bacterium
CGGCACCACCTGACCGCTGCCGATGTCCACCTCGCAGACATTGAGCTTGTCGGCATTCGGATGACGCGTCACGGTGCGCACCTGCGCAACCACCACTTGCTCGAACGGCGGTGCAGCCGGTTCGCGCTCTTCGACTTCCAGCCCCGCCATGGTGAGGGCATGGGCCATCTCTTCGCTCGACCAGGCCGGATTCACATAAGCCCGCAACCACCGCTCGGAAAATCGCATGGCCTTCAGTCCCGAAATTGTTCGAGAAAACGCAGATCGTTTTCGTAGAAAAGACGCAAATCGCCCACGCCATAACGCAGCATGGCCAGGCGTTCGATGCCTGAGCCAAAGGCAAACCCGATGTAGCGTTCCGGGTCGAGCCCGATGTTGCGTACCACCCCAGGGTGCACCTGACCTGCTCCGGACACTTCCAGCCACCGCCCTGCCAGGGGGCCATCGGCAAAGCGCATATCGATCTCAGCCGACGGTTCGGTGAACGGAAAGTACGACGGCCGAAACCGCACATCGATATCGTCGCGCTCGAAGAAGCGGCGCAGGAACGCCGTGTACACGTTCTTCAGATCCGTGAACGACACGTCCTCATCGATCCAAAGCCCCTCGATCTGGTGGAACATCGGCGAGTGCGTGGCGTCGGAATCCACCCGATAGGTCTTGCCAGGCGCGATCACCTTGATCGGCGGGGCATGCATGCGGGCGTATCGGATCTGCATCGGGCTGGTGTGGGTACGCAGCAGCAGGGGGCGGCCTGCGTCGTCTTCACCTTCGACATAGAAGGTGTCGTGCATCGAGCGTGCTGGATGGTTGTGCGGCGTATTCAGCGCGGTGAAGTTGAAGAAGTCTTCTTCAATTTCCGGGCCGTCGGCTACTTCGAATCCGATCGATCGAAAGATCGTCTCGATGCGCTCGATGGTCAGCGTGACCGGATGCAGACCGCCCTGTCCCATCCCGCGCCCGGGCAGCGTGACGTCGATGGATTCCTCGGCAAGCCGCACCTGCAGTTCAGCCTGCTCCAGGGCATGCTGGCGGTCATTCAGCAGCGACTCGATCGACTGCTTGATCGTGTTGAGCGCCTTGCCGGCTTGTGCACGGTCCTGCGGAGACATGCCGCCCAGCGCTTTCATCCGTGCAGTGAGCAGCCCGTCTTTACCCAGGAACCGAGCTTTCACGATCGCCAGCGCATTGGAATCGTTTGCTGTGCCCAGTGCCTCACGGGCTTGATCAATCAGCTGCTGTGCGGAGTCATCCATGGACATGCCCACATGAAAAACGGGGCCCGCCGGGGCCCCGTTGTCTGATTCGGGGAAACACCCAGGCACCTTGCAGTGCGCCTGGGGCTTCCACAGTCGAGCGTGAGCCCCGCTCAGGCGCCGATCGAAGCCTTGACCCGCGCCACGATGGCCGCAAACGCAGGCTTATCGTTGACAGCGAGTTCGGCCAGCACTTTACGATCGAGACCGATGGCCGATTTGTTCAGCCCAGCGATGAAGCGGCTGTAGCTGATGCCATGTTCGCGAGCAGCCGCATTGATGCGGGTGATCCAGAGCGCACGGAACACGCGCTTGCGGGTGCGGCGGTCGCGGTAGGCGTACTGCCCGGCGCGCATAACCGCTTGCTTGGCAATGCGGTAAACGTTGTTGCGACGGCCTCGGAACCCTTTGGCCAGGGCGAGCACCTTCTTGTGGCGGGCTCGGGCGGTGACACCGCGTTTAACTCGTGGCATGTCGGCCTCCCGTTATGCGTAGGGCATCATGGCCCGGACGCTCACGACGTCGGACTCATGAACCTCAACAGCGCCGCGCAGATGACGCTTGTTCTTGGTGGTTTTCTTGGTGAGGATGTGGCGCTTGAACGCCTGGCCTCGCTTGATCGAGCCGCCTGCGCGTACCCGAAAGCGCTTGGCCGCGCTTTTCTTGGTCTTCATCTTGGGCATGAGAATGCTCCGTCATGCACCGCTGCCAGGTGGCCTGGTACCGCCCCACTGCATCAGCGAGGCGATCCGGGTCAGGCACTTAGGGAACCCGAGCGGCTTCTTGTTCGCCGGTCAAACGACCCTGCGAAGCCTTCGATTGTAGCAGGAGCCAGGCCGGGCGCTCAAGCCCGCCCAGACTCACCCGCTCACAACGCCCTATTTCTTCTTTTTGGGCGCGATGATCATGATCATCTGCCGACCCTCGAGCTTGGGCATGGACTCCACCTGACCCACCGCTTCAAGGTCAGTGCGGATGCGCTCCAAAAGGCGCACCCCAAACTCCTGGTGGGCCATTTCGCGGCCGCGAAATCGCAGGGTGATCTTCGCCTTGTCGCCCTCTTCCAGGAACCGGTTGAGGTTGCGCAGCTTCACGTCGTAGTCATTGTCGTCCGTACCGGGACGAAACTTGACTTCCTTGACCTGGATGATCTTTTGCTTGAGGCGGGCCTCGTGGGCACGCTTCTGTTCCTGGTACTTGAACTTGCCGTAGTCCATCAGGCGCGCCACGGGTGGCTGCGCAGTGGGAGCAATTTCGACCAGGTCGACGTCGGCCTCTTCGGCCATTCTGAGGGCCTCCCGCGTGGACACGATGCCAAGCGGTTCGTTCTCGATCCCCATCAGACGCAATTCAGGAACGTTGATTTCGGCGTTCAGCCGGTGTGCACGTTCGCGTTCGTTCGCAGTAGCGATGCTGTTTTCTCCGAAGTCGGCGGGTATCAGCTCAGGCAGCACAACGGTGCGCAGGCGGACCGGAAGAAACATCCATTCAGTGCGATGTTCCGCGAGGATGAGCCACCTCACCGGCCAGCCGGGAGGCGAATGCATCGAGGCTCATCACCCCGAGGTCAACGCCACCACGTGCCCGTACTGCCACTTGACCAGCCTGACGCTCCTTGTCACCCACCACCAACAAGTAAGGCATTTTCTGCAGGCTGTGCTCGCGGATTTTATAAGAGATCTTTTCGTTCCGCAAATCTGTTTGGACTCTAAACCCTTGTTTTTTCAATGTTTGTGCAACGCTCGCGGCGTACTCCGACTGCGCTTCGGTAATGCTCAGTACGACCACCTGCACGGGCGACAGCCAGGCCGGAAATGCACCTGCGTGATTCTCGATGAGGATGCCAATGAATCGCTCGAGCGATCCGACAATCGCTCGATGCAGCATGACCGGATGCCGGCGGCTGTTGTCGTCGGCCACGTACTCGGCGCCCAGCCGCTGCGGCATGTTGAAGTCAACCTGCATCGTGCCGCACTGCCAGTGCCGGCCCAGTGCATCGCGCAAGGTGTACTCGATCTTCGGGCCGTAGAAAGCACCATCACCGGGGGCGATGACAAACTCGCAGCCAGAGCGGCGCAGCGACTCCATCAGTGCGTATTCGGCTTTGTCCCACAATTCATCGGCGCCGACGCGCTTTTCCGGCCGGGTGGCCACCTTGTAGAGAATGTCGGTGAAGCCAAAATCGCGATACACGTTGTGCAGCAGCTCGGTGTAGGCGGTGCATTCGTCCAGAATCTGATCTTCGGTACAGAAGATATGCCCGTCATCCTGCACGAAGCCACGCACCCGCATGATGCCGTGGAGCGCACCCGAGGGCTCGTTGCGGTGACACTGGCCGAATTCGCCGTAACGCAGCGGTAAATCGCGATAACTGCGCAAATCGCTGTTGAAGACCTGCAGGTGCCCCGGACAGTTCATCGGCTTGACCGCGTAATCGCGGTTCTCAGAGGCCGTTGAAAACATGTGGTCCTTGTAATTCTCCCAATGCCCGGAGCGCTCCCACAGCGTGCGGTCCAGGATCTGCGGACAGCGGATCTCCTGGTAGCCGTTGTCCTGATACACCCGGCGCATGTACTGCTCGACCTGCTGCCACAGCGCCCAGCCCTTCGGGTGCCAGAACACCATGCCCGGTGCATCGTCTTGCAGATGAAAGAGGTCCAGCGCACGGCCCAGTTTTCGATGGTCGCGCTTTTCCGCCTCCTCAAGCATGTGCAGATAGGCGTCCTGGTCTTCCTTCTTCGCCCAGGCCGTGCCGTAAATCCGCTGCAGCATTTCGTTGCGGGAATCGCCGCGCCAGTAGGCACCGGCAAGCTTCATCAGCTTGAACACCTTGAGCTTGCCGGTAGACGGGACATGCGGGCCGCGACATAGGTCGACAAAGGCGCCTTCGCGATACAGACGGATGTCGTCGGTGGCGGGAATCGAGGCGATGATCTCGGCCTTATAGTGCTCGCCGATCGACTTGAAAAAGGCCACCGCGTCGTCGCGGTTCCAGACTTCGCGCACCACCGGCTCGTCCTTGCGCGCCAGCTCTGCCATGCGTGCTTCGATCGCCTGCAAATCTTCAGGTGTGAAGGGGCGCGAGTAGGAAAAATCGTAATAGAACCCGTCGTCGATGACCGGGCCGATGGTCACCTGAGCGTCCGGAAACAGATCCTTCACGGCGTAGGCGAGCAAGTGCGCGGTGGAGTGGCGGATGACCTCCAGTCCGTCTGCATCC
>CANHUQ010000282.1 GCA_947463885.1 Burkholderiales bacterium
ATAAAGGCGGTCGCGCTGCTGCAGCCACAAGAGCGCACAAAATGCGCCAACCAGCAGACTCAGCACGGCGGCAGCCTGAGGCGTGGTGATCCGCAGCCATTCCTGGTGCGCCCACTGAGGCCGCATCAATTCCGCGGGGCCGACCATGACCCGCGAAAGCCCGGCCCTTCGTCCGGCATCGGCTCGCAGCACAATCCGAAGTTCGTTCTGCGGCTGGAGCAGAACTTCCGGCAAGGTCACCCAGACCGGTCGCTTGGCCGCCCAGTTGTCGTTGGGGATGTCGATCTGACCGGCTTCGGCCAGCCGTTCGCCGTTGAGTTCGATGCGCCAGGCATTGCCCAAGCGCGGGATGATGGCTGCCCAGGAACCGGTAGCGGTATCAGAAGGGCGTGCAAACGACAGGCGCAACTCAAGCACCCCAGAAAGCCCGCGGTTGGCAAGATCCCAGTGCAGCGGCAGGGACTCGGTGCGCAGGGCTTCGTCGCCATCAGGCGTGAGCATTCGGACCTGCGCGCTTTCGATCATGACTGGCGCGGGTTGTGCCCAGGCGCCTGGCAAGAGCAGCCACAATCCCAGCCAAGCCCAGAGCCGATACCGATGGTGGCAAGCGCGCGCCGCGCGCCGCGCGTGGCCCATCGGGGCTATTCCGTACGCCCCTGGGGGTCCATCAGACCCATCAGACCGGCCTGGTAGACCGCCTCGCCGCGGGAATGCACCTCGAGCTTGCGATACAGGTGCTTGATGTGCATTTGCACGGTGTGCATCGAGATGCCCTCCATGTCGGCGATTTCGGCATAGGTGTAGCCGCGCGCAACAAGTCGCAGCACGTCGGATTCACGCGCGGTCAACTGTACTTGTGGGACATCGGCTGCTCGCTGTTCAGGCAGGGGCGGCTGCGACTTCAATCGCTCGAGCAGTTTGCGCGCGATCATGGGCGAAATCGGTGAGCCCCCCTGTTTGACTTCGAGGACGATCTGGCCGATGTCGTCGGGTTGGGCATCTTTCTGGATGTAGCCGACCGCGCCTGCTTCCAGGCAGGCGAGCACCGTGTCCTCGTCGCCCAGCACCGAGATCACCAGCGTCTCGCAAGTCGGCTGCAAGGTCTTGAGGCGGTAGATCAATTCGAGCCCATGTCCGTCAGGCAGGGCCAGATCGGTCAGCAGCAGGTCTGCGGCATGGGTCTGCAGCCATGCCAGAGCGTCGCGAAGGCGGTTGAACGAGGCCTGCAATTCGAGCCCGGGATGCTCACGGATGCTGGCTTCGAAGTACTGTCGTGACGCCTCATCGTCTTCAAGAAGGACGATTCGCCAGCGTTCATGCGACGCAGTCTGGACAAGTTCTTCGGGCATTGACAGGCAGCCACACCAAAACCATCCGACAGCTTAGTCGTGAGCGCGCGCTGCGAATACCCCCATGAACATGGGTAGCTGATGTTGTGCCGGATCCGGATCGTGGCGGCTTGAGCGCGTCTGTACCGCGCCGCACTTCTGGAGCACCCTGATGCGTTTTCAATATGTCCTGACCCTGATGGTGACCTTGTTCCTGACAGCCTGCGGCGGCGGCAGTAGCAGCGGCAGTAGCAGCGGCAGCGGCAGCGGCAGCGGCAGCGGCAGCGCGGGCGACGCGACCTATGCCGATACCGCCATCGCATTGCAGGGCACGGTGGTGGACGATCGAGGCGTTGCGCTGTCCGGCGCCACCGTCAAGGTGCTTGCCGGGCTTGACAAGCTTGCCGGTTCGGATGTCGTCAGCACTGGCGCAGATGGCAGTTTTGCGTTCACGCTGGATGCGGCCACGCCCGCTGTCGTTCGCATCGACAAAGCAGGCTTCGTGCCGATGATTCGTGCCGCCGGCGCGGCACGAAACAATGCACAGTTTGCAGCGGTGGTCGTGCTCCTGCCGATTGCAAGCACCCAAAGCTTTGACCCGACTCAAGGCGCGGTTTTGCGGGTCCCGGGCTCGAGTGCGCGCGTGGAACTCGCTGCCAACAGCCTGGCGCGAGGCGATGGACAGCCCCCCTCAGGCACTGCCATCGCATCACTCACGCCGATCGATCCCAGCAGCAACATCAGCTACATGCCGGGCTTGATGGTCGATGCCACCAGTGGCCTGCCCATCGAGTCCCTGGGTGCATTGGCCGTGAACTTCAGCGACGCGGCCGGTGCGCCCCTGAACCTTGCCAGCGGCCAGACCGCCACCATCCGTATTCCTGCCACACCTGCTGCAGGAGTCGTCCTGCCAGACAGTTTTCCGCTCTATCACCTGAACGAGACGACTGGTGTCTGGACGCAAGAGGGTACTGCAGTGCTGCAATCGGACGCCGCGACCGGCGGGCAGTATTACGAAGGCTCGGTCAGTCATTTCAGCGTCTGGAATGCAGACCGGGTCTACGAGCGCGCCACGATCGACCTGGCTGCAACGGTGGGCGGCGTGGCGTGCTCCGTGCCGGCTGGCTTGTCGGTACAGGCCATCGGCTTGGACTACAACGGCATCACATTCCCTGGGGCGACCGACTTCTTTGGGCGTGCCAGCTCGCAGGTGCGGCTGCGCCTTATTGACGCGCGCGGGAATGTGATGGATTCGATGGACATTGCCACTGGGCTGGCGGGCACCGCCACGCGCCTTCCTCGGTGTCTGAGCGCGCCGCCCAAGGTCAACCTGACCGGGCGCGTCACAGTCACCAGCGGCACCTTGTCCAACTACCTTGTTCGAATCACAGGCCCGAAAATTCAGACGCTTGCCGTGCCAATTGACAGCGCCGGGCGGTATGCGTCCAGCGTCTATGCCAATAGCGGCGCTGTCAGTGCCAGCCTGGTTGCGCGCGAAAACCGGGGTACTCCCGCTTCCAAGGTCAGTGCCACGGTGGCAAGCGTTGATGTGGGCTTCCCTGACCTGACCGTCCAGGACACGAGCTTTGCACTCCAGGGGTGTGTGAGCGGTTGGGGCGAGTACCGCCAAACGCGCGTCCAGGTCAGCCTTTTCCGTGGAAACACCATGGTGGGCGCCCCCCAGACCTTGCAGAGCAACCAGCCAAGCTTCGCGTTTCCCAGCGCCCCCTTGAACAGCACGTTGACCGTGCGCCTGACGCCGCCCGATGCCACGCTGATCGAGAAGAGCATCTCAATTGAGGTGGGCAACACACCGGTTGCGCTTGATGCTTGCGTGACATTGCCAAAGGGTCCTCAGGCGACTGTGCAGACCGCAGGCAATGGCCTGGCGCGCAGTTTTGATGCCAGAGCGTCGATTGCGGGCGATGCAGCCATCACCGCGTATGCCTGGCGATTTGGTGACGGTGGTACGGGCAGCGGCGCAAGCGTGAGCCATACCTATTCAGCACCCGGCAGCTACCCGGTCAAGCTCACCGTGACCGATGCGCTCGGTCAGGAATCCTCGACGATCGTGACCGTCATCGCTACCAGTGGCGGGACCGTCGTGACAGTGCCTGCCGGCAATCAGATTGCCTCGGGCGGTGCGCACCACTGTTTTATCAATGCCGGCGGTGGCGCGGAGTGCTTTGGATACAACGGGTATGGGCAACTCGGCGGCGGTACCTTGGATTCGTCCACCCAGACGGTGGCCGTGACCGGCTTGAATGTCGGTGTGAGTGCGCTTGCGCTGGGCCGTGACCATTCCTGCGCGTTGACCACTTCGGGCGGCGTCAAATGCTGGGGCTACAACGGCTCGGGTCAGCTCGGTAACGGCAGCGAAGACGATTTCATGAGTTCACCGACCGATGTCACCGGCCTGACGACCGGGGTGGTGGCCATCGGTTCGGGCACCGACCACACCTGCGCCGTGACTGGCGCCGGTGCCCTGAAGTGTTGGGGTAGAAACAGTTTCGGCGTACTGGGTAACGGGAGCGTCATCTCCAGCAGGGTTCCGGTCGGCGTGTCCGGTCTGGATTCGGGTGTGCTTGCGGTCAGCGGGGGCGCATTGGATACCTGCGCGGTGACCGCAGGGGCGGGTGTCTTTTGTTGGGGTGAAAGCACAGGCTCGAGCGTGCCGGTGCTCTTCAGCGGTCCTGGGGGTACGGTCATTTCCATCAGCCTGGGCGGCAGCCATGGCTGTGCTGTCACCCAAGGCGGCGCCGTCAAGTGCTGGGGGCGAAACGATTTTGGACAACTCGGAAACGGCACCAATACCGCCAGCACGACGCCTGTCGATGTGCGGGGGCTGGGAAGCGGTTTCATTTCGGTGAGCAGTGGCCTCAATCACAGTTGCGCACTGTCTGTCACAGGCACCACCTTTTGCTGGGGCTCCGACCGGTATGGACAGCTGGGCAAATCAGGTACCACGAACAGCAATATCCCCGTGCTCTCAAGCGAGCAGAGCGCCCCGGCGATTGGCCTGAGCGCGGGCGCCGTCACGACATGTGTCATGCAGAGCAACCGCAGCCCGCAATGCTGGGGCTGGCAGGAGTCGCGCCCTCCCGATTGAAGGCACTGACAGCCGTTGCATCCTGACCCGAAT
>CANHUQ010000283.1 GCA_947463885.1 Burkholderiales bacterium
CAGGATGTGGGGCGAGATTGCGGTCACGCCGATGATCACGTACTCGGAGGGTTGGCCTGGGTTGCTGCAGCTCACCAACCCGGGCAAGGCTATGGCCATCACCGAAAACTGGCACTACGACTCCACCTTTATTCCGGCGCCCCATGCGCTCACTATTCTGGCGGCTCAGGACATGCCCGCTTCGGGCGGCGACACCATGTGGTGCAACATGTACCGCGCCTATGACAGCCTGTCGCCCGGCATGCAACGCATGCTCGGGGGCCTGCGCGCCAAGTTCACCGGCACGCGCATTGCGCGGCGCAATGGTGTGGCAGGTGAGCCGCCTCACGCCATCCACCCGGTCGTGCGCACCCACCCTGAGACCGGGCGCAAGGCGCTGTTCATCGGCCACCCCGGGGATACGGTGCCCTGCTTTGAAGGCATGTCCGAGGCCGAGAGCCGGCCGCTGCTCGACTGGTTATATGAGCAGGCCGTGTCGCCCGACCGGACTTATCGCCATATGTGGCAGGCCGGTGATGTGGTGATGTGGGACAACCGTTGCACGATGCATTACGCCGTGCACGATCATGGCGAAGCGGTGCGCAACCTCAATCGCGTGACCATTCGGGGCACGGTCCCGGTATGAGAGTGTTTGCACATGGTGCGACGCTCCTCCACTTAGGATGCCCCCGGTGTCAAAGAATTGCTTCATCGTCCGCAGGCCGGAGCTTGGATGGGTCGCCAGCATGAAGTAGCCGTTGTAGCCCAGGGTGAGGTATTGCAGGTCCTTGAGCGCGTCGTACTTCAGGGCACTCGGGTCAATGGCGGGCGCCATCACCACCGCCGCCTGCGCCACCACGCCTAGCGTATAGCCGTCCTTCGGTGCCCGCACGGGCTCTTGCGTGCCCAGCCGCTGACGGGGAGCGCAGGCCGCCATGCACAGGACAAGCGCGCTGCGCCAGCGTGTCTGGTGGCTTCTGGTGGGATAGACAGTCCGGCGGGTGAGTGGCATCCGCTGGCGCTCCAGGAGATCTGCGGCTCAGCGCCCGCTGCCACCGCGCTTCATCTGTTCGATCATCTGCTGCATCTGCTCGGGCGTCATCCGACCACTGCCTGGAGGGATGGGCGGCATGCCGGCAGGCATCCCCGGCATGCCCGCCATGCGGGAGTCACCCGGCTTCATGTCGCCGGGGCACGCGCCCTTGTGTTGCGCAACGATGGTGACCGTTCGTTCGACGGCGCTGCCGCCGCCTGCCTGCTCGCGGCGCATGGTGTTGGTCAGCGTATAGCGGCTGGACAGATCACCGCTCATCTTCACGTGGCCGCTTACTTTGCTGCCGTTCGTGTCGCATTGGTAATCGGCCTCATAGCCGCCGCCCCCAGTGCGCACGTTGCTGGTCGTGCACCGGGCGCCCGGGTCGGGGCTGAACTGCCGGCGCTGCGCAGCGTCGTCGGTGCTGCTGTCGACGCATTGCTGAAAGCTCATCGTGCCGGCTGCCCCTCCCCGCGCGCCCGCCGGCATCTCCATGCTGGTTTCCCAGAGCCCGGCTTTGCGTGGCGGGATGCGGCCATCAGTCTGTGCGAAGGCCGATGGCACGCAGACCAGCAGGGCTGCTGCCAGCACGCGAGTGCCGGCAGACGGCTGAGCTGAGCGCGATGCAGCGTTGGCCTTCACCTTCAGTACGGTACGGGTCATGTCACGCTCCTTTGTTGCCGGTTGGAAGGCAGACAGCGGTCAGTGAAGCCTGCAGCGGCTGGCCATGCCAAGTGAGCGCTTAGCCGCGACGCCCCAGTGTATTGCGCGCCACCACCCATTTGTGCACTTCGGTCGGACCTTCATAGATGCGCATCAGGCGCGACTCATTGGCCATCATCTGCAGCGGCAGTTCCTTGGTCATACCCATGGCGCCGAAGGTCTGCATGGCACGGTCGATCACCTCCCAGGCCATTTCGGTGGCGTAGGCCTTGATGATCGAGAGCTGGGTGCGGGCGTCCATGCCGCGGTCCAGGCGCCAGGCGGCTTCATAGGTCATGAGACGGGCTGCATGGATGCGGGTGGCGGCATCGGCGATCCACCATTGGATGGCCTGGCGATCGGACAGATATGCGCCGAAGGTTTTACGCTGTGGGGCGTACTCGACCATCATGTCCAGGGCCCGCTGCGCGCGACCCACGCACCAGGCGGCCATTTGCACTCGGCGAGCACCCAGGCGCTCCTGCATCGGCGCAAAGCCCTGCCCCTCCACGCCCAACAATTGACCGGCGGAAACTCGGCAGTCATCGAATGTGACCTCTGCGGTGAACACCCCGCCCAACATTGGAATGCGACGTGCCACTTCGAACCCCGGCGTGCCCTTGTCGACGATGAAGGCGGAGATGCCGCCGCGATCGCCACCTGAGCCCTCGGTGCGTGCCATGACGATGCCGAAGTCGGCACGGTCCATGTTGCTGATCCAGATCTTGCGGCCATTGATGACCCAGTCGGAGCCGTCACGTACCGCGCGCGTGGTCATACCCGAGGGGTCACCGCCTGCACCCGGTTCGGAGATCACGATGGCCGAACTCAGCTCACCGCGCACATAGGGCTCAAGGTATTTGCGCTTTTGTTCCGGCGTGGCGGTTCGCCTGAGCATGAGCAGGTTGGGGGTGTCGGGCGGCAGATAGTAGTGAACGATGGTGCGTCCCATCTCTTCGTTCACGCCGACCATGGCGCTCACAGGCAGATCGTGGCCACCGATATCCTCGGGTGCATCCAGGCCCCACAGCCCGAGTTCCTGAGAGCGGCTATCGATTTTGGCGCGTTCAGCAGCGGTGAGGCTACTGCCCTCGCCTGCCGCCTCGCGTTTGAGGATCGCCGGCTCGAGTGGGATCAGTTCTTCGCGCACGAAACGTGCGACCAGATCCTTGATCATGCGGTGCTCTTCGGGGATTTCGAAGTCCATGGTGCTTCCTCCTGAGTGGCGGCGTGCCGCAAGGGGCCTGCCATCTGTGTGGGTCTGTGCTGCGAGCGCCGTGCTTGAGGGCACGGTGCCGTCGTGTGACGCTGGGGTATTGTCCCTCACTCGTACGCGTTAGAGACGCGTGCATGGCCCCTGAACCGAAACGGCGCGTCGACTGTATCAATCCCCTATGAATGAACTTGGCAAACTCAGTGATCTTCCGCAGTCCTATCGGGACGCGCTTGCCGATCAGAACCTGGTGCCCCTGTGGCCGAGTCTGCGCAGCCTGTTGCCGCCCACGATCCCGGCGCGCCAGACGCGGCCCACGATGTGGCCGTATGCGGCGATCCGCCCCTTGCTGATGCAGGCCGGCGCGCTGACGCCAATTGAGAAAGCCGAACGGCGCGTGCTGGTGCTGGCCAATCCGGGCCAGGGGCTTGAGCGGATGCAAGCGAGTCCGGCGATTTATCTGGGCATGCAGCTGCTGTTGCCAGGTGAATGGGCGCCGTCGCATCGTCACACGCCGAATGCGGTGCGCATGGTTGTTGAAGGAGAGGGGGCGTGGACGACCGTCGATGGAGAGAAGCTGCCGATGTCGCGCGGCGATCTGATTCTCACACCGACCGGGTTGTGGCACGAACACGGGCATGACGGCAGCGACCCGGTGGTGTGGCTCGATGTGCTGGACCTGCCGCTGGTCCATTACCTGGAGGCTTCGTACCACGTGAACGGTGCGCGTCAGGCGGTGTCGGTGGAGCGTGGCGAGTCGACCCACGCCCGGGGCGGCGTGTTGCCGACGGCGGGTTTTCAGTCTTCCGCGAGTGCGTATCCGATGTTGCGTTATGCATGGCGTGACACGCGGGCGGCACTTGAGCAGCAGGCGCGTACTCAGGCTTCAGACGGGCCGGTTCAGGTGACCTTTGTGAATCCGACGACAGGCGCTGATGCGCAGAATATTCTGGGCTTTCATGCGCTGATGTTGCGCCCCGGGGAAGCGTGCACCTTGCCGGCCCGTTCGCCTGCTTCGGTCTGGCATGTCATTGAGGGTGCGGTGCAGGTGACGGCCGCGGGCGAATCGTTCGAGATGGGTGAGGCCGATACCTGTTGCTCGCCGGGGTATGTGGCGATTGGGTTGCACAACCGGAATGCGGATGCGCCGAGCTTTCTGTTTATTGCGGACGAGTCGCCGCTGCACCGCAAGCTTGGGATTTATGAAGAGAGGTAGTGAGGGCAGGGGCTCGCCGTTCGCTGCGTGGCCCGATCAGTGATCGGGCCTATCGCGCAGCCGCCTGCCGGAGGCAGGCTCTGCGCGAACGCAGCTTGTGCTCGCGCAAGTATGCGCTCCCCGTGATCGCTGTGACCCGGGCAGTGCTCGGGTCTACCGAGCGGCTGTGCCGCTCGGACAGCTTGGGCTCGCCCTTGCAGGGGCTCGCCGTTCGCTGCGTGGCCCGATCAGTGATCGGGCCTATCGCGCAGCCGCCTGCCGGAGGCAGGCTCTGCGCGAACGCAGCTCACTTACC
>CANHUQ010000284.1 GCA_947463885.1 Burkholderiales bacterium
AGCGCTTGATTTGCTCGTCCATCAATTCACTCATGTGCCCTTCCTTTTTTGAAGATAGCACCTGAGCAGGTTTTCACTGGGTCATTACAGCGCAGGCTTCGCAGCTGGTACCGGAATCACCCCTGGCGTCCAGGTCGGCTACACGGGTGGATTCACTGGCACGAGCAACCCAGCATTCGGGGGTTCGGTGAGTATCCAGGGTGTGTTTATTGGGCCGGTCGGCGCAACAGGAGGATTCAACCATACGCAGTCGAGCGGCAAGGCACTGTTGCCGTCGTTTGCCGCTACAGGCTCACCGAACGCTGGGAATGCCTCGTGGCAGATCACGTACGATTTCAGCGGGCTGCAGGGAGGCGTTCTGCCTGCAGGCGGTTCGTTTTACCTCCGGGACTTCGACGGGAATTCGCTGATTTCGAACATGACAGCCACAAATGGCGCGGGCAGTCTGAGCACACCGTTTTTCGGCGACCCGATCCGCTTTGACCAGAGTGGGGATGCAAACCCAAGCGGACAACCCAACCCGGTTGACCCTACTGACTATGCGACAGTCAGTTTCAACAGTGGGGTTTATACGATTCAAGCAAATGCAGGCTTCTTCGACGATCCGGTTCTGGAGATGGTGGTCACTCAGCCACTCAAGAGCCTGACGTTCAATTGGTTCTCGCCACCCGGCGTTTACAACGACATCATTTTTTCTGATACCCGTGTATCGCCGGTTCCGCTGCCTAGCGTTTTGGGACTCCTCGGTATCGGAGCGTTCGCCATGTTCGGCGCGACAAGGCGCCGTTCGTAAGTTGCACTCAGGGAGGCTCCGGTCTCCCTACCGGGTCCGTCCTGAGCAACCCGAAAATCTGCGGTCTTTGGCCCCATCGTGCGTCGTCTCGCGGATGTAAGCGGGCCAAAACAGGAATTCGCCGGATGGATCGCTCTTTGCTCAGGAGGGAGTGGGGCGAAGCCCTCTATCTCTCTTGAACTCTTAGGATCCTATTCATGATTTCGACACTCCCTCACCATCGACGGATCGCTGCGGCGGTGATTTGTGTGACAACGGCCTTGGCGGCCCATTCAGCGAACGCGACTGCATACCTTATTGGTTCGGATCCGACCCTGAATGGATCGGGCGTCGCGCAATCCGCCGTGGGCGCAGACTTCACAGCCGGTACCGGAATCACCAACGGCGCCCAGGTCGGCTACACAGGTGGATTCACTGGCACGACAAACCCAGCATTCGAGGGTTCGGTGAGTATCAAGGGCGTGTTTAGTGGGCCGGTCGGCGCAACAGGAGGATTCGACCATACGCAGTCGAGCGGCAAGGCACTGCTGCCTTTTTTCGCCGCTACAGGTTCACCGAACGCTGGTAATGCTTCGTGGCAGATCACGTACGATTTCAGTGGACTGCAGGGAGGCGTTCTGCCTGCAGGCGGTTCGTTTTACCTCCGTGATTTCGACGGGGGTTCGGTGATTTCAAACATGACAGCCACAAATGGCGCGGGCAGTCTGAGCACACCGTTTTTCGGCGACCCGATCCGCTACGACCTGAGCGGTGATGTAATGACCCAGTGAAAACCTGCTCAGGTGCTATCTTCAAAAAAGGAAGGGCACATGAGTGAATTGATGGACGAGCAAATCAAGCGCTGGACGGCCAAGCGCAAGAGTGCGTTGGTGCTGGAGATCATCCAAGGCAAGACGACGGTGGCCGAGGCGAGCAGGGCATACGACCTGCCGCCCTCGGAGATCGAGAACTGGGTGGACGATGGCAAGCGCGGCATGGAGAACGCGCTACGGGCCAATCCGCAGGATGTACGCGAGCAGTACGAGCGCCAGCTCAAGGAGCTGCAGGAGGCTTATGGCGAGGCGATGCTGGAGCTCAGAGCGCGAAAAAAGTTGCAGTCCCTGTTGGGCGAGGACGAGAAATGATCGAGACGATCCGCCAGGGACTCAAGCAAGACGTATTCGAGTTCTCGATCAGCAAGTTGTGCCGGTGGTTTGAGATCCCGCGCAGAACGGTCTATTACAAGCCCACCAAGGCTCCAGCGAAGGTTCAGGAGCGGTTTGTGCAGCCGATCAAGGAGATGATCGAGCAGAACCCGTCATTCGGATACCGGACGGTGGCGTATCTGCTGGAGTTCAACAAGAACACGGTGCAGCGCATCTTCCAGCACAAGGGTTGGCAGGTGCGCAAGCGTCCGGTCGGGATGCGCCCAAGGGTTGAAGATCTGCCATCGGTGGCTGAAAAACCGAACGAGCGGTGGGCGACTGACATGTGCCGCATCTGGAGCGGGCGCGATGGATGGGCGACGCTGGCACTGGTGATTGACTGCTATAGCCGCGAGCTGCTGGGCTGGCATCTGTCCAGGAGCGGGCGCAGCAAGACGGCGGAATCGGCACTGGAGCAGGCGTTAATTGCGCGCTTTGGGGCGCTTGGCCGCGTACCGGCGCCGTTTCTGCTTCGCAGCGACAACGGGCTGGTGTTCACGAGCCGTGGGTTCACCGCCCTGGTCAAGGGTTACGGTCTGCGGCAAGAGTTCATCACGCCACACAATCCGCAGCAAAACGGGATGGTCGAACGTGTGATCCGTACTCTCAAAGAGCAGTGCGTACATCGCCACCGCTTCGAGAGTCTGCAACACGCCAGCCGCGTGATCAGCGATTGGATCGGTTTCTACAACCAGCGACGACCCCACCAGGCGTTGGGAATGAAGACACCCGCAGAGGCATTTAAATTAGCCGCATAACCTGTGCAGATTCCGCTGGGTCATTACAGTGACGCAAATCTCTCCGGACAACCCAACCCGGTTGACCCTACTGACTATGCGACAGTCAGTTTCAACAGTGGGGCTTATGCAATTCAAGCACCTGCGGGCTTCTTCGACCTTCCGGTTCTGGAGATGCTGGTCACTCAGCCGCTCAAGAGCCTGACGTTCAATTGGTTCTCGCCACCCGGCGTTTATAACGACATCATTTTTTCTGATACCCGCGTATCGCCGGTTCCGCTGCCTAGCGTTTTGGGACTCCTCGGTATCGGAGCGTTCGCCATGTTCGGCGCGACAAGGCGCCGTTCATAAGTTGTACTCAGGAAGGCTCCGGTCTCCCTGAGCTTTCCTTCTGTTTTCTGGTGCCGACGTTAAAGCAAAATATGGTGATACCGCAGGTGATGGGGGCAGCGTATTGAGCCCCGGGTATCGGGAAGGTGCCTGCTCTTGAGAAGAGGAAGCCCTGACCTTGGGCGATTGGGTCAACCGCCGGGAGATCGACTGCAGGATGCGTGGGGTGTACAGACTCAGGTCGGCGCCCAGCGTCCTTCGTTCACGCTGGCTTTGCCATCAGTCACCAGTTTTTCCAGGTGCGCCAGCAACGAGCGCTTGGCAATCGGAAAGAGCCCTGTGTTCACGTCGTCGTAAGCCACCGGCACGATGTCGTCCAGGGTCCCGCCGCCGGTTTTGGTCAGCGCTGCAGCTACTTTCGCTTCACGCCCCAATCGATGGGCCATCAGCTTTTCGATCGCCTGCTTGGCCGACCCCAACACGTGTCCGTGCGCAGGCAGGATGTAGTCCACAGGCTCCTGCGCCAGCACCTTGAGTGAGGCGATGTAGTCGAACATGTTGCCATCGGGTGGGTCGACCACTGTGGTCGAGCCATTGAGCACATGATCGCCAGAGAACAGCAGCCGATCTTCTTCAAGCACCAGGCACACATGATTCGCAGCGTGACCGGGTGTATGCACCGCGCGCAAGGTGGAGTCGCCCACCGCGATCCGCTCACCGTGGGCCAGTTCCCGATCCGGCGTAAAGGTCGAGTTGGCTCGCGCCGTGGGCAGTGATTGGAGACCGAGGATCGGCACATCCTTGCGCACCGCTTCACGCAGCAATGGCGCACCCGGCGAATGATCCGGATGTGAGTGGGTGCAGATAATGGCTTGGAGGTCTGAGCCCACCGCCTGTGCGATGCGCGCAATATGATCGGCTAAGTCGGGGCCTGGATCGATGACCACAAAGGCACCGGGTTCACCGACGATGTAGGTATTGGTGCCCGGTCCGGTCATCATCCCTGCATTAGGAGCTGTCAGGCGCTGCACATTTTTCCGAAGCTGGACCGGCGCGTCGTGACGCCAGTCCAGGGGATGCACGAGTTTGCCGTCCGGTGCCACCATCTCCAGTTCGCCGAATTGCGACTCTTCGGCCACAAAGCGCGCTTCCTTGCCCTTCACTAAGCCGCCACGCGGAAATGCGAAATAGACCTTGTCGACCGACGAGGCTGCATCCAGGACTTGCTCGGTGCGACTGAATTTTTGCAGTTGACGCAGGGTGCGGATGGTCGGGAAGATCATCTTGAACTGACCTTCGTCATGACGCGCAAGGGCCGCGGCGGGGTTGACCCAAACGGGCTCGAACTGCTCGGCGCCGTCTGCAATGGGTTCCTGACCGGAAGGCATC
>CANHUQ010000285.1 GCA_947463885.1 Burkholderiales bacterium
GACGCCCAGCGAGGTCCAGTAAATCTTGGAGGACGCTGCCGGTCCAACCCTCACCTTCATGCCTTTCACATCGGCAGGAGTCAGGCAGGGCTTTTTGCAGACCGTGTCGTTCCAGCCCACTTCACTGATAGCCAGAATGTGCAGCCCCTTGGCTTCGTAGATCTTGCGCAGCACAGGAAGGGCATGGTTATCGGTCACGTAGTCACGTTCGGCATCGCTGCTCCAGAGGTAGGGCGTGGTCATCAGACCTGCCTCGGGGATCAGCGGGGCGATGCCAGCCATGGAAATGCCCGCCATCTCGACGCGTCCGCGCACGATCTGTTGCGCGATTTCCTGCTCGCTACCAACGAACAGGCGTTCAGCCTTGATCGTGCCCTTCGAACCTGTATTGATGTTCGTGACGGTTTCGTCAACGAAGTTGATCAGGGGTGAACCCGGCTGGGCTGCAGACACCATCTTCCAGTTCTGCTGGGCCACAGAAGGAGTGTGGACCAACGCGGCGAGAGCCGTCGTGGCGAGCGCTGATGCAAACCATCTGTTGAGCTTCATGCGGTGTCTCTTTTTTCGTTTTGAAGGGATGGGACCAGACACTTCTGTGGCGTCTGACTTGATATCGCACCCACCACGGTGCAATCGGGGGAGGGTAATTGTCAGCGGAACAGCATTGCTTGATATCCCCGGAAACGCTAAGGAAATCCTTGAGCGGCTGCCGACGCGTCGCGCAGCACGCATCAGTGGCGCGCCCTGCTGATCGCCGAAGGCCCCGCGGTCTGACACCGCTGCCTCATCTCTCGTACCTGGCCATCGAGTCAGGAGAGTGTGTTGCGCAAGGTCAGTCGCTCGGGCACACTCGTTCGCGAGGTGCACGAAATCATGTTGTTTCTTCGATGCACGTCATCACTTTTACGCGGCACAGACCGCCTGCTGACATTCCAAGACAAGGAGACCTCATGAACAAGTTCAGACGGCTTGCGATGGCATTGAGCGCCAGCGCATTGGCAATCGGATTGAGTGCGCCTGCAGCGGCCAAAGAAACCTGGAAGCTCGGGACTGCCGCTCAGCCTGGCAGCGTGCTCTACGACATCGTGATGAAGTTCATCAACGATGCGAACAAAGTGATCGGGCCGGATCTCACCATCGAGTACCTGCACGTAGGCAATGAGCAGGAGCTTCATCAGCAGGTCGTGCGTGGCCGGCTCCAACTCGGTGCGTCCTCGTTTGCCGGCGGTGCCATCGCCGTTCCCGAAGGTGCGGTGTTCAACACCCCGTATCTCTGGAAGAACGATGAGGAGCGCATGTGGGTGACCGACAATTTCGGCGTTCCGATCGCCAAGCGGCTGTACGCCGAGAAAGGTCTGGAACTGCTGTTGGTGGCAGACGTCGGATGGAACGACGTGGTCTGTACCACTGCATGTCTGACGCCCGACAGTCTGAAGGGCCAGAAAATGCGGGTCTCTCCCTCGCCTGCCTCGCGCGTCTTCTTCAAGTCGCTGGGTGCAAACGGTGTGCAGATGCCCCTGACCGAGTTCTGGCCGGGCTTGCAGAGTGGCCTGGTTCGCGGTGGTGACCTGCCGTTTCTCTTTTACGTGACCACGCCCGCCGCGCAGAGTGCCCCGCACTATGTCGTGACACGCCACTATCACCACCCGTCCACGTTCATCATGAACAAAGCGCTCATTGACGGCCTCAAGCCTGATGTGCGTGCCAAATTGGTCGGTGCTCTGCCGGATGCCAACTGGGCGCGCAGGCAGGTGTTGGATACCGAAGCACCGAAGATGAAAGAGTTCCAGGCCAAGGGTGGCTTCGTTCACCACCTCACGGCGGATCAGCGTGAGGCCTGGGCGAAGGTGGCCCGCACAGGGCATCAGGAAATGGTCGAGTCGATTGGTGGCAAGGCCAAGGAGCTGTATGACGCCCTGAACCAGGGCAAGAAGGCCTGGTCCGATAAGTTCGAGAAGAAGTAAGGCGTGCTGGTGTCAGACGGGGCCGGCAAGGCACTGTCTGGCGGCATGACGACCGAGGGTCGTCAGATGATCAACTGTCCGGATTGCACTGACAGTGGCCACCTCGGCCGCTGTCAGTACGGACAGGCTCAGAGGGTGGGCGTTGGTGCAACCGACCCCTGCTGTTCAAGGGTGGGATAGTCGGTGTAACCGACCGCACCCGGCCCGTAGTAGGTCTTGATGTTGGCCGGGGTGAGCGGTGCGTCCAACTGCAAACGGCGCACCAGATCGGGGTTGGAGATGAACGGCACGCCGAAGGCCACCGCATCGGCCTGTCCGCTGGATACCGCATCCAGAGCCATCTGCCGGGTGTACTTGTTGTTGGCGATGTAGGTGCCTGGAAAGCGCTTGCGGGCGCCATCGAAGTCGAAGCCCTCGCGCGAAAACTCAGCGCCCGTGTTGCCCTCGATGATGTGCAGGAAGGCAATGCGTCGCTGCGCCAGCGCATCGACCAGCGCGCCGTAGGTGGCGTTGGGATTGGAGTCGGGCGCGCAGCCGTTGGCGCGTGTGATCGGACTCAGACGGATGCCCACGCGGTCGCGCCCAAACACATCGATCGCGGCATCAACGATCTCGAGCGCGAAGCGCAAACGATTCTGCAGCGAGCCGCCCCATTCATCGGTGCGCAGGTTGGTGGAGTCGCGGGTGAACTGCTCGATCAGATAGCCGTTTGCGCCATGAATCTCGACGCCATCGAACCCGGCGTCACGTGCGGTTTGCGCGCCATGACGAAAGGCTGCGATCAACCCGGGGATTTCGTCTGTGCGCAATGCGCGCGGCGCAACCCGATGCTGTTTGCCGTTCTGGGTATGCACCGTGCCGGTGGCGACCACTGCAGACGCGGAGATCGGCAGTTCGTTGCCCGGTTGCAGATCAGGATGCGAGACCGCACCCACGTGCCACAGCTGGGCCACGATCCGTCCGCCCGCTGCATGCACGGTATCGGTCACGATGCGCCAGCCGTCGCGCTGCGCCTCGCTGTGAATGCCAGGCGTGCCGATGTAACCGATGCCGCGTGGCTCGACCTGCGTGGCTTCACTGACGATCAGTCCGGCGCTGGCGCGCTGGGCGTAGTGTTCTGCATTGAGCGCATGCGGCGCCAGACTGCCGGGCAGGGCGCGACAGCGGGTGAGCGGCGCCATGACGATGCGGTTGGGACAGTCGATGGCCCCGATACGAACGGGGTCGAAGAGGCTGGGAGCCGAGGGTGTATTCGGTGTGTTCATCTGCGCATTTTAAGCGCGGCGCTGCCGGGACCTGGCGCTCGCGGCCCGCCGAGCGCCAAATCCGTTCAGATGAGCGTGAGTGCAGGCCAGTCAGTGCAGACCGAAGGCCGCGGCGGATGCGGCAATGAATTCAGGCGGCAATCGGGCTGGGCTGTCTGCCTCGAAGGTCACGCGCAGACGCTGGCGCATGCATCCCACCACGCCGTCCCAGACGGCGCGGCGTGCGCGTGCCTCGGCAGGGTCCCGTTGCGGTTGCCCGGCCGTTCGGTCATGGTCGAGTCGGCTGCCATGGCCGTTGCGATGTGCGTGCCGCAGCCCGTTTCCATCCAGACGCGCCCGTGGGATGCGTGCAGCACCGCCCAGATCGGTTGTGAAGAACACCAGTTGCGCCTGACGCACGAGGCTGCGGTCGCGCTCGGCAAAGTCCGGCGCACTGCGCTGGGGATGAGCCAGTGCACCCGCCCGGTCATAGACCGCACCCACGGTTCCGAAGCGTCCGATCAGCGAGGGTGCATCCATCGGTGAGCAAAACCACTGCACGGCCCCCTTGAAGCGCTCAGTCATGCGGCGATCGGTGGCTGATTGCCCGTGCTGGGGCTGCGAGGCGGCGCGGGTCTGGCCGCGCATCCAGGCTTCCAGCAGGGCTGCAATGGCAGCACGTTGAATATCCTCGCCGCCTTGCAAGGTGAGCGGCAACAGCGGAATGGCGCGGCATACATTGGGATGCGGCTCGCTCCATTGCAGCGCGGGCGTGTCCAGCGCACCGTACATGGGCGGCTCCACAAACAACACGGGGTGATGCATGGACAGGCGCGAAAAGATCTGGCGTGGCCGTTCTGATCCAGGGCCCCAGCGCAGATGCGAGTGCACGATCAGCGGCAGGGTGCGCGCCGGTTCGGGGCGTAGCAGTTCACTGAGCGGTGGCACGGCTCGCGCGGCGCTGGGGGTGTCGGTCAGTGTGTGAAAGGGGTGTGGCACTGCATGCGTGCGCAATGCAGGGGTGGCAAGTGTCGTTGGCATGGTGAAGGTCTCCCGCAAAACCGGGTCGTTCAGACAGACCACCCGGTCCACAGCCAGCAGGCAATCGGCATGCCCGTGAACACTGCGCCTGCTCAGCCGCTGCAGCGCCCCGATGCCTCTGGGTGGCTGCCTTTCGAGGCAATTGTGCAGCGGCACCGGACTGAGGGACAATAA
>CANHUQ010000286.1 GCA_947463885.1 Burkholderiales bacterium
GCAGCGCCATGCGCACCGGATACAAGGTCACGATCCAGGCAAAGATCGAGGGCAGGACGCTCCACAGCATCCGGGTCACCGCACGGCCATCGACGATCTGCGGTGAGGCCAGGGTCACACCCCAGTGCAACGCGCCCAGGAACGTAAGAATGGCCGCTGCGTAATGGGCCTGCGAGCGCAATACACCGGTCAGTTCCGCTGGGGGCGACAACCAGGAAAAGACAGCGTGAGACACGAAAGGCAGCAGTCCCGCCAGGCCCAGGATCCAGGCAAAGCGCCGTGTGGCGGGTATCTCGCGAGAGTCGGTCATGCCGCACGCACCTTGAAACGATAGATCGCCTGCGTACTGCGCAAGGCAGGCAAGAAGCCGACGGGTCGGCTGTTGGCCATGAAAGCGCGCCGCGTGACCGACAAGCCCAGCTTGCTCAGCAGATCGTCAAAATCCTGCGGCGTGGACAGATGCAGATTGGGCGTGTCGTACCACTGGTAGGGCATCTCGCGCGACATCGGCATGCGCCCGCGCAGGATCGACCAGGCATGCGACCAGTGACCGAAATTGGGAAAGGACACGATCCCTTCAGTGCCGATCTGGCTCATTTCACGCAGCACGCGCTCGGTATGCTGCGTCGCCTGGATCGCCATGGACAGCACCACCACATCGAAGCGATTGCCGGCAAACATATCCAGGCCGGCTTCAATGTTCTGCTGGATCACATCGACGCCGCGTCTCGCGCAGGCCAGCACCTGGGTGTCGTCGATCTCGACACCGTATCCGCTACACCCCTTGGCACGCTGCAGGTGATCGAGCAAGACGCCATCGCCGCAGCCCAGATCCAGCACACGCGAACCGGGCGCAATCCATGAAGCAATTTCCGCCAGGTCGGCGCGCAGTCCGTGGGTGGGCGCGGTCATCGACTCACTCCGGCCGCGATGCGATCGAAGTACGCGGCAAGCAGCGCGTGGTAGCGCGCATCGTCCAGCAGGAACGCATCGTGGCCATGGGGCGCATCGATCTCTGCGTAGGTGACCCGCCTGCGATTGGCCAGCAGCGCCGCCACGATTTCTCGACTGCGCTCGGGCGCAAAGCGCCAGTCGGTGCTGAACGATGCAAGCAGAAAGTCGCACCGGGCCGGGGCCAGCGCAGTTGCCAGATGCCCGTCATGTTCCCGTGCCGGATCGAAGTAGTCCAGCGCACGGGTGATCAGCAGATAGGTATTGGCGTCGAAATACTTCGAGAATTTTTCGCCCTGATAGCGCAGATACGACTCGATCTCGAACTCGACATCAAAGGTGAACTGGTAATCGCTGCGCAGCGCCGTGTCCTGCGCATGGCGGCGCAGCGTGCGGCCGAATTTCTCGGCCATCACATCGTCTGACAGGTACGTGATGTGCCCGATCATTCGAGCGACCTGCAAGCCGCGCGCCGGGACGGTCCCGTAGTCATAGAAGCGCCCGCCATGGAAATCCGGATCGGTGACGATGGCGCGTCGTGCCACTTCGTTGAACGCAATGTTTTGTGCCGACAACTTAGGCGCGGTGGCAATGGCGATGCAATGAGCCAGCCGATCAGGAAAGAGCGTGCTCCAGGCAAGCGCCTGCATGCCGCCGAGTGAGCCGCCCATCACGGCGGCAAAGCGCTCGATGCCCAGGGCATCGGCCAGCCTCGCCTGCGCCCGCACCCAGTCCTCGACCGTGACGACCGGGAAGTCAGGACCGTAGGGCTTGCCTGTGGCGGGATTAACAGACATCGGGCCGGTGGATCCGAAACACGAACCCAGATTGTTCACCCCGACGACGAAGAACCGGTGGGTATCCAGCGGCTTGCCGGGCCCCACCATGTTGTCCCACCAGCCAACATCCGAAGGATCATCGGCTGCAAGGCCGGCGACATGGTGGGACGCATTGAGTGCATGACAAACCAGGACGGCGTTGTCCCGTGCAGCCGACAGTTGCCCGTAGGTTTCGTAGACCAGTTCGTAGCCGGCAATGGATGCGCCACTCGATAGCGCGAGCGGCGCATCGAAGCGCAGGCGTTGCGGTGTGATGGTGCCGACCGAAGCGGTCATTGAAGTGTGTCCGTGCGTCTGCCTGGATGCAGAATGAAAAAACCCGACCGGCTTGGGCTGCGGCGGTCGGGCACGGCATCACGGTGCGCCCGCTTTAGCCGTATTTTTAACGCGCCCGCAAGCTGGTTCAAATCGGCGCGAGGCGCAACCTTAGCGGCCAGCCTGCGGGCTGTCAACGCAGACCCCACAGATGCGGCTACGCAAGCCTGGCGCCCGACTCACGCCTCACGCAATCGGGCCAGCCCGGACTGTACGCGCGCGGGATCGTCGGACTGCAGCAGCCGGCTGACCCGTGGCTTGAGCCGTGCCGCATCACACTTCAGGATTTCGCGCTTGACCCGCAGCAGGCTTGCCGGATGCATGGAAAACCCGCGCAAACCCATGCCGATGAGCAACGCGGTCGCGTCGAGATCGCCCGCCATCTCACCGCAGACCGCGACCGGTTTGCCTGCGCGCTGGGCTGCACGAATGGTCATCGCCACCAATTGCAGCACGGCGGGATGGAAGGGATCGTAGAGCGCCGACACGGCATGATCAGCGCGGTCGATGGCGAGCGTGTACTGGATGAGATCGTTGGTGCCGATCGAGAGAAAGTCGAGGCGCTTGGCGAACAAGCCTGCAGTCAGCGCTGCAGCAGGCACTTCGATCATGCCGCCCACCGGTACGGGCGGCGGTTCGGACTGACCGCGATCGATCAGCTGGCCACGTGCCTGAGCGATCAAGCGCAACGACTGATCGACCTCATGCCCGTGAGCGAGCATGGGAATCAGCAGGCGCACGGGTCCGTGCGCAGCAGCGCGCAAAATGGCTCGCAACTGCACAAGGAAAATATCGGGCTCGGCCAGGCTGTATCGAATGGCCCGTTGCCCAAGCGCCGGGTTGGTGGACGTGGCCGGTTCAGGGCCCTCATGCGACGCATCGAGCGCCTTGTCCGAGCCGACGTCGATCGTGCGAATGGTGACCGGTCGCCCCTTCATGCCCAGCACTGCGTCGCGGTAGGCCTCGTACTGCTCATCTTCGCCGGGCATTTCGCTGCGGTTCATGAAGAGAAACTCGGTCCGAAACAGGCCCACCCCGGCGGCGCCGGCATCCAGCGCTTGTGCGGCTTCAGCAGGCAATTCGATATTGGCCAGCAGCTCGATCGGCACCTGATCCAGCGTGGCCGATGGCACGTGCACGAGGCGCTCGAGCTGCTTGCGCTCAAGTTGCTCCAGCGCGATGCGGTTGCGATATTCCTGCAGCACGGCGTCATCGGGCGCGACGATCACCACGCCCGCTTCACCATCGAGGATGAGCCAGTCATCGTCGCGCACGATCTGCGCCGCCTTGCCCAGCCCGACCACCGCAGGCACGTTCATGCTGCGCGCCAAAATAGCGGTATGCGATGCGGTCCCACCTAAGTCGATGGCAAATCCGCCGGCTCGCTTGAGTTGCAGCATGTCGGCCGGCGCAATGTCGTGCGCCACGAAAATGAGCGGGTCGTGGCTGTGCGCCGTGCGTTCGGCCAGGGGGCGCACCGAACCCGATAACGCCTTGAGCACACGGTCGGCCACTTGCGTCACATCGCGGCCGCGCTCGCGCAGGTAAGCATCTTCAAACTGCTCAAACTGCGACGCCAGCTGCTCGGCCTGTGATGCAAAAGCCCATTCGGCGTTGTGGCCGCTGTGCGCAATGACCGTGCGGGCCTGCTCAAAGAGCGCAGGATCGTCAAGGATCATGGCGTGCACCTGCAACAGCGCTTGCGCTTCGGTGGGCGCATCGGCAGGCAGATGCTCGCCGATGCTGTGCAGCTCGGCGCGGACCGTGTCAACGGCCCGCTCAAGACGCGCAATCTCCGCTGCGCGCCCGGGCGCATCGATCCGATAACGCGGCACGTCGATCAGACGTGACTCCAGCACCACCGCACGCCCTACCGCGATGCCGCCGCCAATTCCGGTGCCGTGCAGACTGAACATGATGCAATGGGTGTGGAGTGAGCGCGAAGGCGGGTCATCAGCCGTCTGAACGCGCGGCCGGCCCTTCGCCAAAGCCGCCCGCCACCAGCGTGCTCAGGGCCGCCAAGGCCTCGTCCTCATCGGGACCATTGGCCTCAACCGTCAGTTGAGCCCCACACGCTGCAGCCAGCATCATCACCCCCATGATGCTCTTTCCGTTGACCCGGCGGGTGCCTTTCGTAAGCCACACCTCCGACTTGAACCGGGTGGCCGTCTGCGTGAGGGCCGCCGAGGGCCGTGCATGCAGGCCCAGCTTGTTCACGATGGTCACCTGAATCTGCTTCATGCCTGTGTTCCGTTGGGTTCGGGCTCAATGCGCAGGATGGTGTCGCGCATGCCTTCCAGAA
>CANHUQ010000287.1 GCA_947463885.1 Burkholderiales bacterium
CAACGATCGTGGTGGCCGTCCTGTCGCTGGCTGACCTGGGCGCCCTGAAACACACCTGGGAGCAAGGCCGAGCGGACTTTGCTGCGCTGCTGGTCACGCTCGTGAGCACGCTGGTCATTGGCGTGGAAACCGGGCTGGCGGCCGGGGTGCTGGTCTCGCTTGCCTTGCACCTGCTGCGCACCAGCCGCCCGCATATCGCGGAAGTGGGGCGGATCCCAGGCACCGAGCATTTTCGCAATGTGCTGCGCCACGAGACCGTGACCCATCCAGCCGTGCTGTCGCTGCGCATCGACGAGAGTCTGTATTTCGCCAATGCCCGGACCCTCGAAGATCACATCAACGCGGCGGTGTCGGGACGCCCCGAGCTGGTTCACGTGGTCCTGCAATGTTCGGCCGTGAACGATATCGATGCCAGTGCGCAGGACAGTCTGCAGGCGATCGACCAGCGACTGCGCGAAGGCGGCATGACACTGCACCTGTCGGAGGTCAAAGGCCCCGTGATGGATCGTCTGACCCGCTCCGGTTTTCTGAAGCATCTGAGCGGACGAGTGTTTCTCACGCATCATCAGGCCGTTGAGGCGCTGACGCCCGTTGGCTCGGCGACCACGCGGTCTACCGGGGCACCTGCCCCTGACTCCATTCAAACCATCTGAGGATTCCACCATGACATTGGACTGGGAGCAGTTCACGCCCGGACTGTCGCTTGCCGGCGGCCTGCTGATTGGCGTGGCCAGCGCGCTTTATGTGCTGGGCAACGGCCGCATTGCGGGTATCGCGGGCATTCTGGCCAGCCCCTTGCGCACGATCCTGCGTGGCGACAGCCTGGGGCCGGAACGTGTGCGGCTGCTGTTTCTGGCGGGGCTGCTGGTCTCGGGCTGGGTCTGGCGTCTGTTCGCACCGCTGCCTGAGGCACGGCTCGATGTGGGCGTCGTGGGGCTGGTGGTGGCCGGTCTGCTGGTGGGGGTGGGCGTGCGCCTGGGCAACGGCTGCACGAGCGGTCACGGCGTGTGCGGCCTGAGCCGATTCTCCTTGCGCTCACTGGCCAATGTCATCGCGTTCATGGGTGCCGGGGTCGTCACGGTGTTCGTGCTGCGTCACATTTTCTGAAGAGATGACCATGCGAGGCATTCTGGCAGCAGCAAGCGGGCTGATCTTCGGCCTGGGACTGATCGCGGGCGGCATGACCGACCCCGGCAAGGTGAAGGGGTTTCTGGACATCTTCGGGAAGTGGGACCCGAGCCTGGGGCTGGTGATGGGCGGCGCCATTGCGGTGGGCGTATTCGCCTTTGCTGCGGCGGCGCGTCGCAAGTTGTCATGGACCGGCGACCCGATCGATCTGCCCCGCAGCACGGTGATCGACGCCCGTCTGTTGTTGGGCGGGGCGCTGTTCGGTGCGGGCTGGGGCATCGGCGGGTTCTGTCCGGGGCCGGCCCTGGTGGCATTGGGCAGTGGTCTGCCGGCGGCCGGAATATTCGTGGTCGCCATGCTGGTGGGCATGGTCATCCATGATCAGGTGATCGCGCGGATCTCCTAACGTCCCAAACGACCGGCCTGGAAGTCGAGCAGGGTTTGCCTGATCTGGTCGGTGGTGTTCATCACGAACGGGCCGTACTGCACGATCGGCTCACGCAAGGGCTCGCCGGCAATCAGCAGCACGCGTGAGTCAGCCTTCGCGCTTATGCCAACGCCATCACTGTCGGAATCATTGGCCAGGATCGCCATGCGGCCGCGTGGGACCTCAGTACCGCCCACTTGCACGCTGCCTCTATATACATAAATGAATGCGTTGCGGCTGGCCGGCAGCGGCTGCTCGAAGCGCGCGCCCGCCGGCATCTGCAGGTCGAGATAAAGCGGCTGGGTGCCTTCGCGCTGCACCGCCCCGGGCACCCCTTGGCTCGACCCGGCGATGACCACCACCCGCACGCCCTGCGGGGTGTGTACGCTGGGCAGGTCGTCATGCTGAAAGTCCCGATACCAGGGCGCGCACATCTTGTCCTGACCCGGCAGATTCAGCCACAGTTGGAACCCTTCCATCAGTCCGTCGCGCTGCTCAGGCAATTCTGAGTGAATCACGCCTCGACCCGCCGTCATCCATTGGACGGCGCCCGGTTCGAGCAAACCTTCATTGCCTGCGCTGTCGCGGTGCCGCATGCGCCCTGCAATCATGTACGTGACAGTTTCGAAACCGCGATGGGGATGATCGGGAAAGCCCGCGAGATAATCGTCCGGGTTGTCGCTGCGAAATGCATCCAGCATCAGGAACGGATCAAGGCGGCGCTGCAGCGATTGGGTGAGCACACGATCGAGCTTCACGCCAGCACCATCGGAAGTGGGCTCGCCCGCTACGAGCCGCTCCACACTGCGCGGGCGGTTCAGGTTCAAGACGGTCGTTTCGGTCATGCGGTCGGGTGCGGTCATGGCGGGTGATCGGTTTCGGTGACAGGGAAGAGCATAACGAGGTCCGCATCAGGACCTGCACGGAGCCGTACAGGATTGTGTCTGTAATGTTGCCTAACCTAAAGCGAGGCGTTACAGTCGCACGGCCTTTTTCATTGCAGTGCACTGGCAGCCGGCCACCGAACGCCAATAGGGAGCGATGTGGGTAATGATTCCCGCAGATTGAATCGGATCGCCAGCGCCTTAGGCGCCCTGGCGCTGATCGTCGCGACCGCGCTGCATGCCATGCAGATGCGCGAAACGATTTATCAGGAAGAGCGCGAAGAACTGCGAGTGGCCGCCCGGGTCATGTCGCAGTCGCTGAATCGCGCGATGGTGGTCGCACAGGAGTTGCTCGAGCAACTGGACCCGCTCGTGAGCGCTTTGCCTGTCGGGCAGATCCAACTGCTGAACGACACGCTGCGCGCCGAGTTGCGCGATGAGCCGCTGGTGCTGGAGCTGGCTGTCCTGAATCAAAGCGGGCGGATCGTGGCGTCGTCCACGCCCGGACACCTGAACCTGGACGTGTCCTCCCTCGGATTGAACCCTGACACCCCCGCGAATTACAGCGGCACCCGGATTGCCGGGCCTTATGACGGTATGGGCCTTGGGTCGACCCAGCCCGGCCAGGCACCCGACACGCGCCGAGACAAGTACCTCGTGGTCTGGCACGCATTGCCGAAACATCCCGATCTGCGCGCCATCGCGGTCATCAGTTCCGAGCGACTGAGCGCAGAACTGGCCGGGTTGAGCACCGTCCACACCGGTGGCTACAGTGTCTATACAGACCAGGGCGCAGAAGTGGTGTGCAGTGAAGAGGGCATGAAGGTCCAAGACAAAGCGGGGCGGCTGGCACACCCGAACCCGCCCGTTTTGGTCAGAACGAACTTCAATCAGCGCCTGGGCGACGCTGCCAGCGAAGCCGACGGCTGGCTCACGCATCTCTCGTACGCGAACGATTTCCCGCTGCGCGTGCAGGTGCGCGCGTCGCAAGAGCAACTCACCGCTCGCTGGATGGCGACCCTGCGCGGACCCTTGGCCCTGCTCGCACTGATGCTGGGCGGGCTGCTGTACTACGGCCGGCTGGCTTCGCGCAACGAAAGCCTGCAGCTGCAGGCGCAGGCACAACAGCGCACCAGCGAGCAGCAACTCGCCAACATCGTCGAGCATGCTGCAGAAGGCATCGTCACCTTCGGCATGGATGGTGTGGTGCGTCGATACAACCGGGCGGCGGAGTCCATCCTCGGGGTACAGGCCGAGCAAGCGCTCGGGCGTCAGCTCGGAGACTTGTTCCCACCCAATGAAGTGGACAAGTACCGACACCTCTTCTGGCAGTACGTCGAGCACTTTGAAGAGGTCCCGGAAGTGGTGCGGCGCTCGGCGCGAATCACCCGCTTGGACGGCCGTCAGGTGGAGCTGGACTATTCCGCCAGCCGCCATACCGAGGGCACGGAGCGATTCGTCACGGCGATCGTGCGTGACGTGAGCTCTATGAAAGAAGCGGAGGCACGCTTCACAGCGCTCTTCATGCAGTCTTCAGAGCCGCAGATGCTGTTTTCCCTGCCCGATCGCGTTGTCATCGACTGCAACGAAGCCGCGGTCACCCTGTTGGAAGCCGGTGATCGCTCAAGACTGATCGGACGCACCGCCTACGAACTCATCCCGAGCACGCCCAATCCAGACGGTCTTGACCTGAGCGCGGAACGGATGCGCACTGGCCAGATGACCTTGAATCACTCCCTCGACGCCCAGCCGCGAACCCGCACCACGGCTCGCATTCAAACCTTCTCCGGGTCGCTGATCATGGTCGACCTCAGCGGTGCTCAAGTGCGACTGGGCGGGCAGGTCACCCGCCTGCTCACCTTGCGCGATCTCACCGCCATGGAGCGAGACGCAGCAGAACTGCGCGATGCCCGGGAAGCGGCCGAAGCGGCCGCTCAGGCCAAGGGGCGATTCCTGG
>CANHUQ010000288.1 GCA_947463885.1 Burkholderiales bacterium
GACCGACTGCGCGCCTGCGCTGGCGGAAAGGGCTGACGTACACTCGATGGCACCATGTCGCGACCCCCAATGGCTCTGAACCCTTTTGATTCAGTTCGATCGCCCATGCCGCCGACCGCGGGCCTACCCGCTCACATGATGGCCACCGCCGCTGCGTCGGGCTGTGCTGCGCTTTGCTGAGTCCGCACCGATGCGCCTGCTGATCGTGCTCTTGCTGGCGGCGAACGTGCTGCTCTACGGGTGGTTGAACGGATGGATGCTGCCTTATGGGGGCGACGGACGCGAGCCCGCCCGCATGGCCCGTCAGAAGGATGCGGAGCGGCTGCGGATCGTGCCGACGCCCGCCTCTGCACCGCAGGGTGCCGGTGCGGCCGCAGGCGATACGGACGCCGGGCGGACGTCGGGCTCCAACGAGCGTGGAGGTTCCGACGCGACGGCTGCTCAGACAGCCCCGGACGGCACAGCGGTGCTGAGTGGTGCCGCGTGCGTGGAGGTCGGGCCACTGACCGAGGCTGATGCGGTGCGTTTGCAGGTGGCGCTCGATGCCGGGCTGGTCGGGCTGAAGGTCAGGCTGCTGTCAGCCACGCCTGCCCAGGCCTTTTGGGTGGTGCTGGCGCCAAGCGCAGGCGATCCGCGCAAGCGCATCGACGAGTTGCGGGCCCGTGGCTTGCCTGGAGACGGTCCGGTGGCGATCCGCGAGGGGCCTTGGAGGGGCGGTGTGGCGCTGGGCAAGTTCCGCACTGAAGCAGATGCTGCGGCGCTTTTGCGCGACGTGCAGGACAAGGGCGTGGACGCGGCGCGGCTGGCGCCCCGACCGCCGGCCCCGGCGCGTCTGACCCTGCAGATCGAGCCGTCCAGCGAGGCGCTGTTGTTGGAGTTGTCGCGCCAGGTGGATGGCTTGCCCGGCGCGGGCGCTCCGCGCCCCTGCGCCAGACCGGGCTGATCAGGCGGGGTTCAGTTCGCGCCGATAGCGGTTGAGCGCCTGCACGGTGGGCAGTTCACGCCCGAAGAGCAGCGAGAGGTTGTGCAGGATCCGGTCGACCACCTTGCTTTCCCAGGCTGCGTCGAAGCGGATCTGCCCGTCGAGCCAGTGCTCCAGCCAGCCGGGCTCAGGCACTCGGCTTTGCACCGTGTCGTTCGGAAAGAGCGCCTTGTTGACATGCAAATTGGTGGGATGCAGCGCCTGCGTCGTGCGCCGCGCGCTGGCCATCAGCAGTCCGATGCGCGCGAATGCACCCCGGGCGGTGTCACCTGCTTCAGTGATCGCCTTTTTCATGTACTGCAGATAGGCGCCACCATGGCGGGCTTCATCGCGCGAAATGGTGTCATAGATATGCTTGATCACCGGTTCGGTATGCCACTCGGAGGCACAGCGATACCAGTGATTGAGGCGGATCTCGCCGCAAAAATGCAGCATCAGGGTTTCCAGGGGCGGGGCCGGGTCGAATTCGAAGCGCACCGCATGCAGCTCAGCTTCGGTGGGGACCAGCTCGGGGCGAAAACGGCGCAGATACTCCATGAGGACCAGCGCGTGTTTCTGTTCCTCATAGAACCAGACCGACATGAAGGCGCTGAAGTCGGAGTCGTGGCGATGATCGCGCAGGAACATCTCGGTGGCCGGCAGCGCCGCCCACTCGGTGATCGCGTTCATCTTGATCGTGTGGGCCTGCTCGTCCGACAGTTTCGCCGGATCGAACTGTTCCCAGGGAATGTCGTCGAGGCTCCAGCGCACACGCTCGAGCGACTTGAACAGTTCGGGATAAAGCATCGGTTAGGGATTTAGAACGGGGTGTCCGGCGGACACCGAGCCGCAATCGGCGGATTCTAGCAGCGGCCCTTCAAAGTGGGGGCAAGGATGCACGGCGGCGTAGCCAGCGCATCAGACCGCCCAGCACGGGCATCTTCTCGTACAGCTCCTCGGCGGCATCCCAGTAATCACGGTGAAAAACCACCTGCCCGTTCGCGTCCAGTCGCAGGTGCGAGCAGCCGCGGATGCACTGTGGACCGGCCCGCAGAGGTGGTTTGAACGAAAAATTGAAATCCCAGGTCAGCATGACGGACGACCCCTGAACCAGGGCCTCGGTCACCACGAAACGGGGTGCGTCGACCTGTTCGAACATGTGGGCAAAGATGCGGCTGATGTCGCGCACGCCGCGCACTTCGTTGAAGGGGTCTTTGAACCAGGCGTCGGGCGCATAGATGCGGTCCATGCGCTGGGCGTCGGAGGGCGACATCGACTCGAAGAACTGCACCAGCTGGGCGATGGGCTCAGGTTGACCGGCGTGGGCCGGAACGTCAGAAGACGGCGCTGCGCCGGGCGATGGGGGCAAGGTGGGGTGAGTCATGGACTCAGGCGCCGGTCACGCGGCGCACCAACGCGAAATACAGGCGGTAGGGCAGCAGGCGCGCGCCCTTGAGCCACCAGGTGAAGCGCTTCGGATAGTGAATCTCGAAGCGACCTGCCGAGATGCCTGACAGCGTGGCGTCGGCCGCCTCGCGAGCTGTGATCAGGGCCGGCATGGTGTAGTCGTTGCCGGCTGTGGCAGGTGTGTCGACATAGCCAGGGTTGATCAGATAGACGCCGATGCCTGATGCATGCAGATCGAGGTAGAGCGACTCGGCCAGGTTGATCATGGCAGCTTTGGTGGGGCCGTAGACCAGGGCCTGCGGCAGACCGCTGTAGCCGGCCACGCTCGAGACCAGCGCAAGGCCTCCTGCGCGCTGGCGCAACAGCTGCGGCACCACGGCCGCCAGCCCGGAATAGACCGCAACCAGGTTGGTCTGCAGCATGCTTTGCGCGACGCCGAGATCGAAGTTCTGAGCGCGCATCGGCTGGTAGATCCCGGCCACCCACAGCACCAGATCGATGCCGCCCCACTCGCGCACCAGTGCCTCGCAGCAGCTCGCCACGGCGGGGGCATCGTTGATATCCAGCGGCAGCACATGCATCGGGCGCGTGGGGTCTTCGGCGTCGGGCGGCGGTGGCGGGCACTGCGCGGCGATGGCCTGGAGCGCAGGCAGTCGGCGTGCGGAAATCGCCACCCGCGCTCCGCGTCGTTGCAGGGCGAGCGCCAGTTCGGCACCGATGCCGCTGGAGGCGCCCACCACCCAGACCCGCTGACCTGCCCAGTCGGGCACGGGCGGATTGAGCGGGCGCCACAGCGAGCGGGAGCGCGCGGCGGTCGGGACAGGAACGTCACCTGTGGCGGCCATGGGCGTGCCTCAGCGGCGGGTGAAGGAGAGCAGCACCTCGCCCAGGCGCACGCCGAATTTCGACATGGTGGCCCGGTTGAGCATGACCCGATCGTCGATCAGGTACATCCAGTCGTCGAAGTCGACGTTCCAGGTGCGCCCGTCGACCTTCAGGGCCAGGGTGTAGCGCCAGTTGAAGGCGTTGCCGGCCACCTGGCCCTGCGCTTGTCCGACCACATCGCCCGCCGTGCCGCTGTAGCGGCCGTCCGGAAGTCTGCGCAAGGTCCAGATCCGCTTCTCGGTGGTGCCGTCTGAATAGGTGAAATCTTCGTCCAGGGTGCCGACGTCGCCCACCCAGCTGCATCGCATGACGACTGTGAAGCGGCGGACCACCTTGCCCGAGCGGTCCTGGAAGACGCCCCAGGCGTCGACGGTGCCGTTGAAATAGGTGCGCAGATCGAGCAGGGGGCGCTCGGCGGCATAGGTGCCCGGATCGACGCTGGCGCATCCGCTGGCCAGGATCGCGCCGGCGCCCAGGCCGCCCAGCACGGTGCGTCGCCGGGCCTGGCTCAGGATGGCAGGTGGCCGGGCGCTCGTCGGCAGCGGATGCGCGGGGGCGTCAGGTGCCGGCAACAGGGAGGGTCGGGTCTGATTCATCGGTGGTAGGGGGCGGGGTGGGGGCTGATATGGGGACGGGATGGGCGGGCCGGCGTCAGCTCATGACGGCCGGTCGCAGGAAGCGGGTAGTTTGGCGGCGATCAGCAGACCGATCGCGGCCAGCTTGAGCGCACAGGGCAGCAAGGCATACGTGGCAGATAGCGAAAGTGTGTGCTCACTGGATTGGCCTGGCACATAGCCCAGCAGACCCAGCAAAGGCAGGGCGACTCCGGCTGCAGCGGCCAGATTGAGCTTGGTGGCCAGGTTCCACAGACCGAAGTACGTGCCTTCGCGCGCGTGTTCGCCAGGTGCATCGGAGAGCACGGTGGCCAGCATCGCGGGCGGAATCGCCAGGTCAGCGCCCAGTGCCAGGCCGGTGACCACGCACACGATCAGGAAGGGCGTGGTGTCGCCTGGCCCCAGCGCAAAGGCCCAGATGAAGCCGGCCACCGACAGCCCCATGCCCAGCAACCAGGCGCGCCGCAGACCCAGGCGTGCCGCCAGACGGGTCCACAGCGGCATGCCCACGGCGGC
>CANHUQ010000289.1 GCA_947463885.1 Burkholderiales bacterium
CGCGGCCTGGAACGCGTCCCAGGGCACCGTGCCATCGGCGGTCGGAATCAGCCGGCGCGGCCAGGGGGTGTCTGCCGACAGGCGCGCCGCGAGCGCAGCAGAGACCGGACTGTCTGATGCCCGATTGAGCACCACTTCACGCGCCAGGGCCAAACGGTCCTGTGCATGTTGGTACCCACTTCTTGTTTCATCCAGGTAGGGACTTGCGGTTTCCTGATCGACGACCAGTATGACCGGCGCCACCTGCAGGCGGGGCGCCAAGGGATCGGACCGCAACCGATCCACCAGAGCGGCGCCGTTGGCGGCTGCCGAGACTTCAATGAACAGGCGATCCCAAGGCCCACGACGCAGCAGCCCGTTCACTGCCACGCCAAAGGCCGGGCCACCGACGCAACAGGCGCAGCCTCCCATGAGACCGACCACCGTGACCCCGGCTTCGTTGGACGAGGCAGTGGGAGAGGCGTTGTCGATCCCCGCACCCAGGCTGTCGGGCAGGCCATCCACCAGAACCGCCCAGCGTTCGCCGGGGGGGCGGGCGGCCAGCCAACCCCGCAGCAGCGTGCTCTTGCCCGCACCCGCCAGGCCGGTGATCAGATGAACAGGCACCGGGCGCATGGGGGTGCTCAGCAGGCGTGCAGAGCGCAGCGCTCAGCGGCGCCAGAAACCTGGCGTGGCCAGTACGAAGACGATCAGCAGCTCCAGGCGGCCGGCGAGCATCGCAAACCCGAGGATCCATGCCTGCACATCGGTGAGCAGAGAGTACGCGGGCAACAGGCCCAGGGGCGTGAGTCCGGCCCCGTTGTTGTTCAGGCAGGCCATCACGGCACCCAAGGCGGCCGACGTGTCCAGGCCTGTGGCCACCAGCGCCAGCGTCAGGCCCAGCAGGGTCGCGCCATACAGCAGCATGAATCCGAGCACCGCCAGGACCAGGGGCGCGGCGATGACATGCGGCCCCAGCATCAGCGGCCGGACCGCCCGCGGGTGGCTCATGCGCAGCAACTCGCGCAGCGTCTGCCGGAACAGGATGAGCGTGCGCACCATCTTGATCCCGCCCCCGGTCGAACCGGAAGAGGCGACCAGCGCGCACAGCAGTGCCAGCCACAAGCCGGCAAAGGGCGGCCAGTCGAGGTGGTCGGCCGCATAAAAGCCGCCCGTGGTGGCGTTGGACACCGTGGCAAAGGCCACGGTCCGCAACGCATGCAGGACATCGATCTGCGGATCGGCGAGCCACAGGACTGCGCCCAGCAAGACGACACTGAAGAGGATCGTTCCCAGCACCCACGGCGCCTCGGTATCACGGCGCAGGGGTGCTGCCGACCGGCGACGCACGATCAGGAAATGCGTCGTGAAGTTCAAGGCCGCCAGCAGCATGAAGACCATCAGCACCGCTTCGATCGCCGTTGAATTCCAGGCGGCGATGTTCGCGTCGCGGGTGGAAAACCCGCCCAGTGACAGCGTGGAGAGGGCGTGACACAGCGCGTCGAACCAACCCATGCCGGCCATCTTCAGGGCCAGCAGACAGGCGACCGTCAGCCCGAGATAGACCGACCACAGAAAGCGCGCCGTCTGTGCCATGCGCGGGGCGAGTTGCGCTTCGCGCATCGGGCCTGGCGTATCGGAACGGAACAGTTGCATGCCGCCCACGCCCAGCCAGGGCAGGATCGCCACCGAGAGCACGATGATGCCCATGCCGCCCAGCCACTGCAGCAAGTGGCGCCACAGATGCAGGCTGCGAGGCAGGTGATCCAGGTCGACCAGGCGGGTGGCGCCGGTCGTGGTGAGTGCCGACAGCGCCTCGAAGAGCGCATCGGTGGGGGCTGCGGCCAACGCGTCCGCATGCAGATGCAGGTGAAAGGGGATCGCGGCAGCGAAGGTCAGGACCAGGGCGGTCAGCACCACCAGCAAACACCCATCACGTGCCGACAGCTCGGCACGGTGTCGGCGCGTGGCGCCCCAGAGCAACGCGCCGGCGGCAAGCGTGCCGAGCGCCCCGATGAGGAGTGGCGTGAGGGCAGCGTCGCGCTCAAGCAGGGACCAGGCCACCGGGATCAGGTAAGCCAGCCCCAGAACCAGCAGCATGGCGCCCAGCAGGTGGGTCACCGCCAGGCCCCGGCGCAGTCTGACCGAACTCATGCGGCGGCACTCCGGCTCATACGACAGCGCAGGCGCGACGCCCAGGGGTGCGGAAAATCAGCTTCATGGGCGTCGAATCATACCGACTGGACCGGCACGCTCGTGTACACCGAGCCGGCTGCTGCGACCAGCGCCTCGCGCAGCCAGGCATGCGCAGGACGCACCGCATGGCGTCGGTGCCACAGCATGTCGACATGGACCACCGGCAGCTCCAGGGGCAGCCGACGGGTACACAGCTGATCCGCAATGCCGGTCGAGGCCACGAAGTGGTGGGGCAGCACGGTGAGCAGATCGCTTTGCGCCACCACCTGACCTGCGGTGAAAAACTGATTGACGGTTAGCACGACGCGCCGGGTGCGGCCGATGCCCGCCAGCGCTTCGTCGACAAAACCGAATGGACGGCCGGAAAAACTGACTAGCAGATGGCGGGCCGCGCAAAACGCATCCAGGTCCAGCGGCGCTGCGGCCAGCGGGTGATCGGCGCGCATCACACACACATACTCGCCGTCGTACAACCGCTGGTGAGCATAGGGTTCAGAGACCCCCTGCTGCATGGTGGAGGTGTCGATGGCCGCGATGGCGGCCGGAAAATAGCCCACCGCGAGGTCGAGTTCGCCTGCCGCCAGCGCCCCCCGGGGATCGCGAGTCAGCAACGGGCGGGCGCGCAGCGACACGCCAGGCGCCTCGGCTTCCAGCCTGCGCACAAGCGGCGGGATCAGCGCTGCGGCCGTGGCATCGGCCATGGCCAGCACGAAGTTCTCGCGCGAGGCCGCAGCCTCGAAGCCCGCTTCAGCCTGTACCGCCGTCCTCAACCCATCGAGTGCCGACCGCACTGACGGCCAAATTTCAAGCGCCCGGGGCGTGGGTTGCACACCGTAACCCACTCGCACCAGCAGCTCGTCGTGCAAGGCGTCTCGCAGCCGGCGCAGTGCATTGCTGACGGCGGGCTGGGTCATCGACAGCGTGGCGGCAGCCCGTGTGAGATTGCGCTCTGCCATGACCTCATCGAACACCCGCAACAGATTCAGATCGAGGGTCCGAAAGTTGACAGGCTGGCTGGCGGTGCTTGCTGTGGGCGCCATGTCGGTGGCCGGAACGTCCACCTGCTGCCCATCCGGCATGTCCCGAGCTGGAACCGACGGTTGACCTTGTCTGATGAATGGTTTTCTCATGATTTCATTTCTATCATGAATATCAGGGATTCTGAACATTCATTGGAAGTCTTTGCTGCATCGCCGCATGATTATCCCATCGACGCCGCCTTCGCGGCAGGTTCAAAAGGAGTACATGATGGAAGCAATCAGAATATCGGCGGGCTCTTCGGTCCTCGTGGGCCCGACGCATGGCGGAATCGAGCGGATGTCCGCAGGCGTCGCGGTGGCGCACCGGATTTTGTCTGCAGCCTTGCGCGGTCTGGATGTGTGGCACGAGAATCGTGTTGCTGCGCACAATGCATCCTTGGCCGCCCAGTTGGCATCGCAAGATCACCGGGTCTTGGAGGAGCTGCGCGCGGTCTACTGCAGGTCGCAGAGCCTGAACGACCGTTGAGTGCTGAGGGGCGCTGAGCAATCAGGCGCCCCCCATCCGGCAGCCCCCTCAAACGGTTGCAATCGGCGTGGCGGGTGAGCCCACCGCGCCGGGCAGGCGCAAGGGTGGCGCCGTCAGCAAGAAGCGGTTGCGGTGGTGTGCACGCAGCCAGGCGGCGAGCTCGGCCAAGTACCAGAGCTCGCCCAGATGCACGCCCAGTTTGAACAGGCAGTGGTGGTGCAAGGGCAGCACCGGGTACGACACATCGCCTGGAGGCGCGGGGGCCGGATACTCCTCAACGGCATAGTTGTCGGAAATCAGTGCTGCCATGCCCGACTCGGTGATCCATTGCAGGATGCGCGGATCACTGCCATCCAGCGTGGCGCAGCTGTGGTGCAGGGCGTCTGCACTCGGTTCACCGCGCTGCTCCAGGATCAGCTGATCGAACCCGGTCCACAAGCAGACCAGATCCCCGGTTTCCACGACAACGCTCTGGGCGTCCATGGCGGCTTTCAGATCGTCCCAGCGGATCACCTTGCGTGCACGCCCCGCCACGGCATGCAGGTCGATGAGCACACCACGTCCTTGCACGCCGGCCACCGCCATGGTTTCGATCCCCAGGCGCTTGGCATGCACACCCTCGGCGCAACACCAGTCGACCGGGCCTGGGCTGAACGCGGGCACCACCACGTCTTCGCCTGCGCGAAACCC
>CANHUQ010000290.1 GCA_947463885.1 Burkholderiales bacterium
ATCGGCATCTGGGGTGGCCCCAATCGCGTCTACGCAGCCTTCAAATTCTTCCTGTACACGCTGTTGGGCTCGCTGCTGACTCTGGTCGCGCTGGTGTATCTGTACCTGAAGTCGGGCTCGTTCTCGATTCTCGACTGGCACATGCTGCCGTTGTCCATGAACGAGCAACTCGCCATTTTTGGCGCGTTCCTGCTGGCTTTTGCTGTCAAGGTGCCGATGTGGCCGGTGCACACTTGGCTGCCCGATGCACACGTCGAGGCGCCCACGGGAGGCTCGGTCGTGCTGGCTGCCATCATGCTCAAGCTCGGTGCCTACGGCTTTTTGCGTCTGTCTCTGCCAATCGTGCCCGACGCCAGCCATCATCTGGCGAACTTCATGATCGTGCTCTCGCTGATCGCGGTGGTTTACATCGGCTTAGTCGCTCTGGTGCAAACCGACATGAAGAAGTTGGTGGCCTATTCGTCAATTGCTCACATGGGCTTTGTGACGCTCGGGTTCTTCCTGTTCAACCCGCTCGCCATGCAGGGCGGCATCATCCAGATGATCTCTCACGGATTCATCTCGGGCGCGATGTTCCTGTGCATCGGGGTCCTCTACGACCGCATGCACAGCCGGCGTATTTCGGATTACGGAGGCGTGGTCAACACCATGCCCAAATTTGCAGCGCTATTCATGTTGTTTGCCATGGCGAACAGCGGCCTGCCAGCCACTTCAGGGTTTGTTGGCGAGTTCATGGTCATTTTGGGAGCGGTGCGCCACAGCTTCTGGGTCGCGCTCATTGCCGCCACCACACTGATTTTCGGGGCCGCCTATTCGTTATGGATGTACAAGCGGGTGGTATTCGGCGAGACCGCGAATGAGGAAGTGGCTGAGTTGAAGGACGTGGATTCCCGCGAATTCTGGATGCTGGCTGCACTGGCTGTGGCGGTGCTCGTGATGGGTCTGTGGCCCAAACCGTTCACCGATGTGTCTGAAGCGTCGGTGCGGGCCCTGCTCGAGCACGTCGCCATCTCGAAGATCAAGTGACATGCAGACCCTCAACCTTTCCGCCGCGCTGCCCGAGATTCTGCTGCTGATCGCAGCCTGCGTCGTGCTGCTTGTCGATGTGCTGCGCAAAGATGCCAGCGCGTCTGGTATCAGTCTGCTGGCCATTGCCGCGGTAGCCGTGCCGTTTGTCGCCATCCTGATGCAGTTCAATCAGCCCTCTCAGCCGGCATTGAATGGCATGTATGTGGCTGATCAACTGGGTCATGTTCTCAAGCTCGCAGCCTGTATCGCGACGGCTGTAGCGCTTGTTTACGGCAGGCGGTACGCACAAGCACGCGGCATGGATCGCGGCGAGTTCTACGCCTTGGCTCTCTTTGCTCTGTTGGGTCAGATGGTCATGATCTCAGCGGGCAATTTGCTGGTGGTTTACATGGGCCTGGAGTTGATGTCGCTGTCGCTCTATGCCATGGCAGCCATGCGTCGCGACCATCCTTTATCCACCGAGGCCGCGATCAAGTACTTCGTGCTGGGTGCACTGGCTTCTGGGTTTTTGCTGTACGGCATGTCGATGATTTACGGTGGCACGGGCACGCTGGATCTGGCCCGTATTGCGAACTCGCTGCAATCAGCCTCGGGTAAGTCCACGGTGCTGATTTTTGGTGTGGTCTTTCTTGTGGCTGGGTTGGCATTCAAGTTTGGCGCGGTGCCTTTCCACATGTGGGTGCCTGATGTGTACCAGGGCACACCGACCCTCGCGACGCTTCTGATCGCTGCAGGTCCGAAGCTCGCCACGTTTGCAATTGCGTTTCGCATGCTTGCCGGCGGTCTGCTGGGACTGGCGACCGATTGGCAACAGATGCTGATGGTGCTCAGTGTGCTGTCGATGGCGCTGGGCAATTTGGTGGCTATCACTCAAACCAACCTCAAACGCATGCTCGCGTACTCAACCATCGCGCAGATTGGTTTTGTGCTGCTGGGCATGTTGGCGGGCGTCGTGGGGGGGGATTCCAAAGGGTTGTCCGACGCCTGGAGTGCTTCGCTCTTTTACCTGATTACCTATGTGCTCACGACCTTGGGCACCTTCGGGGTGATCATGCTGCTTTCGCGGGAAGGCCATGAGGCCGAGGAAATTGCAGACTTCAAAGGCTTGGGGAAGCGCAGCCCGGGCTTGGCGTTCGTGGTACTGATCCTGATGTTCTCGCTTGCGGGTATACCGCCAACCGTGGGCTTTTACGCGAAGCTGTCGGTCCTTCAGGCAGCAGTCAATGCCGGGTTGGTCTGGTTGGCGGTGGCGGCTGTGCTGCTGTCTCTTGTTGGTGCGTTCTACTACCTGCGGATTGTTAAGACCATCTACTTCGATGAGCCCTCCGATACGCACGCTATTGCACCCAGTCAGGGCGCGCATACCTTGCTGTTGGTCAATGGAGCGCTCGTGTTGCTGCTGGGCTTGCTGCCTGGCCCGCTGATGACCTTGTGCCTGGATGCGGTGAAACGCACGCTGGGCGTCTGATTGAGGCCTGAGTTGCGCGCATCGCGAGTGTCACGGGTTTCATTGCCGCGCGTCTCGCGAGCCGAGATATCAGCATGACGGGTCCGCCAAGCGATCCGCAGTCAGATGTGCCGCGCTCGACATTGCATGAAGACACAGTCGAGTCCGAGCTCATTTATCAGGGCGTTTTCCTGCGGGTCATGAAGGATAGAGCCCGCGTGCCTGATGGCAGCGTGCATCCGCGTGAATGGGTGATGCACCCCGGCGCCTCAGCGATCGTCGCATGGGCAGACGATGGCCGTGTCCTGGTCGAGCGTCAGTTTCGATACCCGATGGGCCGTGAATACATCGAGATCCCGGCTGGCAAGATCGATGCAGGTGAAGCACCTTTGCATACGGCGCAGCGCGAGTTGCTGGAAGAGACGGGGTACTGCGCACGCTCGTGGGCACCGTTGACCAAGATTCACCCCGCGATTGGCTTTTCAAATGAGGTCATTCACCTCTTCCTGGCAAGGGAGCTGGAGCTCCACTCGAAAGGCCCCAAGCTCGACGCTGGCGAGCACATCGAGATTGAGTGGGTCTCGCTTGGCTCGCTCGTCGACGCACTGCGAGCGGGGCGCCTGCCTGATGTCAAAACGCAGATTGGTGTGATGCATCTGCAGCGCATCGTTGAGGGTGATTGGGACTGGCCTGAGGCGCTGGTGACGCGGTGAATGCGGATATGCGTTTCAACTGGCCAATCAGTTTGATGCCAGCGACGTCAGGTGATTAAACGGCACACATGACGCATGACTTAGTCGTCGTTCAGGCACTCGAGCAGAAACTGGTTCGCCTCTGCGGCATTCTCGTAAAGCAACCAATGGCCTCCTCGGTCGATGAACCGATGGGCCGCTAACCCTAAGTCTTGCACGCGCGCTGTCAACGCATCGAACTGGTGGGCATACAACACGTCTTGCCGGCTCCAGATCCCATACGCGCGGCACTGCCAGCGCGCACTGAGCGCGCGCATCGCGTCGGTGTGCACGAGCCGGCGGCCCTTGACGCGTTCGCGCGTGGCGGACCTGGCCTGAATCTCGATCGCGAGGTCATCAATGCTGGCAGGGTCGTGCAACATCATGGCCTGCAGATTGAAGCGCAGGCTTTCGCGTCTGGCGTGTGGGTCGGTGACCCGTCCCACGGGCTGCAGAACAGGCATAGGGCCCAATAAGCCCAGACCTGCGCCACTGACGACGATCAGCCGATCGAGCCCGGGCGGTGCTTGCGCCGCAATGTATGAGGACACCAGCGCGCCGAATGAAAAGCCGACCAGATCGAAGTCCTGTGCGCCAACGATCTGCGGCAGGTTGGACGCCACGATGTCTGCGATGGAGTCGGCATCCAGCCCTTCGCGTGGCAGGTCGGAATCGGCAAATCCAGGCATGTCCGGCGCCCATACGGTGCGGTGCGCTGCCAGTGCTTCGATATTGCGGGCCCAGTGCATCCAGCTGCCTGCGCCCCCGTGCAGAAGCACCAGCGGGCGGCCGCTACCCCAGCGTCGCCAAACCATTCGCGCGCCCGCACCGCAGGGCGTCCATATCCGTTCAGCTGTCCGTTCGAGATGTTCAAGCACAGGATGTTGTTCGTTCATGGCTCAGGCTTGGTACAGTATCGGTCTCGGAGGGCTGGCAGAGCGGTTTAATGCGGCAGTCTTGAAAACTGTTGTGGGTGAGAGCCCACCGGGGGTTCGAATCCCTCGCCCTCCGCCAGTTTTTTCAATTCTTCATTCCCTCAGCCTAGCTCGTGACGCTCGGGCGTCGCATCGGCCCTTCAGCAGGCGATTGAGCGCTTACAGGGCCGGCGCTTGACTGGGGCGACTTGAGTGTGGACATCGAGTCAACA
>CANHUQ010000291.1 GCA_947463885.1 Burkholderiales bacterium
ATCATCACAGCGCCCGAGCCAGTCTTTCGCAATTTGCGTGCGGTGATTGACAAGCTCGATGCGCGCCGCGTGCAGGTGTACATCGAATCGCTGATCGTCGAGGTCAGTGCCGAGCGTGCCATGGAACTCGGTGTGCAGTGGCAGTTCCTTGGGCAACCCAGCAGCGGCAGCACGGCCGTCATTGGCGGCACCAATCTGCCCGGGCGTGGCACCGGCACCAACATCATCGATGCGGCGACGAACATCCTGGGCCTGGGTCGCGGCCTGAATGTGGGTGTGGTCAGCGCCAAACCTCTGTTGGGCACCGGTACGGCCAACGGAGCTGTCTCGGTTGGTCCGATCAATCTTGCGTTCTTGGCGCGTGCCCTCGAGACCGAGGCCGGCGCCAACATTCTGGCGACCCCCAATCTGGTCACCCTGGACAACGAAGAAGCGCGCATCATCATCGGTCAGAACGTGCCGTTCATTACCGGCTCGTTCTCCAACACCGGTGGCGCGGGCGGCGCAGTGAACCCCTTCCAGACCATCGAGCGCAAGGACGTAGGCACCACCTTGCGGGTGCGCCCGCAGGTGGCCGAGGGTGGTACCGTGCGCATGCAGATCTTCCAGGAGGTGTCGAGCGTGCAAGACGCCTCGCTGTCCGCAGGTCTGATCACCAACAAGCGCGCCATTGAGTCGAACGTGCTGGTCGATGACGGTCAGTTGGTGGTGCTGGGCGGCCTGATCGAGGAAAAGCTCGAGGGCAACGTGGCGATGGTCCCGGGCCTCGGGCGTCTGCCCCTGGTGGGCAATCTGTTTCGGTATGACAATCGCAAGCGCGTCAAGACCAATCTGATGGTCTTCCTGCGCCCGGTGGTGTTGCGCAATGCCGATGCGTCGTATGGTGTGACGGCTGACCGCTACGACTACATCCGCCTGATGCAGGGCGACTCTCGCCTGACGCCGTCGGAGTTGATTCCCGAGCAGCAGCTGCGACCCTCGGCCTTGTCGCCCATGCCGCCTCGACCAGGCACGCCAGGGCTGGCTCCGCCCAGCGTCGCACCCGCACTCAATGACGCCATGCCCGACCGCTGGCGGGCCGTGACACCTGACCAATTACCGGTCGCGCCACAAGTGCCGAGTCAGGGTGATGAGGTGCGTCCGGGCGCCCCCACCGGGGCGTTACCACCGCCCATGCCGACCCTCGGTGTGTTGCCTGGCGGGGTCATCCAGACTGCGCCCAACGAGGTTGTGATCCCACGGGCGCTGTCGCCAGCGACCGGCGGCGCATCCAACTGATCGCCTTGTCATGACCCAGGTCTCTCCGGCCCGCTATGTGCCTTATGGCTATGCACGGCAGAATCATCTGCTGGTGTCTGCTGTCTCGGGCGATGCGATCGAGGTGTGGGTGGGTGAGACCACGCCGGTCCATGCGCTGGCCGAGCTGAGCCGCACGCTGCCTTTGCGCGTGGTGCCGGTGCGTAAACCGGCCGCTGAATTGGACGCAGCCATTGCCAGCGCGTACTCGCAGCAGGAAGGGTCGGCTGCGTCGGTGGTGGACGAACTGGGCAGCGACCTCGATTTGTCGCGGCTGATGCAGGATATTCCCAAGATCGAGGACCTGCTCGAGACCGAGGACGACGCGCCGATCATTCGCATGATCAATGCGCTGCTTACGCAGGCGGTGCGCGACGGGGCGTCCGATATCCATATCGAGCCCTTCGAGACCTACTCGCTGGTGCGTTTTCGCGTCGATGGCACGCTGCGTGACGTGGTGCGCCCGAAGCGTGAGCTGCACGCTGCCCTGGTGTCGCGCATCAAGATCATGGCGAGCCTGGACATTGCTGAAAAGCGCCTGCCTCAAGATGGCCGCATCACGTTGCGTATCGGTGGTCGGGCCGTGGATGTGCGGGTCTCGACGCTGCCCACGGGCCACGGCGAGCGGGCGGTGCTGCGGTTGCTGTTCAAGGAAGCCGGCCGACTGGATCTGGCCCGTCTGGGCATGTCGGATGCCACACTGGCCACCTTCGATAAGCTGGTGCACCAGCCTCATGGCATTGTCCTGGTGACCGGGCCCACTGGCTCGGGCAAGACCACCACGCTCTATTCCGCGCTCGCACGCATCGATGCCACCACGGTGAACGTAATGACCGTGGAAGACCCGATCGAATATGACCTGGAAGGCATCGGCCAGACCCAGGTCAATGCGCGCATCGACATGACCTTTGCCAAGGCTCTGCGCTCCATTTTGCGTCAGGACCCGGACGTCATCATGATCGGCGAGATCCGTGACCTGGAAACCGCTCAGATCGCGGTGCAGGCCTCGCTCACCGGTCACCTGGTGCTGGCCACGCTGCACACCAATGATGCGGTCTCGGCGGTCACGCGTCTGATCGACATGGGCGTAGAGCCCTTCTTGCTGTCGTCGAGCCTGCTGGGTATTGGTGCGCAGCGCCTGGTGCGCCGGCTGTGCATGCAGTGCCGCGAGCCCGATCCGGTCAGCGGCGGTTGGCGGGCGGTGGGCTGCCTGGCCTGCAACCGCACCGGCTATGCAGGGCGAACCGGCATCTATGAACTGCTGGTCGTTGACGATGCCATCCGTGCGCTGGTCCATCGCAACGCGGGTGAGGGCGAGATCCGCATGGCCGCGCTTCAAAACGGCATGCAAACCATGCGTGATGACGGGCAGCGTTGGGTACTGGATGGATCCACCTCGGCAGACGAGGTGATTCGGGTCACCCGAGACTGATGCCCGCATTCCGCTTCGAGGCCGCCACGGCGGCAGGTCGGATTGAACGCGGTGTGCTCGATGCCGACAGTGCCCGCGGAGCGCGCAGCCTGTTGCGAGAGCGGGGTCTCACGCCGGTGTCGGTGGCGCCGGTGGATACCGCGTCGGCACAGGGCGGTGCGTCGCGCGTGATCGGAGGTCGCCTGCGCGATGCCGACCTGGCCCTGGCGACGCGACAACTTGCAAGTCTGCTGTCTGCGCGCTTGCCGCTGGAGCGTGCTTTGGCAGCGGTGGTCGAGCAGGCCGAACGGCCCGTGGTGCGCGAGCGTTTTGCGGCAGTGCGCAGCGAAGTCGTCGGTGGCCAGACCCTGGCCGATTCGCTGGCTAAGTTTCCCCGTGATTTTCCTGAGGTCTACCGGGCCCTTGTGGCGGCGGGCGAGCAGTCGGGTGATCTGGGGTTGGTCATGTCCCGGCTGGCCGATTACGTGGAATCACGCACCGCGCTGGCGCAGCGAGTGAAGCTTGCGTTCACCTACCCCGTGATCGTCACCCTGGTGGCGGTGGCGGTGATCGTGGCACTGCTTACCTATGTGGTGCCGCAGGTGGTGGGCGTGTTCACGCAGACCAAGCAGAAGCTGCCCTTGCTGACGGTCATGCTGATTGCAGTGTCGGACTTTGTGCGGCAATGGGGTTGGTTATTGGCGCTATTGCTGGCAGGAGCGGTGGTCGTGGCGCGCTCGATGTTGCGCAACAGCCCCACGCTGCGGTTGGCCTGGCATACGCGATTGCTCGACGTGCCGCTCTTCGGTCGGCTGATTCGCGGTGTCAATACGGCGCGATTTGCCTCCACCCTGGCGATTCTGACGGCCAGTGGCGTGCCGCTCATCCGCGCCTTGGATGCCGGCGCTCGTACGCTCACCAACGATGCCTTGCGTGCCAATGTGGACGATGCGATTTCGCGTGTACGCGAAGGTGCGGGTCTGTCACGCTCGCTGGCCGCGGGTGGACATTTTCCGCCGGTGATGATCCACATGATCGCCAGTGGCGAGGCGACCGGCGAACTGCCGCAGATGCTCGAGCGCACGGCGCAGACCTTGTCGGGCGAGGTCGAGCGGCGCACCCTCGCCCTGACCAGTCTGCTTGAGCCGTTGCTCATTCTGGTGATGGGAGGCGTGGTACTGATGATCGTGCTGGCCGTGCTGCTGCCGATCATCGAGATCAATCAGCTGGTGCGCTGAGCGAGTCGGGGCACAGCGGGTGTGAGGCTCCGCCCGCGATCCCCCGCGATACCAGACACGATGCGTCGACCATGGGTCGAAGGCATCTACGTGGGCCTTCGACCCATGCATGCTCCGACGGCACATGCGTGGTCTGACGGCACGTGCGTGGTCCGACTGCACGTGCCTGATCCGACGGGACATGCCTGATCCGACTGCTTGTACTTGTACTTAGTCGAACGGCACGTGCATGGACGAACGGCATGGGCCCAGTTGCAGGCCTCCGTCTCTCAGTTTTTCCTGGCGGCTTGCAGGG
>CANHUQ010000292.1 GCA_947463885.1 Burkholderiales bacterium
CGTCGGAAATACCAGAGCGTGTCACTCGACGCCCCCGCATCAAACGCATAGCCATCCAGATCGAACGCCTGCAAAGCCTGCGGCTGCGTGATCCGCCGATCAATTGCAAAACGGGTCATGCGCCCACGCGCTTGCTTGGCTGAAAAGCTCACCACCTGCCAGCCCTTGGCGCGTCGCTCCTGAAAAACCGGCTGGATCACCCGTGCTCCCAGCGCGGCCACATCCACCGCACCGAAATACTCTTCCGAGGCCAGGTTCACCAAGGTATCGGTACCCGCGGCCTTCATCGCGCGCTTCAATGCCTTGGCAGGCCGTGCGCCCCAGTACGCATAGAGATTGCGACCCTGATCGGTCGTCAGGCGCGTGCCCATTTCGAGCCGATAGGGCTGCATGGCGTCCAGAGGGCGCAACACGCCGTACAGGCCGGACAGAATGCGCACATGCGTGTGCGCAAACGCGAGCGCATCGGCATCCAGTGCTCGGGCGGCCAGGCCGTCATAGACATCCCCATCAAAGGCGAGGATCGCGGCGCGCGTGTGCTCAGCCCCAGGACTGGCGCGAAAACTGCGGTAGCGGCCAACATTGAGTTCAGCCAGCGGCACACTGAGCGTCATCAACTCGGCTACGCCCTGCACGTCGAATTCGCGCAATCGCGTGATCAGTCGGCGCGCATCAGCCGCAAACTCCGGGCGCGTCGTGGCGACCGGCAGCACGGGGGATGCGTAATCAAGCGTCTTGGCGGGGGAAAGCGCGATCAGCATGAAACAGTCCGAAGAGCCGATGACCTGAAGGCGGTGCAACGGTCGGCGCATTATAGTGACGCGATGCGCCTGGTCCTGGATACCAATGTGTGGCTCGACTGGCTGGTCTTTCAGGACCCTCGCCTCGGGCCGCTGATGCATGCCATCGAGCACGGCAGTGCGCACATCATCGCCACCGAGGCCATGCTGGCGGAATTCGACGCGGTGATCGCGCGCCCCTGGTTCAAGCTGGACGCCGACGCGGTCCAAGCGCTTTCCGGGCGGATCCGCAGCCTTGTCCAAGCCGCTCTGCCCGCGCCTGACTGTCGGTTGCCTTGCACCGATCCGGCCGATCAGAAATTCATCGATCTGGCGGTGGCCCAACGTGCGCAGTGGCTGTTGTCGCGCGACAAGGCGCTGCTGCGGCTCGCACGCCTGGCTGGAAAGCGTTTCGCGTTGCGCATCGGCACGCCCGAGACCTGGCTCAGCGCGCAACAGCACCCGCCTCAGATCGCCGATCTCGCCCTTCAGACGGCTCCGATTCAAACGATGATCGACACGCACCCGATCGAACGCTCCCCCTATAATGCGGCGCCTTAGCCGAGCGAGCCCACATGAACGCACCGACGCTGCCGGCGGCACCGGCCATCGACTCCAAACTGCCCCGGGTGGGCACCACCATTTTCACGGTGATGTCGGGCCTGGCTGCCGAGCACCAGGCTGTGAATCTGGGCCAGGGCTTTCCCGACTTCGACTGCGATCCACGTCTGGTCGATGCGGTCACCGCCGCAATGAAAAGCGGACTCAACCAGTATCCGCCCATGCCCGGGCTGGTCAGCCTGCGCCAGGCCATCGCTGACAAGATCGCCCGGCTGTATGCCAAGCGCTACGACGCACAGAGCGAGATCACCGTCACGGCCGGCGCCACACAGGCCATCTTGACCGCGATCCTCGCGGTGGTGCGCCCAGGCGACGAAGTCCTGGTGATCGAGCCCGCCTACGACAGCTATATCCCGAACATCCTGCTGGCGGGCGGCGTGCCCGTGCGCGTGCCAATGAACGCCTCATTCAGGCCCGACTGGGCGCGCATCGCGTCAGCGGTGACACCGCGCACCCGTGCCATCCTGGTCAATACGCCGCACAACCCCACGAGCACGACCCTGTCTGATGCGGACATGCTCACGTTGCAGCAGCTGGCGGTAGACCACGGGCTCTTCGTGATCTCGGATGAGGTCTATGAACACATGGTGTTCGATGGCGCGGTGCATCAGTCGGCGAGCCGTTACCCGGCCTTGGCCGAGCGCAGTTTCGTGGTGTCCTCGTTCGGCAAGACGTATCACGTGACTGGATGGAAAGTGGCCTATTGCGCCGCACCCGCAGCGCTGTCGGCAGAGTTCCGCAAGGCGCACCAGTTCACGGTGTTCTCGGTCAACGCACCCATGCAGCAGGGGCTGGCCGACTTCATGCGCGACCCTGCACCCTACCTCGATCTGCCCGCGTTCTATCAGCGCAAGCGCGACCGCTTCCGTGCCGGACTGGCTTCGACCCGCCTGCGCCTGCTGCCGTGCGAGGGTACGTATTTTCAACTGGTCGATTACTCCGCCGTCTCGTCGATGTCTGAGGCCGAGTTCTCGAAGTGGCTGACCATCGAACTGGGTGTGGCGGCCATCCCCTTGTCGGCGTTCTATGACGAGCCAATCGAACATGGGGTCGTGCGCTTTTGCTTTGCCAAGCGCGACGACACGCTCGATCGCGCGCTTGAACGCCTTGCCAAACTATGAACCCGCTGATCGATCCGCCCAATATGGAGTCCATCAGGCAGTCCACCGGGCCCTCTAGCAGGCGGCCGACGCGCCATGGCGAAGTGCCCCACCCCATGCCTGCCATGCGACGTCGACTGAGCACCGCCCTGCTTGCCGCCAGCGTGGCCACCCTGATGACCGGATGCAATCAGATGGTGCCGCCCAGCAATCTGAAAGCGCCCTCGCTCAGCGTGTCCGGCCTGGGTGTCGAGTCGATCACCCGCGACAGCCTCAAGCTGCGGGTCAGGTTGACCGCCCGCAACCCCAATACCGTCGACATGCCCCTGTCGAACCTGCGGTTTGATGTGTCCCTCATGGGGCAACGGCTTGTGCATGGGGCGGTCGCCGAGGAAACCTTTACGCTGCCTGCACAAGGCGAGCGCGACGTGCCGGTCGTACTGGCCTTTGCCGGCGCCGATGCACGCGATCTGCTGATCCGGCTGATGACCAAGGGGCTGACCGAAGTCCCCTGGGAGCTCAAGGGATCGGCCCGCTGGGGCATCTCCCCGATTCCCCTGGCCTTCGAAAAGCACGGCAGCCTGGGCCTGCGCACCGTACTTGATGCCGTCATGCGCTGAGCGCGCATTCGCGCCTGACACCGCGTGAGCGTACGGCGTCCCCCCCCAGGTGCGGACACCGGGCAGCGCGGCGACCGCAGTGGCATGACTGGCGCGAGCGCCGACGTTCGTGCAGGCCGTGAGGTGCAGGCGCGCGCCGGCGTTCGACGTGAGCTCCGCTGTGACATCTTTTGTCGTGTGGTCGACAATCTGGGCGATGCGGCGGTGTGCTGGCGGCTGGCGCGACAGCTGGCTGCCGAACACGGCTGGCATCCGCGGCTCTGGATCGACACGCCCGATGTGTTGCGCAAGCTGGTGCCAGGCACACGCCCGGGGCGCATCCATCAAGGCGTGTGCATCGAGCTCTGGAGCGAGCATGATGCGCGCCTGAGCGGCACGGCGCCGACGCAGGTGCCAGAGGTGGTGATTGCCGCCTTCGCATGCGACCTGCCTGCGGGCTACCGCAAGGCGATGCGCCCTGCACACGTGGTGTGGCTGAATCTCGAATACCTGAGCGCTGAAGCATGGGTGGACGCTCACCACGGTCTGCCTTCACCCAAGCCGCAGGGCGGTCTTGAACACTTTTTCTTCCCGGGTTTTAGCGTCGCCAGCGGTGGGCTGCTGCGCGAGGCAGACCTGCTGGCGCGACGCGACGCGTTCTGTGCCGACCCCTGGGCGCGGCAGGCCTTTCTGTCCGCGCTGGGCCTCTCCCCGCAACCTGGTGATCGCTGGGCGTCGATCTTCTGTTACCCGCGCGCACCGGTCAGCACAGTGCTCGAAGCACTGCAGCGGGACACTTCGGGCGGTCGGTGGCGGGTGCTGGTCCCGGCTGGCGTGGAGATTGGTCAGGTGCGACCAGACCTGCGCGATGCGCTCATCACACCCATCCCGTTTGTGCCTCAACATGACTACGATCGACTGCTGTGGAGCTGCGATCTGAACTGGGTGCGTGGCGAGGATTCATTGGTGCGGGCCTTGTGGTCGGGTCGCCCGTTCCTGTGGCAGGCCTATCCACAACATGAGGACGCGCACC
>CANHUQ010000293.1 GCA_947463885.1 Burkholderiales bacterium
CACAAGGGCACCTTTAATGGGGCGAAGCGCGCCGGTGAGTGATAACTCACCCATGAGTTCGATGTGTTCGAGTCGTTGTGCCGGCAGCCCTGCAGCCGCGCTCAGGATGCCGATGGCGATCGGCAAATCGAAGCGCCCGGACCCTTTGGGCAGATCGGCTGGCGCGAGGTTGACTGTGATGCGCCGGTTTGGAAATTCGAAGCCTGAGTGCATGAGCGCAGCCCGCACCCGTTCCCGACTTTCTCTGACCTCGGCGTCAGGCAGGCCCACAATGTGAAATGCCGGCAGGCCATTGGCCAGGTGCACCTCAACATTGACCGGCGGCGCCTCCAGGCCAATCAGCCCTCGACTGCGAACGATGGCCAACGACACGCGGAAGTCTTGCTCAGGGGGCTGGCGACAATGACCCGGCGGTTGGCTGCGGATCAGCCGGGCTGGCGCGGCGCGGTCGGCGCAGTGTCCGCGCTCGCGGCAAGACGGGCTTCGAGGGCTTCAATGCGCTGACGCAGGCGCGCCACCATCTCTACCTGGATGTCGAACTCCTCGCGAGTCACCAGATCCATGCGCTGAAATGTCTGCGCCATCATGGCCTTGAGGTTGCGCTCAATATCAGCGGCAGGGCTGGCGCGCAGCAACTCCGTCATCCGCTGCTGGACATCCTGAAGAAGGGAAGGGCGGTCCATAGATGGGCTCCGAAGCGAGACGAGGCAGTTGGGCAGGACGTGAAATCAGTCTAGCACGGTGATTTTTGACGTCGACACGGCGACTGCGACCCTCGACTTAAGCCAAAAGGCTGACCTGGCGCACGCATGCCCCGTTGCCCAACCTGATGCACCATATTGGGGCGTGCCTGCAGGACAAACCGGTGAGCGCCCCTGGCAATTCGATCCATGCTGGTGCGAATTGCAGGTGGCACGGTAAATGCATCGGTGAGTTCCGTACCCATGGCCAAGCCCGTACGGCGGCTTGCGTGGTGAGTCCTTTTTCCAGTCAAAGAGAGAGCCCAAGATGAAATACACCCTGACCGCCCTGACCGCTTTTGCCCTGCTGGCCCCCGTGGTGGCCGATGCACAGACCACCGCGGCTGCTGCGCCCGCAGCGACGCCCGAGCATTCGCTCACCGGCAACCTCACGCTGGTGTCGGACTACCGGTTCCGCGGCATCTCCCAGAGCTACAAGCTCCCGGCGGTTCAGGGCGGCATCGATTACGCGCATTCCAGCGGCTTTTATGTCGGCAACTGGAATTCAAGCGTCTCGGGCAATCAGTATCCCAACGGCGCCGTGCTGGAAATGGATTTCTACGGTGGCTACAAGTTCCCGGTGGGCGGTGATATCACCCTGGACGTGGGCGGACTCTACTTTTATTACCCGGGCTCGTATTACAACGGCTTCGGGACCAAGCGCCCGGTGTACAACAACTTCGAGGTGTATTTCGGCGCCAGCACCGGCCCGTTCAGCGCCAAGATTTTCTGGGCGGTCAGCGATTTCTTTGGTTTGAGCACCACGACCGGCGGCCAGGGCTCGAAGGGCTCCTATTACGTCGATCTCAACTACACCGCCGAGATCATGCCGAAGACCAATCTGGTGGCCCACGTTGGCTATCAGAGCGTCAAGAACTACTCGGATCTCAGCTACTTCGACTACAAGCTCGGTGCAACCTATGACATCCACAACGGTTGGCTGATCGGGGCCGCCGTCGTTGGCACCAATGCCGACAAGAACCTGTATTACGCGGTCGACGGACAGGGCAAGCGCAAGAGCATCGGTGATACGACCGTGGTCTTCTCCATCGGCAAGACCTTCTGAGCCCGCGGCGGGGCTCGGCCCCGCCCGTCAACCAGACAGACCCGGAGGAACACTCATGAAACTCATTACCGCCATCATCAAGCCCTTCAAGCTGGACGAAGTCCGCGAGGCGCTCTCCACCATTGGAGTGCAGGGCATCACCGTGACCGAGGTTAAAGGCTTCGGACGCCAGAAGGGGCACACCGAGCTCTACCGCGGCGCGGAATACGTCGTCGACTTCCTGCCCAAAGTGAAAGTCGAGGCCGCGGTGTCGTCCGAACTGGTGGAGCGCGCGGTTGAAGCCATCGAGGCGGCTGCCCGCACCGGCAAGATCGGCGACGGAAAAATCTTCGTCTACGACCTCGAGCAGGTCATCCGGATTCGAACCGGCGAGACCGGCGCCGAAGCGCTCTGAACATCTCACGTTATTGAGGACGCTCACCATGAAACGCATTGTTCGAACGCTCGCGCTGGCTGCAGCGCTGGGCCTCGCGCCCTGGACGGGCGCACTGGCGGCTGATACCGCCCCATCGAAGGCCGCACCAGTGCTGCTGGCCCAGGCTGCGGCCACCACCGAGGCGCCCAAGGCCGATGCGCCGGCGGCCACCCCTGCTGCTGAAGCGCCCAAGGCTGAAGCGGCTGCCGCGACGACCGCTGCCGCTACGGAAGCTCCGAAAGCCGAACCCGCTGCTGCGCCGCCCGTACCGAACAAGGGCGACACGGCGTGGATGACGATGGCCACTGTGCTGGTCATTCTCATGACCCTGCCTGGATTGGCGCTCTTTTACGGCGGTCTGGTCCGCTCCAAGAACATGCTGTCGATCCTCATGCAGGTGCTGACGGTGTTTTCGTTGATCACCGTGCTCTGGATGGTCTACGGTTACACGCTCACGTTCGGCGGTGCTGGCACGTTCTACGGCAACTTCGACAAGATCTTCCTGAAGGGCATCACGCCGGATTCGGTCGCTGCCACCTTTAGCAAGGGCGTTTACATCCCCGAGCTCATTTTCGTGGCCTTCCAGTGCACGTTCGCAGCGATTACCTGTGCGCTGATCGTCGGCGCCTTTGCCGAGCGCATCAAGTTTTCGGCGGTGCTGCTGTTTTGCGTCATCTGGTTCACCTTCGCCTACATTCCCATCGCGCACATGGTGTGGTTCTGGGACGGTCCGGATGCGATCACCGATGCCAAGACGCTCGAGGCCGTGACTGCCAATGCTGGCTGGCTCTGGGGCAAGGGCGCACTGGACTTCGCAGGCGGTACGGTGGTGCACGTGAACGCCGGAATCGCGGGCCTGATGGGTGCTTACCTGCTTGGCAAGCGTGTGGGCCTGGGTCGTGAAGCCATGGCACCGCATTCGCTGACATTCACCATGATCGGCGCATCACTGCTGTGGGTCGGTTGGTTCGGCTTCAACGCTGGCTCCAACCTTGAAGCCAACGGCGTCACCGCACTGGCCTTCGTGAATACGCTGCTTGCCACGGCTGCCGCTGTGGTGTCCTGGTCGTTTGCCGAGTGGGCCAGCAAGGGCAAGCCTTCGATGCTGGGCGCAGCATCGGGTGCAGTGGCCGGTCTGGTCGCTGTCACGCCGGCCTGCGGCTTCGTCGGTCCGATGGGCGCATTGGTCATCGGCCTGGTGGCTGGCGTCGTCTGCCTGTGGGGCGTGAATGGCCTCAAGCGCATGCTCGGTGCAGACGATTCGCTCGATGTGTTCGGTGTGCACGGTGTGGGCGGTATCGTTGGTGCGTTGCTCACCGGTGTGTTCGCTGCGCCTTCGCTTGGCGGCACTGGAATCTTCGACTACGTCGCCAACGCAGCCAACCCTGAATACTCCGTCGGCGGGCAGGTCTGGATTCAGTTCCAGGCGGTGCTCACCACGGTGATCTGGTCGGCGGTCGTGTCCTTCATCGCTTACAAGCTGGTCGACATGATCGTCGGTCTGCGGGTGCCTGAGGACGAAGAGCGCGAGGGTCTGGACATCACCTCGCACGGCGAATCGGCCTATCACCATTGACCATTGATTGGGGGATCGGCGCCCAGATGCGCCGACCTCCATGCCTCGGGGGCGCCGTCCTGGCGCCGATACATGCGACGGGCGCCTTCGGGTGCCCGTTTGCATTCATACCCACTGCAGCAGACCGCGACAGCGCGTGCTCGCATCACACGTATCACGCACATCGAACAGAGTTCACGGATGCCCTGGCGCGGTGCGGCGATAATCCGGCCATGCGCTCAGACCGTCACTTCACGCTCACCATCGATTGCCCCGACCGCGTGGGCATCGTCGCCGCCGTGTCCCAGTTCATCGCCGAACGCGGTGGCTGGATTCTCGAATCTAAC
>CANHUQ010000294.1 GCA_947463885.1 Burkholderiales bacterium
CCGTGCGGCCTGTCCAGCCGCCGCTCGCGGTGGCTGTTCCGCAACGCCCCGCGCAACCTGCAACGCCTGCACCGCCCGTTCAGGCTGTGCCGGTGGACTCGCCCGGGTTGGCTGGGCCGGTTGGATCGCGCGCCACACTCGAGGATCTTTACAACCAGCGCGACCCTCGCATCACATTGAGTGTCGAGGCACCAAGGCAGTTGCGCATCGACACCGACCCCATGACTTTTACGGTGCGCCCGAATGCAGACGGCTACCTGTACGTGGTGATGCTGGGTAGTGACGAGAAGAGCTTTTATCTGCTCTTTCCAAACCGGCTCGATGGTGACAATCGTGTCCGTGCCAATCAGACCTACACCATGCCGCGTCCGGGCTGGCAGTTGAAGGCGGCTGGGCCGCCTGGTGTCGACCGGTTGCTCTTCCTGTTGAGCCCTTCTGCACGGGACGCAACACTCTTCCCCGCAGAGCCTGATGGTGCGGGTGGACCCTTTGCCTACTCGGTGGCCGATCTGCCCTCGCGCCAGCGGCTGATCGATTTCTTTTTGGGTCGGGGCGTCAAAGGTCGAAACGGCGCCATGGGCGCTACCTTGATTGAAGTAGAGGAAATCCGATGAACTGGAAGATGTGTGTGTTCGCTGTGGGGCTGTCGTTGACCATGCCCGCCTGGGCGCAGTCGGCCGCGTCCTCGGATGAGCCGGTCAGCAACGCCACCGTCGATGATTTTGTGAATGCGCTGGCACCCAAACCTCGCACGCGCAGTCTGGGCCGAAATATCAAAGTGGAGCCGTCGCGCATCGACATGACAGTGAACTTTGATTTTGACTCCGCGCGACTGCAGCCGGAGAGCAAGCCGATGCTTGAACGACTTGCCACTGCTTTGCGTACCGATCAACTGTTGAATCTGCGGTTCCATATCGAAGGGCACACGGATGCCAAGGGCACCCTTCGTTACAACGACGCGCTGTCACAGCGCAGGGCGCAGGCAGTCACCGATTTCCTGGCGCAACAGGGCGTACAGCACACCCGACTGATTCCGGTGGGCAAAGGTTTCAGCGAGTTGCTCGACCCCAATGACCCGACGGCAGCTCGCAACCGCAGGGTGCGCGTGGCACTGGCCGAATGATGCGAATGCTCTCGCGGTTGTGGCTGTGCTTCTATGCCGTGTGCAGCCTGCTGGTTGTTACGCCGGGCGTGCTCGCGCAAACCGCTGCCGGATGGCCCGTGACCGATCCAGCCGGGTGCAGCTTTTTTGAGAAGAAGGTGTCTTTCCCGGATGGTGGAAGTGTGTGCCTGAAGGATGTGTATCAGGCCGCGCTGCGCAACGATCGGGACAAGATCCTGCAAAGTCTGACCTCAAGCGGCAATCCGTATGCCATTGCAGCATCGACCAATCCTCGCACCTGCCCACTGTCGTATCGCACTTTCTGGAGCACGGGAATGGACTCCGCCGAGCGCAATCGCAAGCAGGCGATTGAGGGCTGCCAGCGCGTACTCGATGCCGCCATCGCTCGGATGAGTCAGCCGGCAAACGCCGCGGGTTGTACCTGTACATTGCTGATCGAGAACGGCGATGCGCAACTTAAGCGCGCCGATTTCGATCGGCTGATGAATGACTATGCGCGCCAGGCTCAGGCCGGCGGCCGGCCCTTGATCGCGCTGGAGACGCGTCCAGCGTCAACACCCGCGCTTCCCGGATCGGCTCCGCCCGCGCTTCCCGGGTCGGCTCCGCCTGCGACCGCCCGACCAAACGTGAGCAGCCAGACCTTCGCGCAAATGGTTGACGCGCAACTGGCGAATGATCCAGGCCGGCGCAACGCACCGCAGGGCACGGCAGCGACGGCGCTCCCTGCTGCAAGCGCGCCCGCAGCGGTCGCCTCGCAAACCGCTACAGCAGCGCCGTCGATTCCGAGGCCCGCCTCAGTGGCCCAGACCAGTGCGCAGACGATCGACGCGCCACGTGCCGCTGATCCAGTACGGCCTGCGATCGCACGTCCCGTCGTCGCCAATCGCAAAGCGCTGCTGATCGGTAACGACGCCTACGCCAATGTGTCGCGCCTGGAGACCGCTCGCGCCGATGCCAGCGCCCTGGCACGTGTACTGGGTGAAATGGGCTACAAGGTCACCTTGCGGCTGGATCTGGACGAGCGCGCGATGAAGGGCGTGTTGCGGCAATTTCGAAGCGAGGTCGAAGGCGGAGATGAAGTGGTCTTCTTCTTTGCCGGCCATGGCGTGCAAATCGGCGGCAGCAACTACCTGTTGGCGACCGATATCCGCAAGGAGAGTGAGGAGCAGGTGCGCGACGACGGCATCGCCTTGCAGCGCGTGCTCGATGAAATGTCCGAACGACGCGTCAAGCTCACCGTGGCCATGATCGATGCCTGTCGTGACAACCCGTTTCCCAAGGTGGCGGGCCGCTCAATCGGCACACGTGGGCTTGCGCCCACGACGGCCGCCACAGGCCAGATGGTGATCTTTTCCGCCGGTGCCGGGCAGCAGGCGCTTGACCGCCTGGGTCCTCAGGACCGCGACCCGAACGGGCTCTTCACCCGCACCTTGCTGCGCGAAATCCGAACGCCTGGTATGCGGGTGGATAACGTGATCCGCGAAGTGCGCAAGAAAGTCGTGGAAAGCGCCCGTACGATCGGGCACGAGCAAGTGCCGGCGATCTACGATCAGGTGGTGGGCGACTTCTACTTCGTGCGATAACGTCGCGGCTGCTTCAGGCGCGTTGTATCGAGGCCTGCAGGGCCTCATCGAAGATGGCCACCGCTCGGGTCCATCCGGCCGAAGCCCCGCGGATCTTGTGCGGAAAGCAGCTGATGTAAAAACCGGTGGCAGGCAGGGCCTCCAGGTTGTGCAGCTTTTCCAGGTGACAGTAGCCGATGTCCCGTCCTGCCTTGTGTCCCTCCCAGATCAGCCCGGCATCGCCTGTCTGTGCGTATTTTCCCGCTGTATGGACGAATGGTGCGTCCCAGCTCCAGGCGTCAGTCCCAGTCAGTCTGACCCCGCGCTCGAGCAGATACATGGTGGCTTCGTAGCCCATGCCGCAGCCCGACGACACATAGTCGCCGTGCCCGTATCGGCTGCCTGCCCGCGTGTTCACCACCACAATTTCCAGCGGCGACAAGGTGTGCCCGATGCGCTCCAGTTCAGCCTGCACTTCCTGCGCCGTCACCACGTGACCATCAGGCAGGTGGCGAAAATCCAGTTTCACACCAGGTTGAAAGCACCATTCGAGCGGTACTTCGTCGATGGTCGTAGCGGTGCGTTGCCCGCCTAGCGCCTTGTCCATGGTGCTGTGGAAGTGATAAGGCGCATCCAGGTGCGTGCCGTTGTGCGTCGACAGGATCACCCGCTCCACGGCCCAGCCTTCTCCGTCAGGGAGGTCTTCCTTTTTCAGACCTGGAAAAAATGATGCGATGGATTCGACACTCTGGTCGTGCCGGATGTACTCGATATGAGGCTTCATGACCGGCGGGTCGCTCACGACATCATTTTCGAGATAGATCGACAAATCAACGAAACGGCGGCTCATGCTCGGTCTCCACGAGGTTGAATCTGCGGCGTATCCTGCCTTCACACCCCACCACAACACAAGGAGACCCCCCATGAGTGAACGACTCTGTGAAGGCCGCGTAGCGATTGTGACCGGCGCAGGCCGCGGCATCGGCCGGGAATACGCATTGCTGCTGGCCGCCCATGGCGCGAAGGTGGTGGTCAACGATCTGGGCAGTGCGGCCGACGGCACGCCAGGCGGCGAAGAAGAGCAGCCCGCCGAAGCGGTGGTCCGAGAGATTCGCGCTGCGGGCGGCGAAGCCGTCGCCAATCTTGAAAGCTGCTCGGATTGGAGCAGCGCATCGCGACTGGTCCAGCAAGCGGTCGATACCTTTGGCAGGCTTGATGTGCTGGTGAACAACGCGGGCATCTTGCGAGATCGTATGCTCACCAACATGACCGAAGCAGAGTGGGATGCCGTCATCAACGTGCACTTGAAAGGCACCTTCGCACCGATGCACCATGCGGCGGCCTGGTGGAAGGCCCGGCACAAAGATGGTCAGACCGATCAGGCCGCACGCATCATCAACACCACATCCGTTTCGGGTCTGTTCGGTAATGTCGGGCA
>CANHUQ010000295.1 GCA_947463885.1 Burkholderiales bacterium
ATCGGATCTTTCTGGCGGGCGGGGCCGCGGTGACGCCCGGGCTCGCCGAGGCGATCGCTGAACGCACCCAGGTGGCCACTGAAATCATGAGCCCCTTCCAGGGCATGGAGATTGCTCCGAGCATCCGTGAACGTCAGCTGCAGGTCGATGCCCCCGCGCTCATGGTGAGTTGCGGCTTGGCCATGAGGAGGTTCGACGCATGAGCCGGCGCACGATGTTTGGCCAACGCACGGCGACCGCCACCCCGACCGGTACACGCGAGCCGGCGCCACCCGCCTTGCCTCGGGCGGCGGCCATCCGCATTAATTTGCTGCCCCATCGCGAAGTCGCGCGCGAGCGGCGCAAGCGCGAGTTTCTGTCGATGCTGGGCCTTGTGGCGCTGGCGGGTGCCGCGGCGGTCTTTGCGGGAGGCATGGTGATCAGTCAGGGCATCGATGTGCAGCGCGATCGCAATCAGTTCGTGCGTGAGGAAAATATGCGCCTGGATCGCCAGATTGCCGAGATTCGAACGCTGCGTGAGGAGATCGTTGCCTTGCGTGCGCGGCAAAAGGCGGTCGAGGATTTGCAAAGCGAACGCACGGTGCCCGTGCATCTGTTCGACGAGCTGCTGAAGATGGCGCCCGAAGGGCTGTACTTGCGTGCGCTCAAGCAGGACGATCGGCGGGTCACGCTCACGGGCCATGCTCAGACCAACGAGCGCGTGGCCGAGTTGCTGCGCAATCTGTCCGAGCGCAGTCCCTGGCTGGAGCGCCCTGAGTTGGGTGAGATCAAGGAGGTCGAACTCAAGCCCGCGCCGGGCGCCAAGGACAAGGATGTGCGCAAAGTGTACGAATTCACACTGAATGCGATGGTCCAACGCGCCACACCTCCCTCGGAAGCGGGCGCACGCGGTGCGACGCCCACCACTTCGACGCCATCGACCGAGCCCATCAAGCTCGGCGCGGCACGCTGACCTGCAGGCTGCACCATGTCCCGTTCATCTAAAGCCCGCCCGTCTTTCGACATGACCCGTGTCACCCGCCAGTTCCAGGGGCTCAACGGACGTCATCCTGGTTTGTGGCCAGTGCTGCCGCGCGTGGCGGTGTTTTCGCTGCTCTTTGTCTCGCTGCTGGCGGTGGGATGGGGCCTGTATTGGCGCGGCCTGTTCGATGAGCTTGAAGCGGGACGCAACGAAGAGCAGCAGCTCAAGGCGCAGTACACCGACAAGATCCGTCAGGCGGTCAACCTGCCTGTGCTGCGCAAGCAAAAGGAGCAGGTGTCGCAGTATGTGAGCCAGCTCGAAAAGCAGCTGCCCAGCAAGGCCGAGATGGATGCGCTGTTATCAGACATCAATCAGGCGGGGGTGGGGCGAGGCGCGCAGCTTCAACTCTTCAAGCCGGGCCAGGTGGTGGTCAAGGACTACTATGCGGAATTGCCGATAACCGTGCGCGTGGTGGGCAACTACCATGACCTAGGGGCCTTTGCGAGCGATCTGGCCAACCTGCCGCGGATCGTGACCCTGCACAACGTGTCGATTCAACAGCAAGACAAGACGGCGCTGCTCTCCATGGATGCCACGGCCCGCACCTTCCGCTACCTCGATGCAGAAGAAATTGCCCAGGCCCGCGCCGCAGCCGCCAAGAAGAAGGCCGCAGAAGGAGCCGCCAAGAAATGAACACCTTCATGCCCGTGGCGGGACGGCTGCCGCAGCGTCGCACACCTCGAAACCCTCGCATGCTGCGCGCCCTCCAGATCAGCGGCCTCACGCTTGCGCTGACCATACTCGCCGGTTGTGACAGTGGTCATCAGGATCTTCAGACCTGGATGGATGAAACCCGTCAGGCCACACCGACGGTGGTCGAGAAGGTCTCCGAGCCCAAGCGTTTCGAGCCCTTCCGATATCGCGCCAGTGATCAGGTGGACCCGTTCAGCCTGGGCCGTTTGCGCATCATGGTCGCGAGTGCCTCGTCTTCGTCAGGTGCCAGCCTGCAGCCAGACCTGGCGCGTCGTCGTGAGGCACTGGAAGCTTTTCCGCTGGATACGCTGCGCATGGTCGGCAACTTGCGCCAGGGCAGCATGCAGGTGGCGTTGCTCAAGGCCGACACTGCGCTCTATCAGGTTCGGGTGGGTCACCATATCGGGCAAAATTTCGGCCGCGTGACCCGGATCTCGGAGTCCGGGGTCTTCGTGCGCGAACTGGTCCAGGATGCCGCAGGCGACTGGGTCGAACGCATCACCGAGCTGCAGCTTCAGGAATCCGGCAAATGAGAGTTTGGTTCGCGCGCACGCCGTCCCGGCCGACCGCAGTATTTCGGGGAGCAGTCGTGCGTCGCACCATTGCGCGGGTGATTCACTCTGCACTGGGGCTCGCCGCTTTGGCTGGCTGGGCCGTGTCGGCGCAGGCGCAGTCCAATGCCATCGAGGCGGTGCGGGCCACCCAGCAGGGCAGCGCCACGGTCGTGAGCGTCCAGATGAAGGCGCCCCCGGCAAGCGTGCCGGCCAGCTTCATCGTCGCCAATCCGCCGCGCTTGGCGCTTGATTTTGCCGACACGGCCAATGCGGTCGGTCAAAGTGCGGTCGAGCTCGGTCAGGGCGATGCACGCAGTGCCAATCTGGTGCAGTCGGGCGATCGCACGCGCGTTGTGCTGAACTTGCGTCGTGCAGTCGTTCAGCAGGCACGCATCGAAGGCAATGAGGTGCTGATCACCCTGCAGCCAGTCGCCTCAAGCGCCGCTGCAAACCCGGCCAGTTCGGCGGCCTTGCCCGCGGCAGGTTTCACGTTCGCCAAGGGCGATGCAACGGTGAGCCATGCCTTGCGCGATGTCGATTTTCGCCGGGGCACCAACGGGGAAGGACGCATCGTCGTGGAGTTGTCCGACGCCCAGACCGGGGTCGACATTCGCCAGCAGGGCCAGACGATCGTCGTCGACTTTCAAAAGACCCGCTTGCCCGACAATCTGCGGCGCCGACTCGATGTGGCGGATTTCGCCACGCCGGTGAAAACGGTGCGCACTTTCCAGCAAGGCGAGAACACCCGCATGGTGATCGAGCCGGCTGGCACCTTCGAGCACAACGCCTATCAGAGCGATACGCAGTTCGTCATCGAGGTCAAGGCCACACGCGAAGACCCGAGCCGTGCCGTGTCCGGCGCAGGCTCGCGCCCCGGCTACCGCGGCGACAAGCTGTCGCTCAATTTCCAGAATATCGACGTGCGCGCCCTGCTGCAGGTCATCGCCGATTTCACCAACCTCAACATCGTGGTGCGCGAGTCGGTCACCGGCAACCTCACGCTGCGCCTGAAAGATGTGCCCTGGGATCAGGCGCTCGATATTGTTCTGCAGTCGAAGAATCTTGATATGCGGCGCAATGGCAACGTGATCCTCGTGGCGCCTCGTGATGAGCTGGCCACGCAGGAAAAACTCGACCTGGAATCGCGCCAGCAGATCGCCGAGATCGAGCCCACACGCGTCGAGACCTTCCGGCTCAACTATCAGAAGGCCGACGCGGTTCAGAAGCTGCTCAGTGACGACAAGCAAAAGCTCGTGTCCAAGGGCGGCAGCGTGGTCGCTGATGAACGGACCAATTCGGTGTTCGTGCGCGATACGGCTTCGCGCCTGGATGAAATTCGCCGCATCATCGGTCAGCTCGACGTGCCGGTGCGTCAGGTCCTGATCGAGGCCCGCATTGTCGAGGCCGACGATGGCTTCTCGCGCAACCTGGGCGTGAAGTGGGGCTTCAACGACATCCGCAGCACCATTGCTCGCACCGGCTCGCAGCTTGATCCGGTCAGTGGTCAGCCCGTGGCGGTCAATGTGCCGGTCTATGGTGCCGGTACCCCCGTGTTGGGCAGCAACATGTACTCCACGGTGTCGGGCAACCTGCAAGGCGTGGGCGACCTGTCCTCGCAGTTGGGCAGCAATCTGGCGGGCATCAATGCGCCGGGTCTGGGTCGGCCCACCGGCATCAACAACACCAACTTCGTGAATTTGCCGGCAGCCAGCATCAACGGCATCTCGCCCACCAGCATTGCGATCAGTCTGTTTGGCTCGGCCGCGACCCGGTTCGTCAATCTGGAGCTTTCTGCACTCGAAGCCGATCAGCGCGGCAAGGTGGTCTCCAGCCCGCGCGTGCTGACGGGTG
>CANHUQ010000296.1 GCA_947463885.1 Burkholderiales bacterium
GATCTGGCTGCCGCCATCCGCTTCGATGCCTGGCTGCGCGGCGAGGCCGCGCGCACCGGCGACCCGCGCATCACCTCGGCCCGGATCTACCAGTACGGTCCTGGATGCGTACGTGACGGCAACGCCCTCAAGGCCGCGCTCGCCCTGCTGGAAGAACGTGGCCGCGCGCGTGGGGAGCAGGAAGGTCGACGCCGGTTCGTGGCGGTCAACCCGGCACTACTCGATCACCTGGATACGCAGACCTGACCTCGTGGACCGTCGCCAGCAAAGGTGCTTGCTCACAAGCAAACACCTGAAATTGTCCATATTTGATATTCCTTGACATAATGTCCGCTTCAATCACCTGAAGGTCTGCACCCCATGGGAATGAACGTCAACCTGACCCCCCAGCTGGAAGAACTCGTCCGCTCGAAGGTTGCCTCTGGTCTCTACACGTCGGCGAGCGAGGTGGTTCGCGAGGCGCTTCGGCTCATGGACGAACAGGATCGACTGCGGGATGCCAAGCTCGCGCAGTTGCGCAGCGATGTGCGCCAGGGGTTGGCCAGCGGGTCGAGCCAACCCTGGGATGCCGAAGCGCTCAAAAGCAAGGCGCGTGCTCGGCGGACGAACGGGCCGGCGAGGGGCTGAATGCCCCGGGTGACGCGTCGACCGCTCGCGCAGACCGACATCCTCGAGATCTGGGACTTCATCGCCGACGACAGTGTCGCCGCCGCCGATCGCTGGGTGGATCACCTTGACGAGCAGTTCCGGCTGCTAGCGACGCAGCCGATGATGGGTCGTTCCCGCCAAGAGCTGGCGCCCGGTGTGCGCAGTTTTCCTGTAGGGCGCTACGTTGTTTTCTACCTGCCACTCGACGACGGGATCGATGTCGTGCGCGTGCTGCATGGCGCGCGCGATATCGATGCGATGTTCAATCCGGAACCTTGACAACGCTGAGGCATGACCCCGGGTACCGCTCGGTCGCGCGGCCCCGGTTAGAACGGTTGTCACTGCTCCACCTTTTCCTGCAGCCACACCTTGATCAGCGACTGGTAGGGCACATCGCGTGCATTGGCTGCCGCCTTGATGGCATCCAGCAGATGTTGCGGCAGGCGCAGCGAGATCGTCTTGGTCGAGGGCTTGAGGTTGGGCAGCACCACGCGCTGCGCCTTCGCCCAGTCGAGATGCTGAGTGGAGTCGCGACCTTCGGTCTCCCAGAACGCGCGCTCCTGCGCCTCGGTCCTAAACTTGGGCAGCGGCTTAGCGGGCTTGGTCATAGACGCTCCTCTGAATCCGCTTCTATGCAGAATCAAGAATGCATCAGTCCCGCTTGCGGAACACCACAACGTGTTGCCAGGGCAGAGTGCTCACCGTGCGCTCCCAGTCCAGGGGAAAGACCGCGGCCTCGCGCTTGATCTGCGCCTCGCTCATCTTGTGCAGCGGCTTGATGGGCACGGCCGGGTCCTCGGCCTTGTACTCGACGAAAACAATGCGGCCGCCGGGCTTGAGGGCCTTCATGAGGCTGGCCATGATCTCGTACGGGTAAGACAGCTCGTGGTAGACGTCGACCATGATTGCCAGATCGACCGACGACGCGGGCAGCCTGACGTCGTCAACGCTGCTGAGCCGCGCCTCGATCTGCGTCAGCCCGCTGCGCGCAGCACCCGCCTGCAGCAGACGGATCATCTCCGGCTGCAGATCGACAGCCCAAACTTTGCCGCCCGGCATCACTGCCTGCGCCATTCGCCGCGACAGGTAACCCGTGCCCGCGCCGATATCGGCCACCACCATGCCAGCCTGCAGTTTGAGTGCAGCCAGCAAAAGGTCAGTGCGCTCTTCGCGATCACGCTCTGCGCGCTCGAGCCAGGCGGCGCCCTGCCAGCCCATCACTGCCGAGATCTCGCGCCCCATGTAGCGCTTGCCGATGCCGTCAGCGCTGGCAGTCATGGGGCTGTAGCGCTCTGAGGAAGCAGCGGACTGAGCCAGCGCCGTGCTGTTTGCCAGCAGCAACGCGACCCAAATGGTCCGCCAAGAAAATGGATGCATCATCGCGTTGCTAGAGCCACGCCGCCGGCCTTTGCTGATGAAGGCAACGGTAGCCTTTCGTGCAAGTCAACGGTTGTGTGCTTTAGGCACGGAATGGACTTGAACCTCATCAGCAGGCTCGATTGCAACTGGATGGTTCAACGGGGTCTGGCACATCTTTTCGCCATCCCATTGTTGACCACACCAGCAGCGGCCCTCCAGATCGATAATGCAGGTGCCACTGCCACAGCAGCGCGGGTCGTCATTCATATGAAGGAGTCCTTGTATCCAGAAGGGCAGCCAAGATTCGGCTCAGCATAGCAAGCCCGCGCCAGCCAGGTAGCGCTGTTTCAGGCAGCTCAATGCTTGAGTTAGCGCCCGCAATCAACGACTCGTAAGCCCAGGTGCTTTTCGAATGGGTCAAAGTCTCGGTCGCTGTGCAGCAACCGGTAGCCACTGATCACGCAACGGGTGGCAATGATCGCATCGTTGGCACCTCGGACGGTCACGCTCTGTGCACGAAGACGCCGGTAGTGCCTGGCCGCTTGGACGGCGACATCCTGGCCGCAGAACGCCACCTGTTCGAGCCGCCCCAACAGGCGCCGTGCCTCTGAAAACCCTCGGTCTTCCTTGAGTCCGCGCAGCACTTCGGCCAGGATCAGGTCTCCCACCAATAAGACTTCATCGCCAAGATGACGGTCGAGCCAGTCTGCCTGCGGTGTGTCGACGTTGCGGAAAAAGTCGATCCAGACCTGGAATCAACCAGAATCACTTGTCACGCCTCATGGCGTCGAGATCGCCCTCCCGCTCGTACTTGCCGCGTAGTTTTCTCAGCTCGGTCTGCTGCTTCAGGCGCAGCAGCGTTCGCAGCCCAAGTTCGACGACCTCACGCTTGGTCTTCACGCCCGTCGCCTTGAGAGTGGCCGCCATGAGGCGGTCGTCAATCACGAGGCTAACGACCCTCCGCATCTGGACCGGGTCGGGAATGTGGCCGATCAGCGCACCCCGATCTCAACTCGCTCAGCCACGCAGTAAGGCGCTCCCGAGTCGGTGCCTCCCAAAATGCCGCCGGTGGCATCGAAATACAGGGTTGTCGAACCCGGGACGATCAGGTCGGTTTTGAGCATCAGCGTCTGGTTCTCGCTGGGCCCACCCGTACGGGCATTGGCTGCCGCCGGGTCGCGCGAGGCGAACAGATAGATCCGGTCTACAACCGGAGATATCCGCGAGCCGCGAGCCACAATCGTAGTGCCTGCCTGTGTTTTGAAGTCCGTATCGGGCGCCCGATACAGGTCATTGGTATACAGCGTTCCCACGGCACACTTGCCAGGAAAAGCGGCTTGTGCCGCAGCGTCCGGCATCACACCCAGCGAATCGTCTGTCTCGAAAATGATGCACCGGTAGGTTCCCGCTGGCGGTGAGCCCTCAAACAGCGTGGGATTCGTCGCCAGGTCAAATTCGCGTGGCGTGGCATAACGCTGGACCTCGGTATAGGGGCCACTGCAATTTGCATTAGGGCTGATCAGCAGCGCGTGGAACTTCATCTTCATTGAGGTCGGCGAACCAGCCAAACTCGTCTGCGCGTGAGCGGATCGCGGCAGCACCCAAGCCAGCATGCGCGACACGATAGAGGGCGCGGCGGCTGTCTGCGTTTTGGACACTGATCCTTTGACCACAAGGGTGGGGGTCGGTGTGACGGGTGTGGGCACAGGCGCCACAGGGGTGGGGGCTGGCGTCGGAGCAACCGCTTGCTCTGTTGTCGAATCGCCGCCGCATCCATAAAGAATGCCGATCACGGCAGCGATTGCATACCGCCCCGCCGTACGCGTCAGAGAAATCGAAAGTCGAGTCAAGTGAGCCTCCGTGCAGGTCGCAAGTACAGGATGTCCTCAATATGCTCGTGGTCTACGCTTGACGAGGCAGTTGACGCGACAGACGTTGACGACTTAGGACCAGTCTGCCTAAAGGTCAACAACTGCGCAACTCGACGCATTTTTTGCCAGTCTGCAACCTGCTGCAATAGAAATCAATGCAGGCGCTCTCAATCTCCGAGGTCGATGAATCCTGAAAGCTGTTGCATCGCCAGGCCATCGGGCAGGTCGTAGTCGGCGATCA
>CANHUQ010000297.1 GCA_947463885.1 Burkholderiales bacterium
ATGCTGCCGATTCAGTCACCTGGATGCCGCTGGGCCGCCAGGGTCACCGCACGCAGATGGTGTTCAACCGCCCGCAACCCGCCGTGGCCGCATGGGTGCAGCCGGAACGCCTGCAGGCCTTCGACGAACAGGTGCCGCTGGCACCGCCTCAGAATTACACCGTCAGACTGCCCGGCGAAGTCACCGACTGGCATCAGATCGCGGTCGCGATGTACCGCACCTACGGCTTTACCTATCCGGTCGACGATTTTTATCTGCCCGACCGGATCCGTGCATTGAATCAGGCCGGTCTGGTGCTGTCTGCGGTTGCGGTCACCGCCGATGGCGAGGTGGTGGGCCATTACGCCCTCGATGTCCAGGGCTTCGGGCAATTCGGTGTGCAACAACCCTTCACGGGCGAACTCGGCAAGGCAGTGGTCGATCCCGCTCACCGCAGCCGCGGGCTGATGGAACGTATGCGCCGTTTCGTGGAGGACGCGGCGCGTGAGCGCGGCATGACCGCGGTCTTCAGCGAACCCACCATGGCCCACCCTTTCAGCCAGAAAGCGAACGAAAGCCTGGGGTCCCGGCCCTGTGGCGTCCTGCTGGGTCTGGTCGCCAGTCACTTGCTGGGCTTAAAGGCGATCGATTCGGCTGCAGCCGGCCAGCGAACCAGTGTGATGTTCTATCACCAGCCACTGGGCCCTCAGGCAGCGCGACGGGTGTACGCACCGCCCGTGCACCGGCAGATGTTGTGGCGCACCTATGCCCACTGCGGCATTGACGTTCAGGACGCGGGGCCTGCCGGGCCTGCTGCCGAGCATACCGACGTCATCGTGCAATACGTGCCGCAGATCGACATCGGTGTCATGGCGGTGCGCGCGGTGGGTCATGACGTGGCCCAACGGCTGCGAGCCAGCCTGCAGCAGCTGGTCCGCGACGCGGGTGCACGCGTGATCTTCATGTCCCTGCGGCTGGACGACCCAGGCTGCCCGGCCGCCCTGGAAGCAGCCGAGCGGCTGGGCTTTCACTATGCAGCCCTAAGCCCGCTCTTCGATGACGGGCACGATGTGCTGCGCCTGCAATACGTCAATGTGCCGATCGACTTCAGCGCGCTGGCCGTGGCCGGGCCGTTTGCCCGCGAGATCGTCGACTACGTGCAGGCTGATCGGGCGCGCGTAGACGCGCTCTGATCTCGCGCGTCCGAACGTCTGCGCCCTGGTGAGGCGTTAGCCCTCTGCATGACGATCAGCACCGCGCCCGATCACCGGGCACGGACTGATTCATCCGTGCAGCCCTTACTCGGGCTTCACACCCGCTGCATCGATGAGCTTCTTCCAGCTCACCAGATCGGCCTGGATGACTTTTTCGAAGTCAGCCACCGAGATCGGAATGGGCGGGTGGTCGTTTTGTTTCTGCTCGAAAAACGCCACCACCTCGGGGGTCACCATCCAGCGATTGATCAGAGCGTTGATCCGTTCGGTCAGGTCGCGCGGCAGGCCCTTGGGTCCGAAGAAACCGTACCAGGGGATGGCGTCGATCTTGTAGCCCTGTTCGGCGAGCGAGGGCACATCGGGCAATTGCGGGGCGCGTTCGTTGCCCAGCGTGGACAAGCCGCGCACCCGCCCTGATTTGATATGGGTCACGGGCGTGGCCTTGTCGATGGTGGCCACGGGCATCACGCCCGAGATGACATCAGGCGGAATTTGCGCAACGGTCTTGTAGGGCACGTGCACGATCTGCATGCCGGTGACAGTCTTGAGCCACTCCATCACCAGATGGCCGCCCGAGCCCACACCCCAGGATGCGTAAGACAGATCCTTGCGCGTCTTGGAATACTCGACGAGCTCCTTGAGGTTTTTCACCGGGACCTGCGGGTTCACGATCAGCAGGTTGCCACCACGCCCGCCCACGCGTGCGATCGGCGTGAGCGAATCGAGCGGATCCACCGGCGGCTTGAGCATGATCAGCTTGTTGGCCACGGTGGCTGCGGTGAAGGACACCAGCAGGGTGTGACCATCGGGCACGGCGCGCGCCACTTCCTGCGTGGCCAACATGCCGGTGGCGCCAGGCTTGTTGTCGACGATGACCTGGGTGCCCAGTTCCTTGGTCAGCCATTCGGCGCACTGGCGCGTAAAGATGTCTGCGCCGCCGCCGGCGCCGCTGGGGATCACGATGCGGATGGGCTTGCCGGGCTGCGGCCAGACCGTCTGGGCCGACACGCTCCCTGTGGCCGCACCCAGTGCTGCAGCCGAGGCGGCTTGCAGCAGCGCACGCCGTGAGGGGCTGATCGATTTGGCCGTCTCGGCCGAAGTGTTCGTTGCAGCGCGCTGAGTGCGGGCTGCAGACGACGGTTTAATGCGAGTGGAAGTCATGACGCAGTCCTTAGTAGTTTCATTCAACAACATTCAGTCACAGCGCTCGGCCGCGAACCGCGCGAGCATGCGGCAAGGGCCGACTGCCCGCAATACAAGGGCTCAGCCCTTGGCATAGGCTGAGCCTGGCGCAAAGGCGCCCGATTCAATCGTCAGATCAATGATGGTCCCGCTGTAGCGAAACGCACGGCGTCGCTGATACAGCGACCAGTCCACCGGCGCACGTCGGTCCAGGCCAATGTCCAGACCTTCATGAAAGCCGCCCATCACGGTCGGGCTCAATGCGGTCCATTGGCCGGCAGCTCCGGCGCAGGGCGCACCGTCAATCATCAGTCGGCCTTGTCCGGTGCGCTGGCCCAGGGCCTGATAGTCGATGGAAAAGGCTTGCGCGCCGGCGGGGATGCTGGCCGGCGCCAGTCGCGTGTATTGCCCAAAGCCGTTGTAGGTGAAATGCAGCATGCCGTCTTCGATGAACAGCGTCATGCCACCGAACACTTCGCCGATGGCAAAGAGCACGCCTTCGTCGGTGGCCGTGTGCCGGGCGCGCACACTGATACGAAACGCGCGGTCAGCGATCAGCGGAATGATGGTGCTGCGATGCACGGTCTGCCCGCCCGGCAAAAAGCGCCGCGTGCCGCTTGGGGCGGGCCGCTGCTGCGGAGGGATTTCATTGAACTTTTGCAGCGGCGTGCGGTTATCCAGCGGATAGACCATGTTCGACCAGGCGGCGGCATCGAAGGCCTCCGTTAACGCACGCAGGCGCTCGGGGTGCTGCGACGCGAGGTCCACCGACTCGGAAAAGTCCGTGGCCTGATGGTGCAGCGTCCAGTTGTCGAAGTTGACCGCCTCGCCGCGCTTCTGGATCGACACTGCAATCCAGCCCTCGCGCCAATACGCGCGGTTGGCCCAGCACTCGTAGTACTGCTCGCTGCGTGCCGATGTGCCCTGCGGGTTCAGGAGCACCGGCGCCAGGCTGGCACCATGCATGGGCAACGCAGCCTCGCCGTGCGAGGTGGCCAGGGGCGGCGCGCCGGTCAGGTCCAGCAGCGTGGGCATGAGGTCGGTCACATGCGCAAACTGCGTGCGCACCGCACCCTGATCTGCAATGCGCGCCGGCCACGACACCAGCAGACTGACCCTGCGCCCGCCGCCGCCTGTGTAGGTCTTGAACGAGGGGAAGGGGGTGTTGCTCACCTGCCCCCAGCCCATGGGGTAGAGCGCCGGCACTTCGCCTGTGCCGATCTTGTCGACATGCTTGAGGTCTTCTTCAAGCGGCAAGGCAGGCAGGCCTGCAAAGCGGCGGTTGAAATAGATGTTGCCGTAGCTGCCGGCGGAGCTTGTGCCGCCGTTGTCGGCCGAGAACACGATGATGGTGTTGTCGAGCTCGCCCATCTCCTGCAGCAGCGCTACCAGGCGGCCCACGTTCTGGTCGACGCAATCGAGCATCGCCGCGTAGGTTTCCATGTGGCGCACAAAGAGCGCGCGCTGATCGGCGGGCAGCGTGTCCCAGGCGGGCACCGCCGGATCACGTGGGGCGAGCTGCGTATCGGCAGGCACCAGGGCGAGCGCCTTTTGCCGTGCCAGACGCTCGGCGCGCAGCACATCCCAGCCTGCGTCATAGCGGCCGCGGTATTTGGCCAGGTCGGGCTCCTTGGCCTGCAGCGGGCC
>CANHUQ010000298.1 GCA_947463885.1 Burkholderiales bacterium
AACACTTTGGTGAGGACGCTCGCGACGCCGACACGTCGGCGGAACTGTCCGACTCAGTCGCTCTCGCGGTGGCTTGCCAGTGCGATGCGCCGGGTCTCAGCGAGCGTGTCATTCAGTGGCCACGTGGTTGCTCTGGCTGCCACCGTCCTGACGGGTGTCACGCCTGCTGGCGCACTCGCTCGAGAGGAGCTCACACTGACCCGCCAGGACGGGCAATCGATGGCGGCGATGGTCTATCGCCCGCAGGGGCAAGCGTGCCGAGGTATCGCGATGATCTCGCCCGGCGCGGGCGGGTCCGAGCAGGGCTATACGTACCTCGGTGAAGGCCTGTCCTCCATCGGATACCTCGCACTGGTGATGGGGCACCAGGAGAGTGGCCGCCAGGCGCTGCGCGAATACGTGCAACGCAAAGGGCTGCGCGAGGGCCTGGGAGAACTCATCACAAACGCGAGTGCCTATCGCGGCCGCTTCATGGACATCGCAGCTGCCAGACAATGGGCACGCTCGCATTGTGAAGGCCCCGAACAGATTCTTGTCGGACACTCGATGGGCGCAGCCACAGTCATGATCGAAGCCGGCGCCCGAAACAAGCTCGCACTCACCGGAGCGGTAGCCTTCGACGCCTATGTGGCCCTGTCGCCCCAGGGCAGCGGGCTGATCTTTCCTGCTCAGGCGTGGTCAACCCTGCGCCGTCCAGTGCTCAGCATCACGGGCACCCGTGACACCGAGCTGGGCGGCGGGTCGTGGGAGACGCGCACTGAACCCTTCCGCGACATGGCTGCGGGCTGCAAGTGGCTCGCTGTATTTGACGGTGCCACGCATATGAACCTGGCAGGCATAGCGGCACCGCCAACTCTGGAAGCCAGCGTGGTACAGGTCATGGGGGCGTTTCTTGACGGGGCGCGGCGCAATGACTGCACACCGGGTGCACAAGCGGACGGCCTGGTCATCGAGTCGAAGTGAGCTAGGGTCTGCCTGCCACGACAGTCGCTGCCCTCTGTTGTGTCAGCCGACCGGTCCGGCGTAGTCGTTGATCACGCCGCTGACTGGCACGCCATCGAGTGCACCGGCTACGATTGACCCGTCTCGCCAGCCGCCTCCCATCGGAATCCAGTACTGGTAGGTGCGCGAGAGGTTGCCTTGCAGATGCGTGTCTGCAATCGTCATCTGCAGCGTTCGCCGCACGGCGGGCGGGTCGACACGCAAGGCCGTGGCGTTCAATGCCACTCCGCGCAGATGACCGAAGCCGCGCTGCAGGTTGGAGGCGAGCAGGCCCACCAGGCCGGCTTCGTCACCGCGCAACGACAGATAGGTGAAGGGCACTGCGAAGCGCGGCTGCTCCTGCAGCTGAGTGTGTTGATGCCCCCATCCCGACAGGTCGATGCATTGACCGTCCAGGGTGACAGTTGCATCGACCTTCACCAGTCGCTCATTTCGTCCGCGCAGATTGGAGCCCTGTTGCCCATCGGTAGCCCAGGCCAGCGTCACATCCAGCGCGATGGGACCCTCGCCGAAAACAGTCCGATCGGTTTCGCTGGCCATGACGTGTGCGCTGAACCGCCCGCCGGGCAGGTCGAGTACGGCCTGCTGGCGTGCGTCACCCGTCGTGGACGCTGCCAGCGGCGGACAGGGGTGAGCGCTCATATGGCCGAAGAGACGGCCATCAATAAATGCATGCACCCAAATCTCGGCACGATCCGCAGCGGGATCGTGCGAGACCCGTACGATCAGCGCACGGGTGCCATCGCCGCTAACGACATCGACATACGCTGACCAGGTCTGAGTCATCAGAGGGTGCTTCGGGCGGGCGGGCTATTCGGCCTTCAGCCCCAGCCTGCGAATCAGCGGAACCCAGCGTTCGCCTTCCTGACGGATCAGCTGACCGAACGCATCGGGCGTGCCGCCGACCGGTGTCACGTTCAAACGTTCGAAGGATTGCCGGACATCGGGTCGCTTGAAGGCCGCATTGAGTGCGGCGTTGAGCTTGGTGACGATCTCGGTGGGCGTGGCGGCCGGCACCAGAAGGCCCGAGTAGGCTTGCCCCTCGCCCGCTGCATAGCCCAGCTCGCGCAACGTTGGCACGTTGGGTAAGGCGGCAAATCGCGTGGCATTCGTGGTTGCGACCGGCCGCAGTTGTCCGCTGGCAATAGCTGCGCTGCTGCTGGCCATGGCGTCAAAGAGCAGGTCGACCTGACCTGCGACCACATCCTGGATGGCGGGAGCGCTGCCGCGGTAGGCAACGTGAATGAAGCGGGTGCCGTGCTCGACGTTGAGCATCTGCGCTGACAAATGTCCCACCGTGCCGATGCCTGGCGTTGCATACGGCACGTCGCGTTGTTTGGCGGCGGCGATCGCGTCGGCAAAGGTCGCAAAGGGCGACTTCGGCCCTACGGACACAACAAACCCCTGCGCCGAGATGTGAATGACCGGCCTCAGGTCCTGCTGCGCGTCGTACGGCAGCTTGGCCATGAGTCCGGGGTTGGTGGACAGGGGCAGGCTGCCAAAGAGCAGGGTATGTCCGTCGGCCTTGGACTTGACCACGGCATCGGTGCCGATTACCGAACCGGCCCCGGGCTTGTTTTCGATCACAAAAGGTTGGCCCAGGCTTTCACCGAGAGCTTTGCCCAGAATGCGGGCATACAGATCGGTGGTGCCCCCCGGCGCCGAGGGCACCACGATGCGCACGGGCTGAGAAGGGTAAGCGGCTGCAGATTGTCCGAACGCCGGGCCTGCCAGCGCGCTCAGGCCAGCGGCGAGGACGGTGCGGCGCTGTGCATTGAAGGTCCCTGGTCCGCTGCATTGAACCGGGTGAGCAACATCATCAGGATGCAGTGAGTGGCGCATGTGATGTCCTTTGTTTTGCGAGCACGGATCGGTCCAGTATACGGATAGGGTGAGCAAAGCTATGCTGCGCGGCCACTGTTTGCGAATGTCCTCTTTCGGAAGACCAACCATGCTGCTGCACGATGACCCTGCCCACGCTTTCATGCCTTACCCGCCGGTGGCGGTGCCGGGTGCCCGCACTGGGGCGCTGGCCGATCTCACCTTTGCGGCGAAGGACCTCTTCGATGTGGCGGGCTATCCCACGGGGGGCGGCAATCCGCTGATGTTGGCGCAATCGGGGATCAAGAACCGCACGGCGCCGGCGGTGCAGGCCCTGCTCGATGCCGGTGCCCGCTTCGTGGGCAAGACCCATACCGATGAGCTCGCCTTTAGCATGAACGGGCGCAACGCGCATTTTGGGACGCCGCGCAATGGCGCCGCGCCCGATCGCATTCCAGGCGGATCATCCAGTGGCTCGGCTTCGGCCGTGAGCAATGGCCTGTGTGATACCGCGCTGGGCACCGATACCGGTGGTTCGGTGCGTGCGCCGGCCAGTCACTGCGGTCTGTTCGGCATTCGACCGACGCACGGGCGCATCCCCTTGCACGGCGCACTCGACCTGTCGCCCAGTTTCGATACCTGCGGATTTTTTGCGCGCGATGTGCAGACCTTCTCGCGCGTGGCCGACGTGATGCTGGGCGCAGACCCTGCTGCACTGCCTGCCCGGGTACGACTGCTGCGACCCACCGATGCCTGGGGCCTGCTCGCCCCGGAGGTGGTGCAGGCACACGCGCCAGGCTTAGCGCGCATCGTGGCCGCACTGGGCCACGTCACCGATTGCACGGCTGCACTCGAATCGTTCGAGCCCATGTACTGGAATCACCGCATCCTGCAAGGGCGCGAGGCCTGGATGACTGACGGCAGTTTCATCACCCGCCATGCGCCCCCGCTTGGGCCCGGCGTGGCCGAGCGATTCGCCTGGTCGAGTGTGCTGACCGATGAGCAGGTGGCTGGCGCCCGCGCGTATCGCGCACGCTTCAGGGCGCAGCTGGCCGCACTGCTGGGCACAGACGGTGTGATGGTGCTGCCCACCATGCCGGATGTGGCCCCTTTACTCAGTTCCGATGAGTCTTCGCTCGATGCCTACCGCAATGACGCGATCAGGCTGCTGTGC
>CANHUQ010000299.1 GCA_947463885.1 Burkholderiales bacterium
AATCGGCCTGCAGCACCTCAAACATGGCGCGCTTGATAGTGTGCTCAGGGCAGGCCGGGTACCCTGGCGCCGGCCGGATACCGCGATATTTTTCTGCGATCAGCGCCTCGTTGCTCAGGGCCTCATCGGGCGCATAGCCCCACAGGTCGCGACGCACCCGCTCGTGCAGACATTCGGCAAAGGCCTCGGCCATGCGATCGGCAATGGCCTTGAACATGATCGAAGAATAGTCGTCGAGCAGCGCTGCAAACTCGGCTTCCTTCTTCTCTGCGCCCAGACCGGTGGTGACCGCAAAGAGGCCGATGTGATCTTTGAGACCTGAAGGCTTGCCGTCGATCAGGCGCGGCGCAATGTAGTCAGACAGGCACTTGTTGTGCACACCCTCACGCTTGGCCTCCTGCTGGCGCAGGCCCTGCCAGGTGAAGGCCTCACGGCTGCGTGCGGCATCGGCATACACCACGATGTCGTCACCGACCGACTCGGCTGGCAGAAACGCCACCACCGCATTGGCCGTGAGCCAGCGCCCTTCAATCACGCGCTTGAGCATCGACTGGCCATCAGAGAACACGCGACGTGCGGATTCGCCTACCACCTCATCGTTGAGGATGGCCGGATACGGGCCATGCAGGTCCCAGGTCTGGAAGAAGGGCTGCCAGTCGATGTAGCGAGCAATCTCAGCCAGGTCGTAATTGCGAAATTCGCGTCGGCCGATGAACTTGGGCATCGGGGGCACATAGGGACTCGGTGCAGCCTGAGCATCCGCATTCGTCGCGGCGACGGTCGATGGCTGGGCCACCGCGGCGACACTGCGTGTATCCCACAGCGGCGGCGCATTGGCACGCGCCTGCTCAAGCGTCACCAGCGCCGGGCCCTTCTTGCCCGCATGCTGTGCACGCACACGCTCGTAGTCGGCCTGCAGTTGCTGAAGGAACGGGATACGCGTGTCGTCCGACACCAGGTTTTGCGCCACCGGCACCGAACGCGAGGCATCGGTCACATGAATGACGGGTCCCGAGTAATGCGGCGAGATCTTCACTGCGGTGTGCACACGCGACGTGGTGGCCCCGCCAATGAGCAGCGGAATCTTGCGCACGCGAAACCACTCGTCGCGCTCCATCTCGGCGGCCACGTAGGCCATCTCTTCCAGCGACGGTGTAATCAGCCCTGACAGCCCGATGATATCGGCGCCTTCGACCTTGGCGCGCGCCAGGATTTCATTGGCCGGCACCATCACGCCCATGTTCACCACATCAAAGTTATTGCACTGAAGCACGACGGTGACGATGTTCTTGCCGATGTCGTGCACGTCGCCTTTCACCGTGGCGATCACGATTTTTCCGCGTGCACGCAGATCGCCCGCAGCGGCTTTTTCGGCTTCGATGAACGGCACAAGGTGCGCCACCGCCTGCTTCATCACACGCGCTGACTTCACCACCTGCGGCAAAAACATCTTGCCTGCGCCGAAGAGATCGCCCACCACGTTCATGCCGTCCATCAGCGGGCCTTCGATCACTTCAATCGGCCGCCCGCCACGGGCTTCAACTTCCTGACGTGCAAGCTCGGTGTCATCCACCACGAACTGCGTGATGCCGTGGATGAGCGCATGCGCCAGACGCTCATTGACCGGCTGCGAGCGCCACAGTTGGTCTTCCTCTTTTTTCGGTCCACCCGCCTTGAGCGTGGAAGCAAATTCGATCATGCGCTCGGTGGCGGTCTTTTCGCGCTCGGGCGAATCGGCAGGCACGTCTGCCGGCCATGCCGGCGCACGGTCGAGCACGATGTCTTCCACGCGCTCGAGCAACTCTTTGGGAATCTGCTCATACACGCCCAGCTGCCCGGCGTTCACAATCCCCATGGTCATGCCGGCACGAATGGCGTGATACAGGAACACCGTGTGGATGGCCTCGCGCGCCGGGTCGTTGCCGCGGAACGAGAACGACACGTTGGACACGCCGCCCGAGACTTTGGCATGCGGCAGATGGGTCTTGATCCAGCGGGTGGCTTCGATGAAATCGACGCCGTAGTGATCGTGCTCGGGAATGCCGGTGGCAATCGCGAAGATGTTGGGGTCGAAGATGATGTCTTCGGCCGGAAAACCCACCTGCTCGGTCAGGAGCTTGTAGGCGCGCGCGCAGATCTCGGTCTTGCGCGCAAGAGTGTCGGCCTGACCCTTTTCATCGAAGGCCATCACGATCACGGCCGCGCCATAGCGGCGGCACAGCGTGGCCTGACGCAAAAACTCAGCCTCGCCTTCCTTCATGGAAATGCTGTTGACCACCGCCTTGCCTTGCACGCAGCGCAGGCCTGCCTCGATGACGCTCCACTTGGAGGAGTCGATCATGATCGGCACGCGTGCAATGTCAGGCTCGGAGGCAATCAGATTCAGAAAACGCGTCATGGCCGCGACGGAATCCAGCATCGCCTCGTCCATGTTCACGTCGATGATCTGCGCGCCGTTTTCCACCTGCTGGCGCGCCACCTGCAGCGCTTCGTCAAACTGACCGGCCAGGATCATCCGCGCAAAGGCCTTGCTGCCAGTCACGTTGGTGCGTTCGCCGACGTTCACGAAGAGCGCGTCGTCCGTCACATTGAAGGCTTCCAGTCCCGCCAAGCGCAATTCACGCGGGCGCTCGGGTACGGTACGCGGCGCCATGCCCTCGATAGCCTGTGCAATGGCGGCGATGTGTTCGGGGGTGGTGCCGCAGCAGCCGCCTGCCACGTTTACAAAGCCGGCTTGCGCAAACTCCTTGAGCAGCGCCGAGGTATCGGCAGGTGTTTCATCAAAACCGGTGTCCGACATCGGGTTGGGCAGCCCGGCATTGGGATAGACGCAGATAAAGGTATCGGCCTTCTTTGCGAGCTCCTCAATGTAGGGCCGCATCAGCGCTGCACCGAGCGCGCAATTCAGTCCCACCGTGAGCGGGCGTGCATGGCGGATCGAGTTCCAGAAGGCCTCGACCGTCTGACCTGACAGGATGCGACCTGATGCATCGGTGACGGTGCCCGAGATCATCACCGGCAGTCGGTAGCCAATCTTCTCGAAGCATTCCTCGATGGCAAAGATCGCCGCCTTGGCGTTGAGCGTATCGAAGATGGTTTCCACCAGCAGCAGGTCCACCCCGCCTTCGATCAGCGCCTCGGTCTGCTCCACATAGGCGACGCGCAATTCCTCAAACGTGACGTTGCGTGCGCCCGGGTCGTTCACGTCGGGCGAGATGGAGGCGGTCTTTGGTTGCGGTCCCAGCGCGCCAGCCACGTAACGAGGCTTGTCGGGCGTAGAGAAGCGGTCGGCCTGCTCGCGCGCCAGCCGCGCCGAGGCCAGGTTCATCTCGCGGGCCAGCTCGGCCATGCGGTAGTCGCCCTGCGCGATGGCCGTAGCACCGAAGGTGTTGGTCTCGATGATGTCGGAGCCCGCCTGCAGATAGCCGGCATGAATCTCAGCGATCACGTCGGGGCGGGTGAGCGACAGCAGCTCGTTGTTGCCTTTCACATCGTGCGCAAAGTCTGCGAAGCGCGGGCCGCGATAGTCTTCTTCCGTGAGCTTGTAGCGCTGGATCATGGTGCCCATGGCACCGTCCAGGATGAGGATGCGCCGGGCGAGCAGCTCGCGCAGACGGGTTTCGACGGCAGACGGGGAGGATGCGGAGGCGGGCAATGCGGTAGTCATGAAGGCGGTGCGGCCCGGATGGGGCTTTGGCGGACAACCCTCAATCGTACCGCGGGGCTGGTGGCAGTGCTGTGAACTCCCTGACAGTCGGTGACGGGTCTCGCTCTGTTAAGGCATTCGCCTGGAGCCCGGACATCAGAAACAGAGAGCAGAAACAGAGAGGTTGCGGGCTGTACCACTGAGCGGTACATTAACTCTATTCGACTCTGAGGTGATCGATGATTGTCAGCTTTCGGGATTCATGGCTGGAAGCTTTTTTCATCGAGGACATTCACTC
>CANHUQ010000300.1 GCA_947463885.1 Burkholderiales bacterium
GCGCAGCGCGGGTCATCTGGATCGCATGCTCAATGCCGGGGGCGTGCGGCGCAGCATCGTCCTCACAGTCACCGTCGTCGCCCTGGCCGTCGCCCTGCCCTGGTGGCAGACAACGGGTCCGCTGGTTGGCCTGGCCGAGCGCACCGGCGGCACAGGGTCAGGTGCGCTGTGGCCACTCAATCTGGGGTCACTCAATGGTTGGCCGCCGGTCCTGTGGCTGCTGGCTGTGGCAGCAGCGATCTGCACGGTCGCCCTGTCTCGGCACAGACTGGCTGCCCTGTTATGCATGGGCATCGTCGGGCTGGTGGTCAGCCTCGTATTTGTCGGCCTCTCGGCGCCCGACCTTGCGCTCACGCAGTTGCTGGTTGAAGGCGTCACGCTCCTGCTCATGGTGCTTGCGTTGCGCTATCTGCCGGCGCAGTCCGGTAAAACACCCGATCGCGACGCACGTAAGCTGCGTGATGCAGCGCTGAGCGCGGTCACAGGCCTTGGGCTGGGCGCCATCGCCTGGGCCGTCATGATGCGTCCCTTCGAGACACGCTCCGCGCACTACCTTGAACGGGCGCTGCCTGAAGCCGGCGGCAGCAATGTGGTGAACGTGGTGATCGTGGATTTCCGCGGCTTCGACACCTTCGGTGAAACCATGGTGATGGCGGCCGCCGGTTTGGTCATCCATGCGCTGCTGGCGGGCCGCACGCTGCATGCAGTCAGCGGACCGTCGCGCGCACAGGCCGTGTCGGCGGAAACCCAACGACCGCTCCTGCTCGCAGTCCTCGCCTGGGCTGTGCTGCCGTTTGCACTCATGGTGTCGGTTTATTTCTTTTTGCGCGGGCACAACCTGCCCGGCGGTGGATTCATCGCAGGCCTGGTCACATCGATCGGGCTGCTCTTGCAGCAGATGGCGCAGGGCGCACACCACACATCGGACGTATCGGACGTATCGGACGCATCGGACGCATCGGACGCATCAGCCCGCAGCGCGCGTGATCCGGCCTCGCACGCCATCCGACGCTGGCATCAGTGCATCGGCGCAGGCCTGCTGCTCGCCGCGCTCACAGGTCTGGGCAGCTGGCTGGTGGGCTATCCGTTTCTGACATCGAGCTTCGGTCATCCGGTCCTGCCTGTGCTCGGCGAGCTGCCCATCGCGAGTGCGGCGGCATTCGACCTGGGGGTCTATTTGGCTGTGGTGGGCGCCACGCTGCTGGCGCTGACCGATCTCGCCCGGTTAGCTCTGCCTGCCAATCGCGCTGCAGCCGCAGCTACCCGGCAGGATGCCTCTGGCACGGCTGCGGTCGGAGGGCCCCACTGATGGAGCTATTGCTCGCCAGTGGCATCGCTGTGCTCGCAGCCACGGGCTTGTATCTGCTGCTGCGCCCGGGCAGCTTTGAGACCGTGCTGGGTCTCACCCTGCTGTCCTATGGGGTCAACCTCTTCATCTTCTCCATGGGGCGATTGCAGGTGGGCCGTGCCGCCATCGCCGGCACACCGCCGCCGGTTGCTGATCCGCTGCCTCAGGCCCTGGTTCTGACTGCGATCGTGATCGGCTTTGCGATGACCGCGCTGCTGCTGGTGCTGGCGGTGCGCGCTCACGCAGCCCAGGGGCATGACGGAGTCGACCCCATCCCTACGCAGACCGACGATGGCAGCCGGGGCGAGCACTCCACGGATCTGCCTCGTGATGACGCCCCTCAGCACACACCGCGGCTCGATGCACACGGGCCCGAACAGCTCCGCAGCACGGGGCACGCTTCGGGGCACGCGTCAGGGCACGCGTCAGGGCACGCGTCAGGGCACGCGTCAGGGCACGCTTCGGGGCACGCGTCAGGGCATACATCGTGAGCGGCAGACTGTGAATCACGCCCCGATCGTGCCCGTGGTTCTGCCTGCGCTGGCTGCCGCCCTGATGCTGCTCGACCGGCGTCTGACTGCGCAGCGGCTGTTGGCTTGGGTCGCCACCTTGCTCAGCGCAGGCTGTGCAGCCTGGATGCTGGCGCTCGCCGCCGATGGCTGGCGCGGGGTCTATCTGGTCGGCAACTGGGCAGCGCCGTGGGGCATTGTGCTGGTGGTCGATCGGCTGTCTGCGCTCATGCTGGCGCTCACGGCGGCGCTCTCCGTGGTGGTGCTGCTGGCGTCACGGCGCTGCGATGCTGCCGGTGAGCACTTTCACCCCCTGCTGCAAGTGCAGCTGATGGGGCTGAACGGCGCCTTTCTGACCGGTGACCTCTTCAATCTCTTCGTCTTTTTCGAGGTCCTGCTGATTGCTTCTTACGGGCTGCTGATCCATGGCGACGGGCGCACCCGCATTGGGGCCGGGCTGCGCTTCGTGGCCCTGAACCTGCTGGGCTCGGCGGTGTTCCTGCTGGGCGCAAGCCTCTTGTACGGACTCACCGGGACCCTGAACTTCGCAGACCTAGCGCTGCGCGTGGCTGCACTTGAAGCGCCCGACCGCGGTCTGGCCCAGGCGGCCGGGGCGCTGTTGCTGACGGTCTTTGCATTGAAAGCGGCCCTGCTGCCGCTCGGGCTGTGGCTACCAGGCACTTATGCGGCTGCCCTGGCGCCCGTGGCCGCGCTCTTCGCCATCATGACCAAGGTTGGCGTGTACGCCGCGCTGCGCGTGCTCTCCGGGGTCTTCGGCATGGGTCCGGATGGGCTTGCCAGCCCGCTGCTGACAGGCCTCAGCGCGCTCGGTTGTGCCGGATTCGCACTGGCTACCTGTGCCAGCCTGGGTGCAAGCAGCCTGCGCCGGCTGACCGGATGGCTGGTGGTCGCCTCAGCCGGTCTGCTGCTTCTGGGTGTGGGCTGGGCCAGCGAGCGCTCCATCGCGGCGACCCTGGTCTATCTGCCTCACACCACACTGTCTGCGGCGCTGCTGTTTCTGGTGTCGGGTCGACTCATGCAGGTGCGCGGGGCAGACGGCGACGATCTGCAAGATGAGGCGCATGCCCGTCAGGCCGTCCCAGGCGTGTATTTTGCGCTGGGGGCAGTCGCCATGGCGGGTCTGCCGCCGTTCGGGGGCTTCATCGCCAAGGCCATGATGCTCACCGCGACGCTTCCTGAAGCAGACGTAAGCGCCCATCCCACCACGGGGATGGCGCTCGTGTGGGCAGCGGTGCTGATCGGCAGCCTGTGCGCCACGATCGCACTGGCCCGCGCCGGCACTCATCTGTTCTGGTCAGATGCAGCGATTAAAGCTGCGCAAGGCGCGGAGCACATGCCTGCGAAGCCCGGCCGGCGAGACACCTTCGCACTCGGACTGACCCTGATGGCGCTAGCAGGACTGACCATCGCCATGGCCCCAATGCAGCGGTATGCGCAGGCCACAGCGCAGGAGCTGCTGGAGCCGTCCGCGCTGATCGAACAGGTGCTGGGCACAACACAGCAACCCAGCCCGCACACCACGCCCCCGGAGCCGGTGCAATGACCCGACCGTCCGCGCCAGGCCACACAGACGAGCGCCCCGCACCGAGCCCGCAGCCCGTGGCGCCCCAGCGTCCACCCGTATCCGTCGACTGGCGCACACGCCTGCTGCCACGCCCGCTACTGGCGCTGGCCTTGTGGCTCACCTGGCTGATGTTGCAGCACAGCCTGGAGCCTGCGCATCTGCTGGGAGGCGCGCTGCTTGCACTGGTGCTGTCGGCGTGGGCGGGTCCGCCTCCCCGTGCAACCGAGGCAGGCACGATTCCAGGCCGAGTGCCTTCGGCATCGCCATCCACACCCGCATCGGCACCGACATCTGCACCGACATCCGCAACTGCTCCGGCATCGGCATCGGCATCGGCATCGGCATCGGCATCGGCATCGGCATCGGCACCGGCACCGGCACCGGCACCTGCATCCGTATCCGTATCCGCATCCGCACCCGCACCCGCATCGGCACTCATACCCGGATTGGGAGCTACCCCCGCAGAGGCCATGGCGCCCTCCCCC
>CANHUQ010000301.1 GCA_947463885.1 Burkholderiales bacterium
CAGCGTGATGAAGTCGGGCTCGATCGGCAGCAGCTGATGGGAGCCCTGCGGATGCAGTCGAAACCCATGGCGTACATCGTCAAAGACGAGTAGAACGCCGTAGTCTTTTCGAACTTGCTCGATGGCCGCGACAAAATCCGGATGCGCGTCGGTGGTGTCTACACCGGGTCGTTGGTCGAGCGGATTCAGGAGGATGGCTGCGATCTGCGGGCCATGGGTTCGAGCCATTTCGAGCAAGGCTGCTGCGTCATTCCAGGGCGTTCTTATGACCTCGCGGGTTCGGTCGGTCAGAACGCCTGGTACCGGTTGCGCCGCCAGTTCGGGGTCATTGCCGTGATAGGCGCGGTAAAAGCTGGTCACCAGCGGCCGTTGCAGATGCTGGCGTGCCACCCGCAACCCCAGGCTGACGACTTCCGAGCCATTTTTGGACAGCACACCCCAATCCATCGGTTTGAAGCGCGCCACCAGCCGCTCGACCAGATCGACCAGCGTTTCGGGGAACAGGCTGGCAGAGGTCATGCGCGCCGCCTGCTCGGCGAAGGCCGCTTCGACTTCCGGGTGTCGATATCCAAGCAGATTCGGGCCGTTGGCGCTGAGCAGGTCCAGATAGTCACGCCCGTCTGCGTCGGTGATTCGGCAGCCCTGCGCAGCAACGATGAACCCGGGGAGTACCCCTCGGCCCGCCATATCAGCGCTGCGTGACAGGTAGATTCCGCCACCCGGTAGCACGCGATCAGCTCTGGTCCACAGGGCCTGGCCTCGAGGCCCGTCGATCGGGTTTGAAAGTGGCGTGCTCATGAACGGTTGCCTCAGTCGGTTCGGTGCGCTGGTCGGATCAGCGCTTAGGCACCCGGCATGCCCCGCCATCCAGGTACTTTTCGTATTCAGGCTCGAGCGGGATGCGGCTCGCCCTTAGACCGCGGTGGCTGATACCGCGGTCAGGCATCGACCCAGTGCAGCACGCAGGGCCTCGGTGGTGACTGGCTTGGCCAGAAAATCGTTCATGCCGGCAGCAAGACAGGCCCCCTGCTCGCCTGAGACCACATTCGCCGTGACGGCCACGATCCAGGGTTTTGACGTGTCTGGGTGTTGGCTGCGGATGCGCCGTGCGCATTCCAGGCCATCGAGTTGCGGCATCTGCAAGTCGAGCATCACCAGGTCATAGTCTGTGTGGGCCACCGCCTGCAATACTTGCAGCCCGTCCGACACCAGCTCAGCTTCGTAGCCCAGGCTTCTGAGCATGAGCTGGGCGACCCGCTGATTGACCGGGTGGTCCTCGGCAATCAGGATCTTCAGCGTCTGAGCAGGCGCAGACCCCAGCGGATGGATCTGCCCAAGGGTGACAGGGACCGCAGCCGGTTCAAAGGGAATTTCGAAGTGAAAGCCTGATCCTTCACCAGGGACCGAATCGACACCGATCTGGCCGCCCATCTGCATCACCAGCCGATGGCAGATCGCCAGACCCAGTCCGGAGCCGCCGTACAGCCGCGTGGTCGATGCGTCGGCCTGACTGAACGGCATGAACAGGCGCTCGAGTTGGTCTGCACGGATGCCAATACCGGTGTCGCGCACTTCAAATCGCAGCACAGCCGGGTTGGGCTGCGACACGCTCAGTATGACCTCGCCCGATGCGGTGAACTTCACCGCGTTGCCCAGCAGGTTGACCAGAATCTGGCGCAAGCGGGTTGGGTCGGCGCAGAAGGCCTGCGGCAGCGAAGGCGCCAGCATGCTGCGTAACGGCAGGCCCTTGGCACGCGCGGCATAGTCCACCAGTTGCATCGCTTCATGGATGCACTCGGTGAGCACTACGGGCTTGCGTTCAAGTTCCAGTCGACCGGCTTCGATCTTCGACAGATCGAGCAGGTCGTTAATCAGCGAGATCAGCGTTTCGCCGCCGGTGCGAATGGTTTGGGTGAATTCACGTTGCTCGGCATTCAGGGTCGTTGTTTCGAGCAATTCGGTCATGCCGATGACCGCGTTCATGGGCGTGCGGATTTCGTGGCTCATGTTGGCCAGAAAAGCGGCCTTCGCCCGAACGGCTGACTCCGCCACATCGCGGGCTGCGGCCAGCGCCTGGTTCTGCGTGAACAGCGCAGACTGTGCGGTGCGCCGGTCGCTGATTTCACGGCGCAGCGCGATCTCGGTCATCACCAATGCAGCCAAATCTTTCAGCGTGGCCAGATCGCTTTCAGACCATGACCGCGCATGACCGTCGATGACGCAAAACGAGCCCAATACAAATCCGTCGGGGTCGGTCACCGGCACACCGATGTAAGCCTTGACGTTCAGATCGTTGATGGCCTGGTTCGTGCGTACCAACGGGTGTTGGAGCGCATCGTCCACCACGAGTGGTGCACCCGATGTCACGACATGCTGGCAGAAGGAGTGACTGAGCGGCGTCTGGCGGTCTGACGCGGCCTGACCGGTCAGGCCGATGGACGATTTGAAGAACTGCCGACGCTCATCGACCAGTGAGAGCAAGGCGACCGGTGCGTTGAGCACCCGAGACGCCAGCCGCGAGACCCGGTCGAAACTGGGTTCAGCCTGCGAGTCCATCAGGCCGGAGCGCGCTAACGCTGACAGCCTGGAGACGTCGTCCAAAGGGAGTGGGGGCGAGGACATGAAAACCGATGTGACCCGGAGTGTGTCGCGAATGAATCGACAAACATAAGGCCGATCGGTTACCGGTTCAACAGAAGTTGAGTGAACCGGAGTGCCGTGCGTTTCAATCCTGCGTCAGAAACACCCGTGCTTTTTTTGGGGCGACGATCAGCATGTCTCCGTGTGCGAACCCTTGCGCATGGAATGCATCTGCTGGCAGATGCGCTTCGATCGGCGTGATGTGCTGCGCGCGACCGGTCTTGGCCGCATCAGCGGCTGATCCATCGGTGGGGATGAGTTCCAGGCGTGCAATCGGACCCACAACCAGCGCGCGCTCCAGGCGCACGGCCATACCTTCGACCCCACTGCCTGGGCGGTGCACGGACAGCTCATGTGGGCGCACAAAGGCCACGGCAGGCGCGTGCTGGGCTTGTGCATAGTCCGGGGCGGGCAGCGAGATGCCGCCTAGCGCCATCTGCCCTGCATGGGCGTGCCCATGAAACTGATTGGCGTCACCCAGAAAGCCGTAGACGAACGGGCTCGCAGGATGGTCCCAGACCTGCTGGGGCGTGCCCACCTGCTCCACCTTGCCCTGGTGCATGAGCACGACCCGGTCGGCGACTTCCAGCGCTTCTTCCTGGTCATGGGTCACGAAGATGCTTGTCACATGCAGTTCATCGTGCAGGCGGCGCAACCATCGACGCAGCTCTTTGCGCACCTTGGCATCGAGCGCACCGAAAGGCTCATCGAGCAGCAGCACTTTCGGCTCGACCGCCAGCGCACGGGCCAGCGCAATGCGTTGGCGCTGTCCACCCGACAACTGCGAGGGATAGCGGTCGGCCAGCCCCGCAAGCTGCACCAGCTCGAGCAGGGCATGGACTTTTTCGCGGATCTGGGCCGCAGAGGGGCGTACTGCGCGCGGCTTCACGCGCAGACCGAAGGCTACGTTCTCGAACACGGTCATGTGGCGAAACAGCGCGTAGTGCTGGAACACGAAACCCACCTGACGCTCACGCACGTGGGTATCGGTGGTGTCGAGGCCGCTGTACAGGATGTGTCCGACATCAGGTGTTTCCAGCCCCGCGATGATGCGCAGCAGTGTGGTCTTGCCACAGCCCGAGGGACCCAGCAGCGCTACGAGCTCGCCGGACTCGATCTGCAGGCTCACATCGCGCAGCGCCTGGAACTGGCCGAACTGTTTGGAGACGTGGCGAATGTCGATGCTCATGCGGCGCCTCGTGGGCTGGGGTATCGGGGCCCTGTGGCGGGTGCGGGTGCTTCAGGTGCACGGGCTTCATGTGGACGTGATTCA
>CANHUQ010000302.1 GCA_947463885.1 Burkholderiales bacterium
AAGCTGCAGCCATCGCATCACACGTTTTTTCTGCCCGCCAAGCCGCGTTTGCGGCGGGCGGTGTATCAGCGGGCGCTCCAGGGCGCCTGCTTGCGTTGTGTATATCCGTTGTTTTATGCCCGTTGTCTTAACCCAGTGCAATGCCCGCCCCACTCGGCGGGCATTTTTGTTTGACGCATCCCTTCCGGCTCAAGTGACGCCGGGGTGGTCTGTCATCGAGGCGAACCGCGCCGCCGGCTGATCGCGCGGGTCAATGTCTGAAAAGAGAAAAGAGAGGTACAACGTGTTCGATATCGCAAAGAAAACGCTCCAGTGGGGGCAACACACCCTGACCATTGAAACCGGCGAAATCGCTCGCCAGGCCAGTGGCGCCGTGACAGTCACGATGGACGACACCGTCATCCTGGCGACGGTTGTGGCATCCAAGTCGGTCAAGCCGGGGCAGGATTTTTTCCCGCTTACCGTCGATTACGTCGAAAAGTTCTATGCCGCGGGTCGCATTCCCGGAGGCTTTTTCAAGCGCGAAGGGCGTCCGACTGAAAAGGAAATCCTCACCTGCCGCCTGATCGATCGCCCCATCCGTCCGCTGTTCCCCGATGGGTTCTACAACGAGGTGCAGGTGATCGTTCACGTGCTCTCAAGCAACCCTGAAGTCGATGCCGACATCCCGGCCATGATCGGGACCTCGGCGGCACTCGCCATCTCCGGGCTGCCGTTCAATGGCCCGATTGGCGCTGCGCGCGTGGGCTATATCGACGGTCAATACGTGCTCAATCCCAACGTGTCGCAGCTGCCCGCGAGCAAGCTCGACCTGGTGGTGGCTGGCACCGATTCAGCCGTGATGATGGTCGAGTCCGAAGCCAATCAGCTGCCTGAAGACGTCATGCTGGGCGCGGTGGTGTTTGGCCATGATCAGATGCAGGCCGTCATCAAGGCGATCGACGAACTGGTCGAAATTGCCGGCAAGCCGGAGTGGTCGTGGGAGCCGCCCGCTCGCAACGAGGCCCTCATTGCACGGATCTCGGAGATTGCCGAGGCCGACATGCGCGACGCCTACCGCACCCGCAACAAGCAGGAGCGTACCCAGCGCGTGCGCACCATCGAGAAATCGGCGATGGAAAAAGTGGTGGCCGAAGCGGTCGCGGCAGGCCAGCCCGCACCCGATTCGAACGAAGTCGGCAACATCCTGTTCGAACTGCAATCGCGTATCGTGCGCAGCCAGATTCTGTCGGGTGAGCCGCGTATCGATGGTCGCGATACCCGCACCGTGCGTCCCATTTCCATCCGCACCGGCGTGCTGCCTCGTGCCCATGGTTCGGCGCTGTTCACACGCGGTGAAACCCAGGCGCTCGTGGTCACCACGCTCGGCACCGCGCGCGACGAACAGATCATCGATGCCATCAATGGCGAGTACCGCGAGCGCTTCATGCTCCAGTACAACATGCCTCCGTTTGCCACGGGTGAGACCGGCCGCTTCGGCGCCCCCAAGCGTCGCGAAGTCGGCCATGGTCGTCTGGCCAAGCGTGCGCTCGCGGCCCTGGTGCCCTCTGTCGAGCAGTTCGCGTACTCGCTGCGCGTGGTGTCCGAGATCACCGAATCGAATGGTTCGTCGTCCATGGCCTCGGTTTGCGGCGGCTGCCTGGCCATGATGGACGCCGGTGTACCCATCGAGAAGCACGTGGCAGGTATTGCCATGGGTCTGATCAAGGAAGGCAACCGCTTTGCAGTGTTGTCGGACATCTTGGGCGACGAAGATCACCTGGGCGATATGGACTTTAAGGTGGCCGGCACAGAAGGCGGCATCACCGCCCTGCAGATGGACATCAAGATCCAGGGCATCACGAAGGAGATCATGCAGGTGGCGCTGGCACAGGCCCGCGAAGGCCGCATGCACATCCTCGACAAGATGCGCAATGCAGTGGGCGGCGCCCGCACCGAGCTTTCGGACTTCGCGCCGCGCATGTACACCATGAAGATCAACCCGGAGCGCATCCGCGATGTCATCGGCAAGGGCGGCGCCACCATCCGCTCCATTACCGAAGAGACCGGCACCACCATCGACATCAAGGAAGACGGCAATATCACCATCGCCGCCACCGATGCCGAAGCGGCCAAGCGTGCTCAGAAGCGCATTGCTGATCTGACCGCTGAGGTTGAAATCGGCAAAGTGTACGAAGGCACCGTCCTCAAGCTGCTGGAGTTCGGCGCCATCGTTCAGATTTTGCCGGGTCGCGATGGTCTGCTGCATATCTCGCAAATCGCCAATGAGCGGGTCGAGAAAGTCGCCGACTATGTGCAGGAAGGGCAGGTCATTCGCGTCAAGGTCATTGAGGCTGATGACAAGGGGCGTCTGCGGCTGTCCATGAAAGCGGCCGCTGCAGAGGCCGCTGCAAGCGCAGGCTGATCGCCACGCCACGCTGAAACCCGCCGTGAGGCGGGTTTTTTTTGTTCCAGGAGACTCGCATGACGCATTCCGCTGGCCGTGGAACCGTGTTGCTCGACATCGATCAGCGCGGTGTCGCCTACGTCACGCTCAACCGGCCCGAGGTCAACAACGCCTATAACGGCGATATGTTGTCGGGCCTGCACGAGGTGCTCGATCTGCTGGCCACCGAGCGGGGGCTGCGTGTGGTCGTGCTCAGGGGCAACGGGCGGCACTTTCAGGCGGGTGCCGATCTGAGTTGGATCCGCAGTATCGGCACCGAAGATCCGCAAGCGAACCTTGAGGCTTCACGTATCACCGCCGATGCAGTGCGCAGGCTGGATCAGGCGCCCATGCCCACCGTGGCACTGATCCAAGGCGGCTGCTTCGGTGGTGGCGTCGGTGTGGCTGCAGCCTGCGACATCGTTGTAGCTGCCGAGGATGCGGTCTTCGCGATCACCGAGACCCGATGGGGTCTCATGCCCGGCATCATCATTCCGCAGTTGTGCCGCGCGATGGGGGTACGCCAGGTGCGACGTTACGCGCAGTCAGGCGAGCGCTTTAGTGCTGCTCAGGCGGTTGCATTGGGTCTGGCGCATGAGTGCTGTGCACCCGCTGAGTTGCAGACCGTTGGTGAGCGTATCGTTGATGCGCTGCTGATGAATGCGCCCACTTCGACTGCTGCCACGAAGGCTCGTACGCTGCAGTATGCGCAGGCCGCAATGAGCGATGCCTACTTCGATGAGCTTGTTCAGGAACATGCCCATTTCCGCCAGCAGAGTGAGGCGCAGGAAGGTACGGCAGCCTTTTTGCAAAAGCGCAAACCGGCGTGGTATTCCACGCCCGATCAATACACCGAGCAGTCGCTTAACCGCTGACTCGAAGCTGAAGTAGTCATACCGCGCCATGAGCACCAGTGCGGCGAATCATTCCCCCAACCCTTGTAGTCAACAGGAACACTCATGGCCTATAACCGTGCCCAGGCATTAAAGATCTGTACCGCCGCCGAGATGGAAGTCTTTTTGTCTTCCTTGAGCGATGCAATCGGAACGCTCACACCGGCGCAGCTGCGTTCGCGGATTGCCCGTGCCCGTACCTTGCGTGACAAAAACACCGACCTGTTCCGTCGTCAGGCGGCTGCCACGCGCGTGGCCACTGGCAGCAAACGCGGCGCCTCGGGTGACGCAAATCGGCGGACCGAACAGAAAGCTCAGATCTTTGCAGAAGTCCTGGCGCGTCTCGAGGCTCGGCAAAGCGCGATCGATACGACGCCGGTCAAGAAAGCAGTGGTACGCGCCGCAACAAAGCCCGCAAAGGCGAGGCGTGCGCCCGCTGCGCCAGCGCAGCCCAAAAAATCGGTGGCTAAACGCATCGCAGCCAAGGTTGCCAAGCCCGTGGCAAAGCCTGTAGCTAAGCCCGCAGCTAAGTCGGCAGCTAAGCCAGTTGCGAAGCCTGCAACCACCAAGTCTGCTCCGGCGAAGAAGGCTAA
>CANHUQ010000303.1 GCA_947463885.1 Burkholderiales bacterium
GCCCTGCCAGCGTGAAGTAGTGGCCCTTAGCGAAATAAGCGGGCGGCACGCGCGGCAAAGGGCCCGGGCCGGTACGCGTGAGGCGGGTAGCCAGCGCCTGGGCGTGCAGACCTGCAGCGTTGACCAGCAGTCGACAGTGCACGGCAAGCGGCTGATCGCCGCCTGCACGCACGACCATCCCGTCGTCCGTGACCTCGATGCGCTCGACCGGGGTCCGCGTGACCAGAAGCGCCCCCGCCGCTTCGGCGTCGCCCAGCAAGGCGAGCATCAGGGCATGGCTGTCGATGATCCCGGTGGAGGCTGACCACAGGCCCGCCACTGCCCGCACCGCCGGCTCGAGCTGGCGCACCTGGGCGGCATCGAGTGGCTGCAGGGGCACACCATTGATGCGTCCCTGCTTCTCGTACTTGGCCAGCGCAGCCAGCTCGCTGTCGTCGACCGCCACCAGCACCTTGCCGATGCGCTGGTGCGGCACACCGCGCGCGGCGCAGTAGCGATACAGGAGGTGTTTGCCCGCGACACACAGCGTCGCCTTCAGTGAACCGGTAGGGTAGTAGATACCCGCATGGATCACTTCCGAGTTGCGCGATGAGGTTTCGGTACCGAAGGCCTCGCAGGCTTCGAGCACCATCACTTCGCGACCACTCAATGCAAGTGCTCGGGCGATCGCCAGTCCGACCACCCCTGCTCCGACCACCACCGCATCGACCGAGTCCATAGCCACGATTGTAGGGGAGTCACCCGATCAGGCGTTATGAGGCAGCGGGCTGCAGGCCCGCGCTTCCGGCGGATCAGCGGGTCTAAGCGTTATGCAGGCGTACTGCCCGTGGGCGTTGCATCGGGCGCGGCCGGGGTGTCAGGCAGACCGGCGGCGTCTTGCACAGCGTCGGGCTCACCTTCGCCCTCGCCATCCGGGCCGCCAGTGGCCTTGCGCGCAGCTTTCTCGGCCTTCTTGGCCTTTTTCGCCAGCTCGCGCTGACGCTTTTCATACTGGTAGTTCGGTTTGGCCAAGTCGTCGATTCCCCGTCAAAGCGGCACATTAACCCATTACGGGTCGTGCGTCGTGGCCTGCGTGCAGCAGTCTTGCGTGAATTCAGGCGGTCATCACCAGTTGGGTCTGGGTCACCACCGCGCACAGCTTGCCCTTTTCGTTGCGGATCAGCGTCTGCCAGACCATGGTCGTACGCCCTTTGTGAAAGGCAGTGCATTCAGCCGTGACGGTCGTCCCGACCTGCGCCGAGGCCAGAAACTTGGTCGATGACTCCACCGTGGTAGTGCGGGCGCCTTCAGGCAGATTGACGACAGTACCCACCGCACCCAGGGTATCGGCAAAGGCCATCATGGAGCCGCCATGCAGGATGCCACCGGCGGTGCACAGCTCCGGGCGCACGGTGAGCGTAGCGACCACCTTGTCGGCATCGACCTGCGTGAACCGGATGCCGAGCAGACCCGGCAACAGCGGATCGAGCATGGCTTGAATTCGGGCGGCGTCTAGCATCGGCAAGGTCTCCTGATCTTGGTCTGTGCAAGGTACGCGGTGATGGATAGCCGCGCAATCGAACAAGCGTACCGTACCCATCGCACCGTTCGCACCGTTCGCACGTCGAATGCTATAAAGCCATCAGGCGGATGCGAGGCACGGCGGTTCCCTGCTCGCCCCGCACGATGCGCCGGCATATGCCGCTTCTCCGGAGACCGTCCGTCGATGTCCTTCCTGTGGCCCAAGATGCTTTGGCTGCTGCTCGCATTGCCCGCGTGCGTGGCGGCCTATGTCTGGCTGCTGCGCCGTCGCAGGCCAGCGATCGGCTACTCGAACATTGAGCTGGTGCGTGAAGCACTGGGCCCCACCACCCCATGGCGGCGGCATGTGCCGCCCGCCCTGCTTCTGGGCGCATGCCTTGCCGCGCTGCTGGCCGCAGCCCGGCCCAGTGCGCTGGTCACCCTCCCCTCGCAGTTCCAGACGATCATCCTGGCCATCGATGTCTCGCTGAGCATGCGTGCCACGGACGTGCAGCCCGACCGCATCACCGCAGCGCAGGCAGCCGCCAAAGCGTTTATTGGCGACCATCCGCCGCGCTCACGCATCGGCATCGTGTCGTTCGGCGGCTCGGCGCAATTGGTGCAGCCGCCCACCGACAGCAACGAAGAACTGAATGCCGCCATCGACCGTTTCCAGCTGCAGCGGGGCACCGCCACGGGCAGCGCCTTGCTGGTGTCGCTGGCCACGCTGTTTCCCGACGAAGGCATCGATGTGGGCGCCGTGGTGCTGGGCCAATCCAAGGAGGGCAGCGGTGGCCGAGGCCGGGCCATCGACGCACCCGCTGCAGCGCGCCCGCCACCGGCCCCGGTCAAGCCTGGTTCCTACAACGCTGGGGTGATCGTGCTGCTGTCGGATGGGCGGCGCACCACCGGCCCCGACCCGCTGGAGATCGCCAAGATGGTGGCCGACCGCGGCGTGCGGGTGTTCACGGTCGGATTCGGTACCAAGGAAGGCGCCACCATTGGCGGCGATGGCTGGTCAGCCTATGTGCGCCTGGACGAAGACAGCCTCAAGGCCGTCGCCGCGATGACCCGTGGCGAATACTTTCATGCGGCCACCGGGGCCGATCTGCGCAAAGTCTATGAAGAACTCAATTCGCGCTTTGTGATGGAGCGTCGCGAAACCGAGATCACGGCCCTCTTCAGTCTGGGGGCAGTCGCCCTGGCCGCCCTGGCGATGCTGCTGTCACTGCGCTGGTTCGGGCGCACCGGCTAAGCGCGGCCCACTGCACGGCCGACTGGCTAAAGCTCGGCCTGATAGCGGGCGAGCATGTCTTCCTGAGACTCGAGGGGCCCTGCGTCGCCGATCTGGTCGCGCAACATCTGCCCCATGGTCGGCAGCGCACTGCGAGGTACCTGCGCATCGGCAGACCAGAGCCTGGAGCGCATGAAGGCTTTGGCGCAATGCAGGTAAGCCTCGGTCACGCTGACTTCGATCACAAGACGCGGCGCACGCTCGCGACCCGCAAAGCGCACCAGGCAGGCGTCGTCGGTCGTCAGGCGCGCCGTGCCGTTGACTCGCAAGGTTTCGTCGACGCCCGGAATCATGAACAGCAGCCCCAGTCGCGCGGTGTGCACGATGTTCTGCAAGGTATCGAGTCGGTTGTTGCCCGAGGCATCTGGGATCAGCAGCGTGTGCGGATCGGCCGCCAGCACGAAGCCGGGATCACCACCGCGGGGCGAGGCATCCAGCAGACCATCGTGACCCAGACTGGAGAGCACCACGAACGGCGAGAGCGACACAAAGCGCATGCCATGCGCATCCAATGCAGGCAGCTGCTTGCGCAGTGCGCGTTCCTTGGCCGGGCCGTAGAGGGTGCGCAATGCGTCGAGCGAATCGATGATCATTTGGGCTCCGATGGCGCGCGCGCGCCGGGCACGTTGGTCCAGGCCTGCAAGGCGCGGGTGCGCTGCTCGGTATGCTCGATCAGGCAACCGGCATAGACCGCACCACGGATGGTGCCCGCTTCATAGAGCACCAGCCGACCCTTGCAGTCATTGTCCCGAAAGCTGATCCATGCCCGCTGCGCATCCATCAGATGCTTGCGCGCACGCGGGTAGTCGGTGGTGTCGAAGCGGTCTGCAGGCGTCAGGCGCTTGAGCAGATCCTGGTAGGCCGCATTGAGCGCCTTGTCGCGCGCGGCATGTGTGGCGGCTAGGCACTCATTGATCTGGATCGTGTTGTCCTGCGTGGCGCAGGGATCGGCCGCGTGCGCGATGCACGGCACGGCCGCGATCGTCAGCGCCCACAGCGCTGCACCTGCACGCATGTCACTTCACCTCGATTTCGATGAAGCTGAAGGGGTAGTCGTTGGCATTGATCACGTTGTGCGCCACGCCCGCCTGCCGTGCATACGA
>CANHUQ010000304.1 GCA_947463885.1 Burkholderiales bacterium
CCCCTTTCCCCTTTCCACTTTTCCCGTCACCTTCACCTTCACCTTCACCTTCACCTTCACCTTCACCTTCACCGTCAACCGTCACCCGTCACCCGTCACCCGTCACCATTGCCGTGTACCCGCCTCTTCATCCCATGCTTCACTTTTTTTGACCATCGCTCCACGTGACCCTGACCTCGCCGTTAGCGTTTTCCCTGCTCTTTGCCTTGGCCCTGGTGGCTTCGGTGCTCACGCGCCTGTGGCTCGCCACGCGCCAGATGCGCCATGTGGCGCAGCACCGCAGTGCCGTACCCCAGCAATTCGCCGAGCGCATCAGCTTGTCTGCCCACCAGCGAGCGGCCGACTACACCCTGGCGCGCGTGCGTCTGGGCATGATCGATGTCCTGGTGGGTGCCGCAGTCCTGCTGGGGTTCACCCTGTTGGGCGGAATCGAATGGCTCAGTGATCTCTGGCGCGGCTGGCTGCCTGATGCCCCGTTCTGGAGACAAGTGCTGCTCGTGGCGAGCGTCGCCGCACTCGCCTCGATCATCGAGCTGCCGATCAGCTGGTATCGCCAGTTCGTACTGGAAAAGCGCTTCGGATTCAGCCGCATGACCCAGCGCCTGTTTTTCACAGACCTGCTGCGCGGCCTGGCGGTATCGATGGCACTGGGCGCCCCGCTCCTGATTGCGGTGCTGTGGCTCATGCAGCGTGCGGGCCAGCAATGGTGGCTCTGGACCTGGGCGGTCTGGGTGGTGTTCAACTTGGCCGTGCTGGTGCTGTATCCGACGGTCATTGCGCCGCTTTTCAATCGCTTTGTTCCCATGGACCCAGGCCCCATGCGCGATCGCGTTGAACAGTTGCTCGGGCGGTGCGGCTTCAAATCACGCGGCCTGTTCGTGATGGATGGCAGCCGGCGCTCTGCACACGGCAATGCCTATTTCACCGGCCTTGGGCGAGCTAAACGCATTGTGTTCTTCGACACCTTGCTCAACCGTTTGTCAGTCGATGAAGTCGAGGCGGTGCTGGCGCACGAACTGGGGCACTTCACGCATCGACACATCATCAAGCGCATGGTGGCGAGCTTTGCGATCAGCCTCGCTGGCCTGTGGCTGCTGGGGTGGCTCTCGCGCCAGCCCTGGTTTTATCAGGGCCTGGGCGCCACACCGGGACCTGGTGATGTACCCGGTGGGCATGCGCTGCTGTTGTTCTTTCTGGCACTGCCGGTCTTTACCTTCATGCTCGGGCCGTTGGGCAGCTGGTTATCGCGCAAGCAGGAATTCGAAGCCGACACCTTTGCAGCACATCAGTCCAGTGCTGAGCATCTGAGCCGCGCGCTGGTCAAGCTCTATGAGGACAACGCCTCGACCCTCACCCCCGACCCGTTGCACTCCGCCTTCTACGATTCACATCCGCCGGCAGCCATTCGCCTGGAGCGGCTGGCGCGCCTGACTCCAGCCACTTCGTCATGATGAACCGCCATCCATCCACGCTGACGCCTGAAGCCCTGTGTGCTTTGCACTGCGCTCCCCTGGGCCCAGACCAGGCGCTCTCGGGCGAACCGCTGCATACCCTGCTGCAGACCGTCCCGCACTGGTCGGTGACCGACGGATTCCTGGTCGCACGGTTTACGTTCGGCAGCTGGTTCGAGACGCTGGGCTTCGTCAATGCCGTGGCCTGGATGGCCCAGACTCAGGACCATCATCCCGAACTGCTAGTCGCCCACAACCGCTGCGACGTCCGCTGGAACACGCACTCAGCGCGCGGAATTTCCCTCAACGATTTCATCTGCGCGGCCCGTACGGATGCACTGGCCGCAGGCCCTCCCGCGTGATGAGCGTGGCAGACGCTCATGTTCTTGCGGCCTACGGCCGCCAGTTCTGGCTCAGGGATTCCACCGGTCAAGAGTGGTCTGCAGTGACGCGCGGGCGTCATGCCGACGTGGTCACCGGCGACCAGGTCGCCTGGCAGCCGCTGGGCAGCGGGCAAGCGGTGATCGAACAGGTACGACCGCGCCGCAACCTGCTGCGTCGCAGTGACCTGCATCGCACCAAGGCTCTGGCAGCAAACCTCGATCAAGCCGCCATCGTGGTAAGCGGCGAGCCACCATTCTCTGAAGAGCTGCTGCTGCGCGTGCTGATTGCGGCCGAGCGCGAAGGCATTGCCTGCATGCTGATTGCCACCAAGGCTGACCTGCCGCAATCCATGGAGCGCATCGACGCGCGACTGAAACTGTACGAAACGCTGGGCTATCCGGTCATTCGCGTAGCGGCCAAAGCCGATCCGCAGGGCACTGCATCCATCCTGCAGAATCAGCTGACGGGTCGCAGCACCTTGCTGCTAGGGCAAAGCGGCATGGGCAAGTCGACCCTGGTCAACCTGCTGGTACCCGGCGCCGAACTGCGTACACAGGCGATCTCGAGCGCCCTGCAAACCGGGCGTCACACCACCACCTTCACGCGGGCCTTCGAGTTGCCGGCGGGGGGCTGGCTCATCGACTCGCCGGGCTTTCAGGTCTTTGGTCTGGCCCATCTGTCGGTGAGCGAAATCGAGCATGGGCTGCGCGAATTCGTGCCGCTGCTTGGGCACTGCCGCTATCACAATTGCGGCCATCGGCATGAGCCGCACTGCGCCATCCGCAGCGCGGTTCAGACTGGTCAGATCGACAGCCGACGTCATGCACTCTATGTGCAATTACGCGACGAGGCCGAGGCCATACAGTAGGGCGCAGTGCGTTGCGCAGTCAGCAGTCAGCGGCCAAGCCAGTTGGCGATGGTCAGCATCCCGAACAGCAGGATCCATAACACCACCGAGCGCCAGACCAAGCCGACCGCACTGCGTAATCCGTTGGCGTCGGGCTCTGCACCAGTCCAGTCAAACCCGCTACCCGATGCCGATGACACGTTCGGATCGATGTCGGCGGCCACCCGATCGTCCCCACGCAACTGTGCATCCAGCGCGGGATCGGCCAAACGCAGGCCCAGCGCACCACCACCCGTCATGAGCAAAATGCGACGCTGCTCATCGCCGCCCTTGAGGGCTGCGGCAGACCGCCAACAGTAAATCGCGTCTTCAAAGTTACCTACGATGGCAAAGCCTGCCGCAGCCAGCCGCGCCGGCAGCCAATCCAGCAAGCGATAGGCCTTCGCGGCAAACCATCCATAGGGCTCCACGCCCGCCGCCGCCGCAGTAGCGGCATCGGCCACCAGATCGCCCTGCACGATGCGCCCGAGCACGGACGCCTCGGCCACAGTCTTGGGGGCGGGTGCAGCGCCCTGTGCCCAGCGATCAGCGAGGAACTGCGCAGCCCGATAGAGCACAGGCCCAATCGCACCGGGCAGGATCATGTACCAGAAGAGCGGGCCAAACACATAACGATGCGCGCCGATCAGGGCATGGGCAATCGCTACACGACACAGGCCCGGCACGGAAAGCTCCGAGGCATCGAAGGCCGGGTCGCGCTGACGCATCCAGCGCTGCAGCGCTTGCCGCGCGCCCTCCGGGTCGTTGGCGGCCAATGCCAGTTGGATCTCGGTGAAGGCATGGCTGAACTGCCGAAAGCCGAGCGTGAAATACAGCACGGCCACATGCAGCGCCAGCACCAGCAATGGATGGATCGCCGACAAGACCCACTGCGCCAGCACCACGGCCAGCACCGCACTGCCGACGGCCACGACCCAGCCTAAGGCGCCATGCCGCAGGCGGCCCGCATCCGTCACATGCGCGAGCCAGTCCGCAAAATTGACGGCCGCCTGATGCACCGCATTGCCGCCCGGCAGTGGACGGAGCTGTTCAAGCAGCAGTGCTAGGACGAGTGCGACGAAACCCATCGTCGGATTATGCCGCGCGAATGCGCTGGAAAACCTGCCCCGAAGGGATTAGACCGCCAGGAAACGGTAGAGATTGCGCAACATCGC
>CANHUQ010000305.1 GCA_947463885.1 Burkholderiales bacterium
GACCCATAGGCAAAGGGGAACTCGGTGCCGGGGTAGAGGTTGTCGACGGTTTCGGTGCCGGCTGAACGACCGGGCTGGGCGAAGCGGATATCCAATGGCATGAGCCCGCCGCCGATGTGGGGCAGCGCGCCGTCGAACACCATGCGCCCGCGCTCATCGCGGTTGAAGCCCCGATGCAGGAATGAGCGGATGAAGCGCCCACTTTGCGACGAGCCCATCACGATGGTCTTCGCGTTCGGGATGCGCGCCGGGTTGGGTGTGCCGCTGGGATCGGCCGCATCGTGTTTGAGGAAGGCTGCCAGGTCGCGCGTGACGGCAAAGCCAATCCCTAGCACCAGCGGGTCCTTGGCGCGGTAGCTCAGCTCGTAAATGCGATCGGGGCGAAAGCCCCATTTCAGGCAGACCTGCGTATCGCTGGGCGTGACGGTCTTGCCATCAGGGCACGCACCGAACGACCACTCGCCGGGCGGGACGGTCATCGGCAGGCCCTGTGCGCTGGCTCGCATGGTCAGCCTGGGCACGAAGCCATCGGCGAAGGGCTTGGTGTGGTCGCGCTCGGCGGTCGGGTAAGGCGCGTGCGTGGCGCCGGTGAACCAGCCGCTGGTCACATTCAGCGTGTGGGTAGCCGTGGCGGTGACGATTTCCGAACGCACCAGGCCGGTCACCGGCGAGCCGTCTGCGTTGCGCGCCACCGGCACCTTCAGCTGGATGCGGTGGTTGCCCGGCAGCACGTCGCCTTGCCAGCCGAACCACACCGTGGTGTAGCCCATGCGCTGCATGAAGCCGTCGCCGGGGTTTTCCAGATTGTTGATCTGGGTGAGATTGGGCGGCACGTCGACATTGAAGAGCGACAGCGCCCCCTTGTTGCCGCGGTTGGTGATGTTGAAAAACAGCACGCCGTTGCTCTTGCTGCGATCGGCCGGGCGCACGATCTCTACGTCGCTCACGTATTCCACGCGTCCGCGTGCATTGCGTGGGGCGAGCGCGATGTCCTGGATCGAGGCATTCGCTGGCGAGGTCGGGTCGAGTTCGCCGTGGGCCTTGGCCATCACACGCTCGAAGGTGCCCGCTGCGCCAAAACTGCGCCCGCCGAAGGCCGGCTCGATCTTGACGATCTCCAGGCGCGTGATGGCGGCCTGGGCGGCTGAGGCACCGAGGCACAGTGCGGCAAGACCGAGGGCGGTGATGCGGCGCATGGCGAGTCTCCCTGGATGGCGGCGCCGTCAGTGGGCGCTCGATGAAGTCGTCGGACGCTTGAGCGTCGCTGGTCAGGCCTGAGCATACCCCGAGCGGGAAAAGCTGGGCGTAGGCTGCACGCTGAAACTGGCCGTAGCGACCGCACCCGGGCGCGCGCTGACTTTGAAACGAGGCGTTCGGTGCTCAGGGCATGATGGCGCATCAGACCTTTGCCATCTCGCAGGGGGACTCAATGGAAACCGCGCATGAATGCTTCATGGATCAAGAGACCAGTTGAGCTTGTGGCGCTATCCGCGGCCTTGACCCTGACGGGTTGCGCGCAGTGGGCTCATCAGGCGCGTTCGGCCGTGCAGGCGCCGGTTGCGGTCGTGCCGCCTGTACCCGTGGTGACTCCTGCAACAGCGAGTCTGGCGCCGGCTGCGTGGCTGCCGGTGCGCACCGCCAACTGGGTGGCTAAGGACTTTCGATTTCACACCGGCGAGACGCTGCCGCAGGTGACCATCGCCTATCGCACCCTGGGCAACCCGGCCGGCGAGCCGGTCATGCTGTTGCATGGCACCACCGGCAATGGCGGCAACTGGCTCTCGGCCGCGTTTGCCGGCGAGATGTTCGGGCCCGGGCAGCCATTGGACGCCAGCCGCTACTTCATCATCCTGCCCGACTCGATCGGCACAGGGGCTTCGAGCAAACCGTCTGACGGTTTGCGCGCGAAGTTTCCGCGCTACAGCTACGAAGACATGGTGGATGCGCAGTACCGCCTGATGACCGAAGGCCTGGGCATTAAGCGCCTGCGGCTGGTGCTGGGCAACTCCATGGGCGGCATGCAGGCCTGGGTCTGGGCGAGCCGCTATCCCAAGGCCATGGATGCGGTGGTGCCGATGGCCTCGATGCCCACGGCCATGTCGGGTCGCAACTGGATGACGCGCCGTCTGATCATTGACTCGATCCGCAACGACCCCGAGTACCGCGGCGGCGACTACACCGCGCAGCCGCGCAGCCTGCAGTTCGCGTCCGTCATGTACGGCGTGGCTACCAATGGCGGCAACCAGGCGCTGTTTGCCGCAGCACCCAACCGTGCGAAAGCCGATGCGCTGCTCGATGCGCGCCTGAAGGCGCCGTTCACGGGCGACGCCAACGACCATCTGTACCAGTGGGACGCTTCGCGCGACTACGATCCTTCACCGGGCTTAGGACGCATCGAGGCGCATGTGCTGGCCATCAACTCGGCGGACGACGAGCGTAACCCGCCCGAGCTGAGCGTGATGGAGCGCGAGATGGCGCGCATCCGCCACGCCCGCCTGCTGGTGGTGCCGGGCAGCGCTCAGACTGCCGGGCACGGCACCACGGCGCAGGCGAAGTGGTGGAAGGAGGACTTCAGGGGGTGGTTGCAGGGCGTGCCTCAGCGCTAATTCCAGCGATCAGTCCTGCGACTTCACCCACGCCGCATAACGGGCCTGATTCTCGGAATTAGGCGGATACAGCCCGGGCAGCGCTGCACCGGCCTGCACCTGGGTCATGATCCAGGTCTCCTGGCGTTCCTGCTCGAAGGCGGCAGCAGTGATTTCGTCGAGCATGGCGGCCGGGATGAGCACGGCACCGTCCTGGTCGACCACGATCACGTCGTTGGGGAACACGGCCACGCCACCGCAGTCGATGGGCTCCTGCCAGCCCACGAAGGTGAGCCCTGCGACCGAAGGCGGGGCGGCGGTGCCCTGACACCACACGGGCAGCCCGGTGCCAAGCACCCCCGCCACGTCGCGCACCACGCCGTCGCTCACCAGCGCTGCCACGCCGCGTTTTTGCATGCGGGCACACAGGATGTCGCCGAAGATGCCGGCATCGGTGCAACCCATGGCACCCACGACCGCAATGCAGCCCTCGGGCATGGCCTCGATCGCCGCGCGCGTGGAAATGGGCGAGCCCCACGAGGCCGGCGTAGCAAGGTCTTCGCGCGCCGGCACGAAGCGCAACGTGAACGCGCGCCCCGCGATGCGCGGCAGGCCGGGTGCGAGTGGGCGCGTGCCGCGCAGCCAGACATTGCGCAGGCCATGCTTGAGCAGCACGGTGGTGAGGGTGGCCGTGGAGATGCCGAGCAGCGTTTGCCGCGTGGTGAGATCAAGCGAAGCGGGTGTTGGTGTCATGGGCGCTTTCGTGCGGGGTCGGGTGAGACAAGTGCGAGATGCGCCTTGCCTTGCGGCACTACCTCGGCAGCGAGCTTGTTGTCGAGGGTGGCGAGCTTGCCCTTGTTAGCGCGAGCCAGCGCAAGCAGGTAGCTGTCTGTGATGCGCGAGTGGCTGGTCAGCAGCGAAGCGTCTGCGAATTCAGTGTCGGCCAGACTGAATCGGTCAGGCCAGAAGGCATGACCGGGCAGCGCGCGAATGGCAGCCAGTGCATGGGCGACCACGCTGGGCGGCCCGGGTGAGTTCGGGTATTTGGGATGACCGACGATACGCAGCAAACCATTTTCAGTGATCGGGCAGGTGGCGAAGGCATGTTGCCCCACGCGGCCGAACCAGCGATGCACCGCGTCGTGATCCACATGCGCCGGATCCACCAGCGCAATCAGGATGTTGACGTCCAGCAGATAGCGCATCAGGGCTGTTCGTCACGCAGCTGATTCACGAGCTCCAGCGTGATGGGAGTTGATTCTTTTCGCGTGGGCAGCAGTGGTATGCCGTTACGTTCGGCACGCGACGA
>CANHUQ010000306.1 GCA_947463885.1 Burkholderiales bacterium
TGGTGCAAGGGCTAACAGGCGACTTCGCTAGCCGATCTGCTGCAACTCGATGCCTTGGAGCACTGCTTCGAGCGCAACTTCATCAGCGCCCGCTGGCTGCGAGGGCCTGCCCACAGCTCGGATGAGCAGAAACCGTGCCGCCGCGTTGACTTCCGCGCCAGCAAGGTTATTGTCTAGCTTCCAGATCGGGCGCGGCAGCTCAGGCCGTCCACCCGGCGAATGACTCAAGGAGACGATATGAACCGGTATTGCCGTGCCTCGCTGACCCTGGCGGCTTCGACTGCACTGTCAGTGCTCATCGCCGCCTGCGGCGGCAGCAGCTCAGACACCACCCCGCGGGTCGCCATGACCTCAGTGAAGGTCATGGGCGACAGCCTGGCCGATGTCGGCACCTTCGGGATCAAGTTCACGATCCAGGGCAATGACACCTACCCTGAGCGGATCGCGCAGCTTTATGGCCTGCCCAAGGGCTGCAACTTTTTTGCCTTCACCGGAACGACCTTCGCACCGAACCCCACGGCCGGCTGTACGAACTTTGCGATTGGCGGCGGCGTGATCAACGCCGCAAGCGGCCCGTATACGGCGCAGGATCCCCGCATCATCGGCAACCAGTTCTCTACCGCTAACCTTGGCGGCAATTTCGCAGCCAAAGATCTGCTGATCATCGACGGCGGCGGCAACGATGCCGCGGCGCTGGTCACGGCCTATCTGACACAGCCCACCGACGCCGGCGCGTCCTACCAGGCGCTGCTGGCGACGGTCCTCACGCCGGCTCAAATGGGGGCTCTCGGCACAGCGTGTGCGGGTGGCCCTACGGCAGGCTGCCAGGCGGCGCTGGCGGGCGCCGGCGGCACGTACATGACCAGTCTCGCCAACAACTTCTACGACACCGTTCAGACCAAGGCGCTTGACAAGGGGGCCCAACAGGTTGCGCTGCTCAACATGCCGGGGATCACCAATACGCCCTTGTTTCAGGGTGTGTTGAAGCAGATCGAGAGCCAGGCTGGTGCGGCGGCGCGCGCCCAGTCCGAGGCACTCTTCAAGAGTTGGGTCGTGGCCTTCAACACGCAATTGGCCGCACGCGCAGCAGGCAACGCCAAGGTCGCCCTCGTTGACTTCTATACCGAATTCAACAATCAGATCGCCTCGCCTGCGCAATTCGCACTGACCAACGTCACCACACCAGCGTGTGCAGACAAAGGGTCCGTAGCCGCTACCTGGGGCACCTGCACCGATGCGTTCCTGGCCGCCAACCCCCCGGCTGGCGCCACCGGCGGAGCCAACTGGTACAAAACCTGGGCGTTTGCGGATGGGTTCCACCCCTCGGCCTATGGCCACCAGCTGCTCAGTCAGCTGATCTCACGTTCGCTCGCCGTCGCAGGCTGGCTCTGATCCCACGAGGCAGGAGACCCTTCATCATGGCAAAGCCCATTCTTTTCAGCGCAGCACTGTGTGCCACGCTCTTCGCAGTCGCCAGCGTCCAAGCCCAGCCGGCGGGTTCAGTGATCGTGCGCGGTGGCGGGACCCGCATCTCCCCGGATGTGACCAGCGGCAATCTGTCCCCACCCGCTTTCGCGGGCACCACGGCCGACGTCAAATCGGCCAACCAGATCTCGGGCGGCGTGACCTGGATGTGGACCGACCATATCGCCCTGGATCTGCCGCTCGCCCCCGGTTTCAAGCATGAGTTGGTGGGCGATGGTGCGATAGCGGGCGTGGGCAAGATTGGCGATGTCAAAGCCCTTCCGATCACCCTGTTGGCGCAATATCGTTTTTTTGAACCCCAGGCCACGCTGCGGCCCTACGTGGGCGCTGGCCCGACGTATGCGAAGTTCTACGATGAGACCAGCACACCAGCGCTGTCGGGGTTGACCGGCGGCAATGCCGCCAACCCCACGACGCTGTCGATCGACTCGCGCTGGGGGTTCACCGCTCAGGTAGGGGTGGTTTGGCAGTTCTCACCGAAATGGTCGCTGGAGGCGGCTATTTTGAAAACCTGGCTCAAGACCACCACGACACTTTCCACTGGCCAGACAATGGACACCAAGCTGGATCCCTGGACCTATACCTTCGGCATCGGCTACCGATTCTGATCAAGCCGCCCCACCAAAGAAAAACGCCGGAGAGTCCGGCGTTTTTCTTTTGAGCCCGCCAAGCGGATACCGTTTACTGTTGTCCGGTGATGTTGGAAGCCTGCTTGCCCTTGGGACCCTGAACGACGTCGAACTGCACTTTCTGGCCTTCCTTGAGCGACTTGAAGCCGTTCATCTGGATGGAGCTGAAGTGCGCAAACAGATCTTCACCTCCGTCGTCCGGTGTGATGAACCCAAAGCCTTTTGCATCGTTGAACCACTTGACCGTACCCGTTGCCATGACCCTTCCATCCCTGTGTGTCGGTATTAATGTTGCAAGCCTGCGCCCCCGGCCGATCCTCCAACGGGCAGCATCATGGATTCTTTGACAAATCGGCTGGCCTCGTCAAGCTGTGATCCAGTTTGGCGTTTCAAACCCGCCCAGAACGTGTAAGGCGCCTCGGTTGCGACCGTTTGCCGAGGTCAGTGCTTGTGAATCAGTCACATCACCCCAACAAAAGAATCAGGACTTGCCTTGCGAAGGGTTAATCAGTCGCTAGAATGACCCTGCCATGGCTACTCAGAACGACCCGACCATCATCCTCGAGAAGCAGGAGGAAAAACTCAAGCCGCCTCCCATGTTCGAGGTGGCACTGCTCAATGACGACTACACTCCCATGGAGTTCGTGGTGAGTGTGCTTGAAAAGTTTTTTGGGATGGGGCGCGAAAAAGCGACCCAGGTGATGCTGAAGGTTCATCGCGAGGGTCGTGGCGTGTGCGGGATTTACCCGCGCGATGTCGCTGCGAGCAAGGTTGAGCAAGTCAGTGGATATTCACGCGAGCACCAACACCCGTTGCAGTGCGTGATGGAGGAAGCATGATCGCGCAAGAGTTGGAAGTCAGCCTTCACATGGCCTTCGTCGAGGCGCGTCAGCAGCGCCACGAGTTCATTACGGTCGAGCACCTGCTGCTGGCCCTGCTGGACAACCCGTCGGCGGCGGAGGTGCTTCGCGCCTGTGCGGCCAACATCGACGATCTGCGTAAGAACCTGGGTAATTTCATTCGCGAAAATACCCCGGTCGTGCCTGGTACCGAGGAAATCGACACGCAGCCCACACTGGGCTTTCAGCGCGTGATCCAGCGGGCGATCATGCACGTGCAGTCCACCTCGAACGGCAAGAAGGAGGTCACCGGCGCCAATGTGCTGGTCGCGATCTTCGGAGAGAAGGACTCGCACGCGGTCTACTACCTGCATCAACAGGGCATCACGCGCCTGGATGTGGTGAATTTCATTTCACATGGCATCACCAAGGCGCCGCAGCCTAAAGAGCCGGCCAAGGAAGAGTCGCCTGAGCAGGCCGAGGATCAGACGGCCGCTCAGCAGGGTGCGCTCGAGCAGTTCACGACCAACCTCAATGCCTCTGCCCGTGAAGGGCGCATCGACCCACTGATTGGTCGCGAGGCCGAAGTCGAGCGCGTCATTCAGGTGTTGTGCCGCCGGCGCAAGAACAATCCGCTGCTCGTCGGCGAAGCTGGGGTAGGCAAGACCGCGATTGCCGAAGGCCTCGCTTGGCGTGTCACCCAGGGCGATGTGCCTGAAGTGCTGTCCGAGGCGACCGTGTTTTCGCTCGACATGGGTGCTCTGCTGGCGGGTACCAAATACCGCGGCGACTTCGAGCAGCGACTCAAGGCGGTGCTCAAGCAGCTCAAGGCCAACCCGAACGCGGTGCTGTTCATCGACGAGATTCACACGCTGATCGGGGCAGGCTCGGCCTCGGGCGGCACGTTGGATGCTTCCAATTTGCTCAA
>CANHUQ010000307.1 GCA_947463885.1 Burkholderiales bacterium
ACAGGCATGCTCGCTGCGGATATGACCAATGACAGACCCAGACACCAGGCAGACAGAACGCGCTTCATCGTATTGGTCTTAATGCTCGACGGAGAAGGTGAAGGAAACAGAGCTAGAGCTGACAGAACATGCATTGCGACTGAACGACGGCAAAAGGACTACAGGCCCGTCACAGTGCCGATGCGACTTCGGGTGCGGCCGGTTGCACTGCGACCGCGCCACGCTCGGCCCAGACCAGCCAGGCATTAAGCCGGCGCCATGAGTCAGCCGACACGCTGCTGCGACCGAGGACAACGCTTAGCCGCTGCATCCTACGGCCGGTTTGAAGACTTGGGGTCAATTCCATCACGATCAACCCCGGCAATCGCAAGACCCGCGAAATCCTGGCTGGTTGGTCAATCTCAGCGTTGTAATCGGCGCTGTGATCCAACGTACCGACAGTCAGGCCCTGGGCATCCGCCCGCAGGCTGCAGACCTTGATCGGACCCGCCCTGAGAGACATTCGAGGCGAGCGGTAGGCCAGCCCCCCCAATACGATGGCCGATAGGAAACACACGACGGCCAAGGCCCATGACCAGGGCCCCTGTTGTGGGATCAACCACACCGGGCCCGTGGCACATTGCCAGGCTGCGAGCAATAGTCCGACCGCAGGCACAGCGTGACTCAGCGCGTGCAGCCGGCGCGCCTCCGGGCTATCGACCACCGGCAGGTGAAAGCCGACATGCATGGCCGTGCGACCGGATGGTGAGCGGGATGGTGAGAGCGATCAGTCGAATCGCTTGACGACCAGAGTGCCGTTGGTGCCGCCGAAGCCGAAGGAATTAGACACCGCTGCGTCGATCCGCATGGGGCGGGCGGTATTGGCGCAGTAGTCCAGGTCACATTCGGGATCCTGGTTGAAAATGTTGATCGTCGGCGGCGAGACCTGATGGTGGACTGCCAGTACGGTAAAGACCGACTCGACACCACCGGCCGCACCCAACAAATGTCCGGTCATGGACTTGGTTGAGTTGATCACCAGCTTGTGGGCATGGTCGCCGAAAGCGAGCTTGATCGCCTCGGTTTCGTTCTTGTCGCCCAGCGGCGTGGACGTGCCATGCGCATTCACGTATTGAATCTGGTCGGGGTTGAGGCCGGCGTTGCGCAGCGCCGCCAGCATGCCGCGCTTCGGGCCATCGCGATCAGGGGCCGTGATGTGGTGCGCATCGGCGCTCATGCCGAACCCGACCAGTTCGCCGTAGATACGAGCGCCGCGCTTGCGGGCATGTTCAAGCTCTTCCAGGACCAGCACCCCGGCGCCTTCACCCAGTACAAAGCCGTCGCGGTCCTTGTCCCAGGGGCGGCTGGCGGTGGTGGGATCGTCGTTGCGCGTGGACATGGCCCGCGCCGCGCAGAACCCACCGATACCGAGCGGCGACACGGTGGCTTCCGCGCCGCCTGCCACCATGACATCTGCATCGCCGTATTCGATCAGGCGGCCTGCATCGCCAATGGAATGCAGCCCGGTGGTGCAAGCCGAGACCACCGCGTAGTTGGGGCCCTGAAAGCCGTGCATGATCGAGACCTGACCCGACACCATGTTGACGATAGAGCCCGGCACAAAAAAGGGCGACACGCGACGCGGGCCGCGGTTGACCAGTTCAGTGTGGTTGTCCTCGATCATGGGCAGGCCACCAATACCTGAGCCCACGATCACGCCGACCCGCTCCGGATTGGTGTTGTCGGCTGTGATGCCTGCATCGCGAACAGCCTGAGATGAGGCAGCAATACCGTAGTGAATGAAGGTATCGAAGTGGCGCGCCTCTTTGGCCGGCATCCAGTCTTCGACCTTGAAGTCCTTCACTTCGCCGGCGATTTGCGACGTGAATGCACCGGCGTCAAAACGGGTGATGCGCCCGATGCCGCTGCGACCGGCCACCAGATTGCCCCAACCTGTTGCGACATCGTTGCCCACCGGACTGATCAGGCCCAGTCCGGTGACGACCACTCTGCGACGGCTCATCCTTGTGCTGCTCCTTGCTCAACCCTTGTTGCTCAACCGTTGCTGAGCAACCCTTGTGAAGCCTGTAACCGACAGAAACGCCGCGACGTCCCGACCACTGCCCGGCACTGACATCGACTGCTTCGATCGGGCCCGGCGTTCAGCCGGTGACATGAACCCGCAGGCCGCTCAGGCCTTCGGGTGCGACTTGACGTAGTCGATGGCCTGCTGAACCGTGGTGATCTTCTCGGCCTCTTCGTCGGGAATTTCGGTCTCGAATTCGTCTTCCAGAGCCATGACCAACTCGACGGTGTCGAGCGAATCGGCGCCCAGATCATCGACGAACGAGGACTCGTTCTTGATCTCGGCCTCGTTGACACCCAGTTGCTCGGCGACGATCTTTCTGACGCGTTGTTCGAAATCGCTCATTTCCAGTCCTTTTCAGTTTGAACGAGACGAGGCTTTGAAGTGCCTCGGTCTTAAATCCGGCGCGCGATTCTAGCACCCCGCGCCGCGCTCTCCGGTATTCAGATCAGCCCCGGGGATTAGGCCTGATGGTGAGTCCGCAGCAGGCCCTCAAGACATGTACAGCCCGCCATTCACATGCAAGGTGCTGCCCGTGATGTAGCCCGCCTGAGGCGAACACAAAAAGCCGACCGCCGCGGCAATGTCGGCCACGTCACCGAAACGCCCCAGCGGAATGCGTTGCAGCATGGCTTCAGACTGCGCCTGGGTCAGCGCACGGGTCATGTCGGTGTCGATGAAGCCCGGCGCCACGCAGTTCACCGTGATGCCGCGGCTGCCGATTTCCTGCGCGAGCGCGCGAGTCATGCCGGCCACACCGGCCTTGGCTGCAGCGTAGTTGGCCTGACCGGGATTGCCCGAGGCGCCCACCACCGAGGTGACGTTGACGATCCGCCCCCAGCGCGCCTTGGTCATGCCACGCAGGACCCCCTGTGACAAGCGAAACACTGCCGAAAGATTCGTGTCGATGACCGAAGACCATTCATCGGGCTTCATGCGCAACGCCAGATTGTCACGCGTGATGCCGGCGTTGTTCACGAGGATCAGCGGAGCGCCTTCGGCCTTGGCCAGCGCATCGATCAGCGCCTCGGTGCCGGCCACATCCGACACGTTGAGCACTGCGCCGCGACCACGGCCACCGGCTGCGGCCAGCTCGGCATCGATGCCACGGGCACCGTCTTCGGTCGTGGCCGTGCCGATCACCGTGGCGCCCAGGCGCGCAAGCTCAAGCGCAATGGCCCGCCCAATTCCACGCGAGGCACCGGTCACCAGTGCGACACGCCCTTCCAGTGCAGCGACAGCGGCAGTCATGCGAGTTCCTTCAGAACAGCGTCCAGGCTCACAGCATCGAACACCGTGGAGACGCCCAGAGCCGGGGCAATGCGCTTGACCAGTCCGCCCAGCACCTTGCCGGGCCCGAATTCGATCACGTGGGTCACGCCCATGGCTTGCAGTGCCTGCACGACTTCGACCCAGCGCACCGGACCGAATGACTGGCGCACCAGCGCATCGACGATGGCCGACGGATCGGCAGGGTGTGCGACATCAACGTTGTTCACGATCGGGACCCTCGGGCTGCGCGGCGGGCGCGCATGAAGCGCTGCAGCCAACCGTTCGCCAGCGGGTCGCAAGAGCGAGGAATGGAAGGGGGCCGATACCGGCAACGGCAAGGCCCGCTTGGCGCCGAGCGCCTTAGCGGCCTCACAGGCGCGCTCCACGGCGGCTTTACTGCCGGCAATCACCACTTGCGCCGGCGCATTGAAATTGGCGGGCTCGACCACTTCGGCAACGCCGGCATGCGCAGGCGCCACCCCGGCCATGGCTTCG
>CANHUQ010000308.1 GCA_947463885.1 Burkholderiales bacterium
GGCCCCGTTGCGACGGCCCTGCAAAGCGTAGCGCACCGGCGCCTTTCAAGGCTAAAGCGGCTGCGGCCTGGACCCCCATGGCATGCGCGTAGCCAGCGAGATCGCAGCCAACCCCAGCATGGCTGCCACGGCCGAGCCCAGAAACGCACCACCGGGCGATACGTGGGTCCACAGCCACCCGGCGACGGCCGCCCCCAATCCGCCCCCCAATCCATAGGCCACCACAATGAAAGCAGCTTGCGCACGCGCCTGCTGACTGGCGTCGAACCAGCGGTGCATCACTGCCATGGACGCGCTGTGATGCGCGCCGAACGTGATCGCATGCAATAACTGCGTGCCCAGCACGAGCCCCCACGGCGCACTGTCTGACCATCCGATCAGCGCAAAACGCAGCGCACACACCACGAAACTCAGCTGCAGCACGCGCATGGCATCGAAGCGCTCAAACAGCGCCCGCTGCCAGGCAAACAGCGCAATCTCGGCCAGCACGCCCAGTGCCCAGATCAAGCCGATGGCGGTGCGGCTGTACCCCTGGCGCTCCAGATAAATCGACCAGAACGCATAGAGCGCGCCATGTGCAAACACCATGAGAAAAGCAGACGCCAGAAACGCCAGCACCGCGGGCTCGCGCAGCCGGCGCCCAAGCGACGCACGCACGGCATCCATCCGTGCGGCTGCGGGCGGGTCGCGCATCAGCAGGGTCACCAGCAGAAAGCCAGCCAATCCGCAGGCCATCATCCAGGGCAAGGTATGCACCCCGGCCCGGTCCAGAACCCAGCCCCCCAACGTGACCGTCACGATGTAACCCACCGAGCCCCAGAGGCGGATACGCCCGTATCGGCCCGGTTCTCCGCTGGACTGCTTCAGTGCGAGTGCCTCACCAATCGGCCCTTGCGCCGCGCTCATGAAGCCCAGACACAGCAACCAGGCGACCAGAGCGGGCATCTCGCGGACCCACGGCAGCATCAGCACAAGGGCGAGCGAACTGACCGCACTGATACGCAACAGCCCAACCTGGCGCCCCGTGCGATCGGCAAGCCATCCCCAGCACGGTGGCGCCACGATGCGCAGCCACGGCGGCACCGACAGCAGCAGGCCGATCTGCACGATCGACAAGCCAGCCGACTCGAGCCACAAGCCAAAATACGGCCCCATGAGGCCCACATAGGCGAAGTACGTAAAGAACATTGCCCGTGCGCCCGCCATCGGGCGCCCCGCGGCGCTTGCCGTCCAGGTGCTCAGGCGAGCGACCCCGGAATGGGAGGCGCCGTCACGCGCACATCGCCGCACTGGGCACGATGGCGCAAGGCATGGTCCATCAGGACAAGCAACAGCATGGCCTCAGCCACCGGCGTGGCGCGGATGCCCACGCAGGGATCGTGACGCCCCAGCGTCTGCACGTCGGTGGCGGCGCCATCGATGTCGACCGAACGGCGCATGAGCCGGATGCTGGAGGTCGGCTTGATCGCGATGGAAACCACCAGAGGCTGCCCCGTGGAGATACCTCCCAGGACGCCGCCTGCATGGTTGCTGGCAAACCCGCCCGGCGTGAGCTCATCGCCGTGTTCGCTGCCGCGCTGGGCCACCGAAGCAAACCCGGCGCCAATCTCCACACCCTTGACGGCATTGATGCCCATCATCGCGTGGGCAATGTCGGCATCCAGTCGATCAAAGAGCGGCTCGCCCCAACCCGCTGGCACATGATCGGCCACCACTTCGATGCGCGCCCCGCAGGAATCGCCCTCGCGTCGCAGCGCATCCATATGGGCCTCCAGTTGCGGCACGACCGATGCGTCGGCAGCAAAAAAGGCATTGAGCGGCACCTGAGACCAGTCGGTAAGCGGCACGGCCAGGGACCCGAGTTGGCTCATGCGCCCGCGCACCTGCACACCGTAAGCCTGCTTGAGCCATTTGCGCGCAACCGCCGCTGCAGCCACCGTGGGCGCTGTGAGGCGAGCCGACGAACGCCCGCCACCACGCGGGTCGCGCACGCCGTATTTGTGCCAGTAGGTGTAATCAGCGTGGCCCGGGCGGAAGGTACGCTCGATGGCCGAATAGTCTTTGCTGCGGGCGTCTTCGTTGCGGATCAGCAGTCCGATCGGGGTGCCGGTCGTGCGCCCCTGATAGACCCCGGAGAGGATCTCCACCTGATCGGCTTCCTGGCGCTGCGTGACATGGCGCGACGTGCCGGGGCGCCTGCGGTCCAGATCGGGCTGAATATCAGCGATATCCAGTTCGAGCCCGGGCGGGCAGCCATCGATCACGCAACCGATCGCCGGGCCGTGCGATTCGCCAAAGGTCGTGACGGTAAAGAGGTGCCCGAAGGTATTTCCAGACATCGCGCTATGCTTGCGGGGCGGGCGGAAGAGCCCTCAATTGTATCGTCAACGAACGGAGTCTCCCCTCATGTCCGAGCGTTTCCTGTTTCGTCGCCGCCTGTTGTCGGGCGCGGCCTTGTCGGCTCTGGCCCCGCACCTGGCCGTTGCCCAAACCTTCCCAACCAAGCCCGTGCGGCTGATCGTGCCCGTTGCACCAGGTGGCACCACCGATATCGTGGCCCGCGTCGTGTCCGACAAACTGCGCGACAACCTGGGCCAAAGCGTCGTGGTCGAGAACAAGGCAGGCGCAGGCGGCGCCATCGGCGCGCTGGAAGTGATGCGCGCCCCCGCCGACGGCTACGTGATCGGCATGGCCACGGTCTCGACCACGGCCGCCAACCCGGCGATCAATCCCAAGATCGGCTACGACCCCATCACTGATTTCACGCCCATCACGAACCTGGCCGCCACGCCCAACGTGATCGCGGTGCATCCGTCCTTCCCCGCACGGGACTTCAAGAGCTTTGTGGAAGAAATTCGCCGCAACCCGGGCAAATACTCGTATGGCAGCTCCGGCACGGGCGGCATTGGCCATCTGCAGACCGAGTTGTTCAAGTCGCTCACCCGGATCTTCATGACACACATTCCCTACCGCGGCGCCGGACCGGCGCTGGCCGATGTGGTCGCAGGTCAGGTCCCGATCATTTTCGACAACATGCCCTCGGCCCTGCCCTTCATCAGGGAAGGACGGTTGATTCCGATCGTGGTGGCAGCCCCCTCACGTTTGCCCGTGCTGCCCAATGTGCCCACCTTCAAGGAGGTTGGTCTGGAGCCGGTCAATCGGATGGCCTATTACGGTCTGTATGGGCCAAAGGGCATGCCGGCTGCGGTCGTGGAGCGCGTGAGTACAGCGGCCCGCAAGTCGCTCGAAGACCCGGGCGTGGCCAAGCGTATCGCCGATACTGGGTCAGTGATCATCGGCAACACGCCGCAACAGTTCGCGCAGCAGATCGCCGCCGAATTCGAGGTCTACAAGAAAGTCGTGGCCGAACAGAAACTCAAACTGGACTGACCGATGAACGCCTCCGCCGATCTGCAAGCGCAACTGGCTGCCACCGACTGGACCGCCTGGGTCGGTCGTACCGACCGTCGCGTGCTGCGTGCCAGCCGCGACTGGGCGGCTCTGCTGGAGGCCAGCCTCGATCGCGCCGCGCCGAAGGAAGGCGGCCTGGTCGAGCCGCTGCGCCACTGGCTGTGGATCTTCGCAACGCCAGCCTGGCCCACCGCCAGCCTCAGCGGCGACGGCCATGGCCCGCGCGGCCCGCTGGTGCCTACCTGGCCGCTACCGCGGCGCATGTGGGCAGGCAGTACCATCGAATGGCTGGCGCCGCTGCCGCTTGATGCCACCCTGGAAGTGCGCTCCACGATCGAGTCGGTCACGATCAAAACCGGTCGCAGCGGCACGCTGGGTTTCGTTGGCTTGCGCA
>CANHUQ010000309.1 GCA_947463885.1 Burkholderiales bacterium
GTTGGCCAATGTCGGCTGCGCAATAGGCTAGCCGGTGGCCATCTGTGGCAACGACTCGAATCTGTGCGCCATCCACCACGAACAACAAACCGTTCAGGTAGTAACGAATATCTTGTTGTGCCATGGCGAAATGCACCATCGCAAACAGATGGCGCAACTGCTTTTGCGGCAGGGTAAAACTCACCCCGGGGTGATCATTGGCAGCAACCGTTGGAAATTCTTCAGGGCCTAAAGTTTGTAATGAGAAGCGACTTTTGCCTGATGCAATCGTGAGTTTGCGTGCACTGAGGCTGATGCTCACTTCGCTTTCGGGCAGTGAGCGCAGGATGTCGATCAGCTTGCGGGTATTGACCGTGATGGCCACATCTTCCGGACCTGCTGCGATGGCCGCTGATGTCTGGATCTGAATCTCGATATCTGTAGCCAGAAACGATATCTGATCGCCCTGTTTGCGAATCAGGACATTGGCAAGAATCGGCAGGGTGTGACGGCGCTCAACAATGCCGGCCACCATCTGCAAGGGCCGAAGGATGGCGTCTCGGTTTGCCTTGATCATCAACATCGTCTTTACCTTTGAATCAATGTTGTTGTTGATTTGTTGTGGTCGGTGAAGATGTGGACAAGCCCGATCTGGCCTGTGTTTCTGCCGATCTCGCGACCAGTCAACCCTGTTGACCAGCGATCTGATCGCCCTGCACAGCCGTGCACAGTTTGGGTCCAGACTGTGACAGGGTCGACTTGTTCAAGCTCACGCACAGCTTCATCACAGCTTGTCCTGCTGTTCATCCACTGTTTATGCCTAGCGTTGCGCACAGGGTTACTCACAGGTACTCCCGCAGGGTTTGTTCCAGTACGTGGATCTGGTGATTCAATTCCTGGCGATGCTGGCGCAACTCAGTGATCTTTCTGACAGCGTGCAATACCGTTGTGTGGTCCCGCCCGCCAAAGAGCTCCCCGATTTCAGGCAGGCTTTTTTGCGTCAAGTCTTTAGCCAGATACATCGCGATCTGGCGTGGTAACGCAATATTCGCCGGCCTGCGCTTGCTGTACATATCGGCCACTTTCATCTTGTAGAAATCGGCGACCGTCTTCTGGATGAACTCGACCGAGATTTGACCTCGGTTGAAAGACAGGAGGTCTTTGAGTGCCTCTTTAACCAGTTCCAGCGAGATGGGTTGGTTGCGAAACTGCGCATAGGCCAGAATGCGTCGCAGAGCGCCTTCCAGTTCGCGTACGTTCTGGCGGATGTGCTTCGCCACGAAGAACGCTACGTCATCATCCAGCCGATGGCCTGCTGACTCTGCTTTGCGCATCAGGATGGCGACCCGCATTTCGAGCTCGGGCGGCTCGATTGCCACGATCAAACCTGAATTGAAGCGCGAAATGAGTCGGTCATCGATGCCCGACATTTCCTTGGGATAGGTATCCGAGGAAATGATGATCTGTTTGCGTTCTGCAATCAGATTTTCGAAGGCATAGAAGAACTCTTCCTGTGAGCGTTCTTTGCCCGAAAAGAACTGGATGTCGTCGATCAGGAGCAGATCAAGTGAGTGGTAATAGCGTTTGAACTCGTCCACCGACTGGCGCCGAATTGCGGCCACCATGTCCTGAAAGAATTGATTGGCTGTGATGTAACGTACGTTCATGTTCGACGCACGAGCCATGATCGCGTTGCCAACAGCGTGAATCAGATGGGTTTTGCCTAAGCCCACGCCGCCATATAGAAACAACGGGTTGTAGGCACCTCCCGGGTGGTCGGCAACTTGTAATGCGGCAGCACGCGCAAGATCGTTGGCCTTGCCGGTCACGAAACTTGAAAACGTTAATTCGGGATTCAGTCGTGATCGATCGTGCGTGAGGCTGGGGCTCAAACCGAAGGGCACTGCACCTGCGTGAAGTGTGCTGGTGGCCGCCGGAGTTTGGGGAGATGGCTCGATGGAGCGGGCAGGCGATGTCATGGCTGACTGAATCTCGGGATTCGTCAATGCGCCAGACGCGCCGCTGGCTTCGTCGGTCCCACCGCAGATCTCGAAACTCACTCGGGTGTCAGATCCGATCAGATCTCCAGCGAGTTGCGTGATGCGATCGCCATATTGGCCCCGCACCCAATCCAACTTGACTCGGTTTGGCGCACCGAGTTTCAAGACGCGCTCAGCGTCATCGAAGCCCAGAAAGACCAGTGGCTTGATCCAGGTGCGGTAGAGCTGATCGGGCAACTCGCTTTCGAGATGCGACGCACAGGCTTGCCAAAGGTCGTTCATCGAAAGGGGGCTCGGGGTCTCGGTGCTGTGGACGGCTGGGACAGGTCGGAACTCAGACCGGAAACCGGCTGACAGAGCCGTGAATTTTACCTTATCCACAGCCCTGGGGCAGGCTGCTCCGCTGATCAAAAATTGACAGTCCGGCTCTGGCTTGATGTAATGGCGGGCTTTTCTCGAGAGTCCAGCCATGAAACGCACGTATCAACCTTCGGTGGTTCGCCGTAAGCGCACCCACGGCTTCCTTGTACGCATGAAGACCCGCGGCGGCCAGGCAGTCATCCGTGCGCGTCGCGCCAAGGGTCGTAAACGCCTGGGCGTCTGACTCGGGCGTCGGCATTACCCGTGCCCCGCCCCAATGCGGGCCGTGCGGGCCGGTCGTACCGATTCTCGGGCGATCATTTTGTCGTTGTCGCCCGGGCAGCCGTCGAGTCCGGCAGTCCCCGACTCACGATGGCCATACCTCGTAAGCTGGTCCCATCCTCGCCGGTACGTAATCTCATGCGCAGGGTGATCCGCGAATCGCACCTCCATGTTGCGCGAACACACGCAGCATGGTTTGGTCCGTCCGGTGGCTGGGCTGTGAGGTTTCAGCTGGTCAAAGTGCCGCAGGATCCTGATGCGCCCGTGCGCGCAGCTTCAGGCCGTTCAGTGCGAAAGGCAACACGGCCATTTGAACGGCGTCCGACGGATCGTCGGCTCAAGCTCAGGGTGCGTGCTGAAATCGATAGCCTGTTCACTCGGCTGGTATCGCGGACTCCATCGGCCAACGCAACCCTTGCCCCTGCCCCTGCCCCTGCTCCTGTTGGAGAAGGCACATGATCCATCGGACCCTGACGGCGATCGCCCTCGCGGGAATTGCCGTGTATCGCTATGGCATTCGGCCCATCATCGGCCCACGCTGCCGATATTTTCCGAGTTGCTCCGAGTACGGCCAGGAAGCCCTTAAGCGGCATGGTTGGATGACCGGAGGGTTGCTCACGTTGATGCGACTCGCCCGGTGTCATCCCTGGAATGCCGGGGGTCTTGATCCTGTCCCTGAATCGCCCGTTCTAAGGTGGCGTCGGCTAGGCCGTTGTGATGATCCATCGTGTGGCGCGCATGCAGCCATGCCTTCAAGTATTCCCTCAGCCGATGCCCAGATGCATGCGGCGAGCCCGACTTCCCGTCATTGATCCCCTGAAACAGAGCGTCTACTTCCATGCCCACGCAACGCACGATCCTCTGGGTCATTTTCTCGATGTCGCTGCTCTTCCTCTGGGATGCCTGGCAACGCCATCAAGGCCAGCCATCTTTATTTGGCGGGCCCACGGCATCAGCGCCTAAGTCGGCCCCAGCGGGCCCCGCTTCAGGTGGTGCGACTGTGCCATCAGGAGGACCATCTGAGCCTGCAGTAGACAAGAGCATTCCTGCAGCGGGTCCTTCAAGTGTGCCTCCCGTGACGGCGGGTCAGTCAGCGACGACGCCATCGGCCTTGGCCGTGGCACCGGTGCGACTGAGCAATGACGTGTTGTCCATCGATAGCGATCCTGTGGGTGGCGA
>CANHUQ010000310.1 GCA_947463885.1 Burkholderiales bacterium
ACCGTCGTGGCTCTCGCGCGCCAAAGTGGGTGGTGGCCTGAACAACGACTCGAGTGCCAAGGGCGAAAGCGGCAGCGACAACGTCTTCAGCGGTGTGATTACCGCGACGGTTGTCGAGGTGCTGCCCAACGGCAACTTCGTGATCGTTGGTGAAAAGCAGGTGGGTGTGAATCAGACCGTCGATTCGCTGCGCTTTTCGGGCGTGGTGGATCCGCGCACGATCCGCCCGGGCAACACGATCGCATCCACCCAAATTGCCGACGTACGCCTGCAATTCCGCGGACGGGGTGACATTGATCGCGCCATGACCACCGGCTGGCTGCAGAAGTTTTTCTTCAGCTACGCACCCCTGTGAGAATGCTGCTCATGAACCTGATTGCGCATGCTCTGAAGTTCAGCTCGACACAGCTTGCACAGCGCGCCGTCGGCGCAATCATGCTGATGGCTGCGATGCTTGGCCTGGCGATACAACCGGCCCAGGCCGAGCGCATCAAGGACCTGGCCACGGTCCAGGGTGTGCGGACCAACCAGCTGGTGGGCTACGGACTGATCGTGGGCCTGGATGGCTCGGGCGATCAGACCACTCAGGCACCGTTTACCTCGCAAAGCGTGGGCACCATGCTGCAGCAGTTGGGCGTGACCCTGCCGCCTGGAGTCAACCCACAGCTCAAAAATACTGCGGCCGTCATGCTGACCGCACAACTGCCCGCCTTCGCGCAGCCCGGTCAGTCTATCGATGTGACCGTATCGTCGATCGGCAATGCCAAGAGTCTGCGTGGTGGCACGCTCGTGCTCACGCCCCTGCGTGGTGCCGATGGTCAGATCTACGCCATGGCACAGGGCAATGTGGTGGTGGGCGGTGCGGGCGCATCGGCCGCCGGCAGCAAGGTTCAGATCAATCACCTCGCAGCCGGCCGCGTGCCTTCGGGTGCTTCGGTCGAGCGCACCGTGCCCAATGCCGTGCTGGCGGGCGACACGCTGCAACTCGAACTCAAAACCACGGACTTCTCGGTCGCGACCCAGGTGGCCGATGCGATCAACCGCAGGCGCGCTGGTGCCGATGGCGCCGGGGTGGCTCAGGCGGTGGATGGCCGGGTGATTCGCGTTCGTCTGCCTGCGTCCGACAACCGGGTCGCCTTTTTGGCAGAGATCGAGAACATCGACGTGACCACGGTGGCGCCGCCCGCCAAGGTGATCGTCAATGCGCGTACCGGTTCGGTGGTGATGAATCAGACCGTGACGCTGGCGGCCAGTGCGGTGGCCCACGGCAATCTGTCGGTGTCGGTCTCCACGACCCCAATGGTGAGCCAGCCCAATAGTTTTTCGCAGGGCTCTACAGTTGTGACCGAGAAGGCCGATATCCAGATCAAGCAGGACGCGGCCGGGCTCATGATGCTCGAAGGCGCTGCCAAGCTCGCGGACGTCGTCAAGGCACTCAATGCTTTGGGCGCGACCGCGCAGGACCTGATTGCGATTCTGCAGGCGCTCAAGGCTGCAGGCAGCTTGAAGGCGGAACTGGAGATCATATGACCACGCGCATGCCCGGTTCGCTGGCGTCCGACGTTCGTTCGCTGGACTCGCTCAAGAGCGGGGCTGCGCGCGATCCGAAGGGTGCGGTGCGCCAGGCTGCGTCGCAGTTCGAAGCGCTCTTCATGCAGATGGTGATGAAGAGCATGCGCGACGCCGTACCGAAAAGCGGTCTGATGGAAAGCGGCGGTGGCGGCGAGGTGTTCCAGGGCATGCTCGATACGCAGTTTTCGCAGGCCATGACTGGGCGTCCGGGCGGCTTGGGCGACATGATCGCCAAGCAACTGATGCGCAACATGGCGCCCGATCCTGCATCAGGCGGCAAGCACGTCCCGCAGGTTTCCACAGAAGGCTTGTCACGTGCCTTGCTTGCAGCCGATGCGCGCAAGGGATCAGGGTTCGATGTCGCTTCCGGCGCAGAGTTTCCGAGCGGCGCGCAGGCGGCTGCGGCCGCTGCAGCCGCGGCACGCAGCCGGGCGGGTGCACTGCCCTGGCGCCGTGAGGCAGCCAGCGGTATGCCGATGCTCGGGGCGCAGGAAGCCAAGGCCGCGCAGCCGGCTGGTGCCGGCGGAACGCCTGCTGCATTTGTGAATCGGATGTGGGGCGCTGCTGCGTCCGCAGAGCAAGCCACCGGCGTGCCCGCGAGCTTCATCGTGGGTCAGGCAGCGCTCGAGACTGGCTGGGGTCGCCATGAGTTGCGCCACCCCGATGGCCGCACCTCGCACAATCTGTTTGGGATCAAGGCGGGCTCCAATTGGAAAGGGGCCACCGTCGATTGCATGACCACCGAGTATGTAGACGGTCGGATGGTCAAGACCGTGGAGCGTTTTCGTGCCTACGGCAGTTATCAGGAAGCCTTCGGCGACTGGGCCAAACTGATGGCCAACAATCCGCGCTATTCGAACGTGCTGGCTTCGGGCGGCAGCATCGACACCTTTGCACGCAACATGCAGCGTGCCGGCTATGCCACCGATCCGAACTATGGCTCGAAGCTCGCCAGCATCATTACTCAGGCGGTGTCCTTGCGCCGTGTGAGCACCTGAGACGGAGCACGTCATGAGCGACCTTCTGCGGATTGGTTCCAGCGCCCTCAATGCAGCCTACGTGCAGTTGCAGACCACAGGCCAGAACATCGCGAATGCAGGCACTCCAGGCTATGTACGCCGCGAAGTGACCTTACAGGAAACCGTATCGGCAGGACGCAGCGGCATGGGCGGAGGCGGTGTCGATGTGGTCGGCGTGCGTCGCGTCTACGACGCATTTCTGCAGCGCGAGGCCAATGTCAGTGGTGCATCGTCGGCACAAGATGCAGCACGCAGCAGCGGTCTGTCGCGTCTCGATCAGCTCTTTGCCGATTCGCAAAGCGGCCTGGGTGCAGCCTTCGATGAACTGGTGTCGTCCTTTACCGACCTGAGCGCCCGTCCGGCTGACGCCTCGGTACGCACAGCGGTCCTGGCACGAGTCGAGGGCTTTTCAAAGCGAGCAGCCAGCTTGGACACCAGCCTGCTCGATTTGCGTCAAGCCACGCAGCAACGTATGCAGGGTGACGTCAACCAGGCCAATGACATCATGGCGGCCCTGGCGGCCTTCAACCGGCAGGTAGGTCAAAGCGGTGGCAATGCGTCTGCGCCCAACAACCTCTTCGATCAGCGCGACACGTTGCTGGCCGATCTGAATCGCATTGTGCGGGCCAATGCCACCATCGCGACAGACGGCACGGTCAATGTCTCCACGCAGCGCGGTGAGCCGCTGGTGGTCGGCGATCAGGCTGCACAGTTCGGGCTGATGCCCGATACGCTTGACGCCACGCGCATGGACTTGTCGCTGATCCGGGCCAATGGGTCGTCGACGCGGCTTGAGATGGCCGATGTCGGCGGCAGCCTGGCCGGCATGGCTCGCTTTGCCGATACCGATATCGATGCGGCGCGCATGCGCCTGGGCCAGATCGTGGCGGGCGTGGTGCAAGGCTTCAATGCGCAGCAGGCTAGCGGGCTCGATGCCACCGGCGCCACCGGGCAACCCTTTTTTGCAATGGGATCACCTTCGGTCACGGGAGCTGCAGCCAACAGCGGCAGCGCACAACTGAGCGCAAGCTTTGCTGATGCGTCCCGGTTGCAAGCCAGTGATTACGCGGTGGCCTATGACGGCAGCCAGTACACCGTGACCCGCCTGTCAGATGGTCAGGCCAGCACCTTCGCGGGGTTGCCGCAAACCATTGACGGACTCAACATTGGCCTGAATGCCGGCAGCCCCGCCGCG
>CANHUQ010000311.1 GCA_947463885.1 Burkholderiales bacterium
GCAGGCTCCTGCGCAAGGATGGGCCGCAGCCACTCTGCCTCCCACCTCCGATCATGCCCGTTGTGGCGCAAGGGCAAGACTCGAAGTAGCGGGAACATCTGCCGCGTTTAAGCGGACCATTGTATCCGCACAAGACACGCTGCGGTCATCGCTGTGATCGTTGGACATGCGCGGATCACTACACAGTCCTACATCTCAGGGCGACCCCACCGGGCGCATGCCGTCTGTCCAAACGAACAGAACAGAACTGATAGCTGCGCGGCGTGGACTCAGCTCGCAGGAAGCCGCGCAGCGCCTGCGTCGCTGCGGCCCCAATCATGTCGATCCCACCCGCGCACGCGGTCCGCTGCGCCTGCTAGGCCATCAGTTCGCCAGTCCGCTCGTGCTGATCCTGGTGGTCGGGGCAGCCGTGTCGCTCGCGCTGCAGCAATGGGTGGATGCCGGGATCATTCTGTTCATCGTCACCGGAAGCGCACTGATCGGTTTTGTCCAGGAGGCCCGCGCCGAGGCGGTCATCGATGTGCTGCGCCAGCAGCTTGCACCCACGGCACAGGTGCTGCGCGACGGCCGGGTCATCACGTTGGATGCGCGCCAGATCGTGCCGGGCGACATCGTGATGCTCAAGGCAGGCGCCCCGGTGCCGGCCGATGGCGAGGTGCTCGACAGCCTCGATTGTCTGGTCGAGGAAGCCCGGCTCACGGGCGAATCGTTCCCGGTTGCCAAAAAAGCCAACGAGGCGGCCAACGCTTCGCCGCAGGCAGGCGGCGATGTCCGTGCGCACTTGCTTTTTCTGGGCACCTCGGTGCGCAGCGGCCTGGCCACGATGCGCGTCACCGCCACCGGACGTCAGACGCTGCTCGGACGCACCGCCACCAGCCTGGGCCGACCGGTGCCGCCGACCGCCTTTGAGCGCGGACTGACCGACTTTGGCGCGCTGCTGCTCAAGGTGATGGTGACCATGGTGATCTTCGTGCTCGCGGTGAACCATGCGCTGGGCCGACCCGCGATCGAATCCTTGTTGTTTGCGGTGGCACTGGCCGTGGGCTTGTCACCCGAGTTGTTGCCGGCCATCGTGAGCGTGACCCTGGCGCAGGGCGCCCGTCGCATGGCGCTACGCGGGACGGTCGTCAGGCGTCTGCAGGCCATCGAAAATCTCGGCGGCATCGATGTGCTGTGCACCGACAAGACCGGCACCCTCACCGAGGGGCGCGTGGTACTGCACGCCGCCCTTGATGTGGCGGGTGCAGCCAACCCGCAGGTGTTGCAGTTGGCCTGGCTCAATGCATCGCTGCAGTCGGGCATCGAAAACCCGCTGGATACCGCCATCCTCGAGGCCGGTACGCAGGCGGGTCTCACGCCGGGCGAACAGACCAAAGTGGCCGAGATGCCGTACGACTTCGCGCGACGGCGCCTGAGCATCGTGTGCGCTGCAGTGCACGATGTCACGCAATACCGGTTGATCACCAAGGGGGCCGTCGACTCCGTGCTGAGCGTGTGCAGCCATGCGCGTGTTCAGGGCCAAGCGGTACCGCTCGATCGCGCGCTGCGCACACGGATCGAAGCCGATTGCGCGCTCCAGGGCCAGGACGGCCTCCGCGTGCTGGCGGTCGCAAGCCGCGATGAGGCTGTGCACACGCCATGGCAACCCGCCGATGAGACCGGTCTGACCCTGGAAGGGTTCGTGACGTTTGTCGATCCGCCCCGAGCCGACGCCAGCGCAGCCCTGCATGCCTTGCGCGCATGTGGCGTGCGGGTTGTGCTCATCACCGGAGACACCCGCTGGGTGGCCGCCCACTTGGCACGCTGCGTGGAGATTGACCCCGAGGGTCTACTGTGCGGCACCGATCTGGCCACGATGGACGATGCCGCACTCGCGCAGCGGGTCCTGCGCACCGATGTGTTTGCGCAGATCGACCCATTGCAAAAAGCGCGCATCGTGACCGCACTGCAGACGCAGGGCCATATCGTGGGCTTCATGGGAGATGGCATCAATGATGTGGCTGCATTGCATGCGGCCGACGTGGGCATCTCGGTTCAGGGCGCAGTGCAGATCGCGCGCGAGCGAGCCGATGTGGTGCTCACGCAGTCCGACCTCAGCGTGCTGCACGAAGGCATCCTGGAAGGGCGACGCACCTTCGCCAACACACTGAAGTACATCTCGATCACCACCAGCGCCAACTTCGGCAACATGATCAGCATGGCGATCGCCACGCCGCTGTTGCCGTTTCTGCCGTTGGCGGTCAAACAGATTTTGCTCAACAACTTTCTGTCCGATCTGCCCTCCATGGCGCTCGCCGCAGATCGGGTCGATGACGCACAGCTCGCCCGCCCGCAGCGCTGGGATCAGGCGCGCATCCGTCGGTTCATGCTGGTCTTCGGACTGATCTCGACTGCCTTCGATCTGCTGGCATTCTTCCTGCTGTTTCGCGTCTTTGCGGCCGATGCAGCGCAATTCCAGACCAGCTGGTTCATCGCATCAGTACTGACCGAACTGGCGGTCGTGGGTGTGCTGCGAACGAGCCTGCCGGTCTGGCGATCACGGCCCGGGACACTGCTGGCAGGCACTACGCTGGCCGTGGCGGCGTTGGCCATGCTGTTGCCGTGGTGGCCCGCATTGGGCGCGCCCTTCGGGCTGGTGGCACTGCCCCTGCCGATGCTGGGGGCGATGCTGGGTGTGGTCGCCGGCTATATCGTCGTCACAGAGGCCGTCAAACGACTCGCCGGATGGTCGACCTGAGTTCATCGAACTGATCATGGACCTGAGCGCCCATCGCCAGTGGGCCCTGCGTCGCGGCCGGCCCTAACGCGGTGCGGTCATCAGCCGAATGTCACCGTACAGGCAACGCGCCTTCTGGCGGGTATTGTCGGAATCGGTCATGACGCCCACCGCCACCAGCCGCCCGGGTGCCTTGCCATAGGCCATACGGTAATCGGCCTCGATCTGGCGGCGGTACTGCCGCCAGCTGCGCACCCCCTGCTCGCCGGACTCCACCACGATCTTGCGGATGCGCTCAGAGTGCGGGTGCCCTGCCACCGTGCCCACCGCGCGCGCGTTGTCCCACACGTACATCAGCGTGGCATAGGGCAACTCCTGCCCGGTAAAAAGCTTCACGCGCTCACGGAACAACTGTTCCTTCTGAGACAGCGAAGACAGATCGCCATCGAAGGCCAAGACCAATCGCGCCGGCGAATCATCGGCATGACGGTCAGACACATCTGCGCCAGGCAACGTGCCGTCGATCCGCCAGGTCCACTCAATGGCCGTATCCGGGCCCGGCTGCAGGTCCACAGGATGGGCCAGGCCCGACACCGAGGCCTCGGAGACCGCCTCGAGCACGGGCTTGCCTCCTTCGCTGACAATCCGATAGACCGTGGGCGGCTTAGTCGGATGCAGCGCGGTCTTGCCCCAGCCTGCAGCGCCCTCGGGTGCGAGCACGCCAGCAGAAAACGGTACGAGGGCCTGGCCATCGGGCACCGGGGTCGCCCTGACGGCAGAGCGATTCGGCTCACCCGCCGGCGATACAGGTCCGGGCAGCGCGCAGCCACCTAAAAGACCTGCCAGCACCGCAAGCAGGCAACACCTTGGAGATGCGGGCAGAGCGCCACGCATTGCGAACAGCAGGCTCATGACGAACAGTCTCCTGCGGCGTTTCATGGCAGCCGCGCGAGCCCGCATCTCACCACAGACACGTACAACCGGAAACGGTCTGGGGTCTTGCCGCACGAC
>CANHUQ010000312.1 GCA_947463885.1 Burkholderiales bacterium
ATGGCCAGCAGCAGGGCTTGCAGGGCAAATCCGAAGCTCTCCTGCATGTCTTTGGTGGCGCCCCCGGTGACCACCGCGTAGCCCGGCGGCAGGTTCATGGCGCGCAATCGCTGTTGCACCTCCAGACCCACTGTGCCGGGCGCAGCGCCACTCACATTGGCCGACAGGGTCACTTCGCGCGTGAGGCTCTTGCGATTGATCTGCGTGGGCCCCTCGGTACTTTCAAGGCGCGCCACTTGCCGCAGCGGCACCATCTTCGGGGCCCCGTTGGCATCGGTCTGCGCCGACGCAACCGTGAGGCGGGACAGATCCTCGATGCCGCGTCGTTCCTCACGCGGCAGCCGGATGCGCACGTCGTAGTTCTCGTCATCGGGCGCCTTCCAGGTGGTGGCGACTTCACCGGCCAGCAGCGGCCTCAAGGCGGCCCCGACTTGCGCCACGCCCACCCCCAGGTCGGAGGCCAGATTGCGCTCGATCGTGACGGCGACGATGGGCTTGGCGGGTTTGGAGCTGGTGTCGAGGTCGACAATGCCAGGAATGCTCTGCATTTGGGCCATCGCCTGCGCAGCCATCGCCTCAAGCTGCTTCTGATCCGGCCCTTGAATGCTGATCTCGACCTGCTTGCTGCCGAAAGTGCTTTGAACGCCGACGTTGATCGGCGTGACCCCCGCGATGGCCGCCAGTCGGGCACGCACCGGGGTGACCAGGTCCTTCACGGCGCGCTCGCGTTGCGCGCGGTCTTTCAGCTTCACAAAGACCGAGGCGTAATTCTTACCCTGCAAGGTGCCGGTATTGATCGTGGCGTAGGTGAACACCGTTTCAGGGAATGCGCGCAGCGCGGCTTCCACCTGCCGCGTCTTTTCCACTGTGAGATCGAGCGACGAACCCACCGGGGTGTAGAACTGCACAAAGAGCTCGTTGTTGTCGGCTTGCGGTACAAACTCCGACCCAATCTGTCGGCCCAGGGCGAGGGCGGCTACCAACGACAGCAGGGCCAGGCCCAGTGTTTTCCAGCGATTGGCCAGACCCCAGCGCAGCACGGCCACGTAGCCATTTTCAAGCCTACGCATCAGCCGATCGAAGCCGCGTAAAAAGCGTGCAAGAGGGCCATTGCCTCGTGCGCCATGCGCATCCGGATCGTTCCAGACCGAGGACAGCATCGGGTCGAGTGTGAAGCTGATGAACATCGACAGCAGCACCGCAAACGCCACCGTGATCCCGAACTGCTTGAAAAAGCGCCCGATGATCCCGCCCATGAAGCCCACGGGCAGAAAGACCGCCACGATGGTCAGCGTCGTGGCCGTGACGGCCAGCCCAATTTCGGCCGTGCCATCGAGTGACGCTTGCCGATGATGCTTGCCCATGGCCTGATGGCGCACGATGTTTTCGCGCACCACGATCGCATCGTCGATCAGCAGGCCCACGCAAATGGACAGCGCAAGCAAGGTCACCAGATTAATGGTGAACCCCATGACGTACATCACCAGGAAGGTGCCGATGAGTGAGATGGGCAGCGTCAGGCCGGTGATGACCGTCGAGCGCCACGAGGCCAGAAAGAGGAACACGATCAGCACCGTGAGCAGCGCACCCTCCACGATATTGCGCTTGACCCCGGACACCGAATTGCGAATCGAGGTGGATTGATCACGCACCACGGTGACCTTGACGTCATCGGGCAGTTGCTTGGACAGGGCATCGACAATGCGCTTGACGTCATCGACGACCGCGATGGTGTTCTCGCCCTGCGATTTCACGATGTCAAGCGAGATGGCGCGCTCGCCATCTACCAGTGCCATGGACTCGCGTTCTTCCTGGCCATCGATAAGTGTGGCCACCTGCGAGAGATAGACCGGCTGGCCACCGCGACGGGCCACCACAATGCGCTCGAAGTCAGCTACCGACCCGATGCGACCGCGCAACTGCACGGCCTGTTCGCGGTCGCGAGTGATGACACTGCCCGCAGGCAGTTCTTGATTTTCGTTGCGTAGCGCCGCCAAGATCTGATCGACCCCGACCTTGAGCGACTCCATCTCTGCAGGCCTGAGCACGACCTGCACTTCACGCTTCACCCCGCCCACCACACTCACACGCCCCACGCCGCGGGCATTTTCGATGCGCCGCTTCACCACCTGATCGGCCAGGGTCGTGAGTTCGCGTGCGTCGCGCGTGGCCGAGCGAATGGCCAGCGAGATGACCGGCGCTTCGTCCGGGTTGACACGCGAGATGATGGGTTCTTTGACTTCCTTCTTGAACCCGACTTTCACCAACGCTACTTTTTCACGCACATCCTGTGCGGCGCGTGCGGCATCGGTGACCAGATCGAATTCGATGATGACGACCGAGGCGCCTTCATACGAACGGGACGACAGCCGATTGATGCCGCTGATCGTATTGACCTGCTCTTCGATCTTGCGGCTGACATCGCTCTCGACGATCTCGGGCGAGGCGCCCGGATATTCGGTGGAGACCACCACGACCGGAAAGTTGATGTCGGGGAACTGGTCCACCGGCAGGCGGTTGTAGGAAAACAGGCCCAGGACCACGAAGGCCAGCATCATCATGGTGGCCAGAACCGGGTTGGCAATCGAGACGCGCGTGAACCACATGGCGGGCGGGTCTCAGCGATTCGCGTTTGAAGGCGGGCTGCCGGCCGGCGCGGTGCTGCCCTCAGCGCGCGAGGCAAGGATGCGCACCGGACTGTCGACGCGCAGGCGCCCCAGGTTGGTGGCCACGATCCGATCGCCTGCGCTCACGCCGGAGAGAATCTCCACGCGATCGCCGCCGCTGCGCGAATCGTCGCGTAGCCCGGTCTGTACATCGCGCTCGACGAGTTTGTCAGACACGATGGCGTACACAAACGTGCGCGCACCGGCATCACGGATCGCTGCTGCGGGCACGGTGATGACGCCTTCGCGCTGGTCAACTGTGAGGCGGCCCTGAGCGAACAAGCCTGCACGCACGCTGGGGTCGCGGTTTTCCATGGCGATATAGACCGGTACCGAACGGGTGCCCGCCTGCGTGGCTGGCGCAATGCGCACGATCTTTCCGATCTGGGCCTGCGACACGCCTTCCACCTTCAAGGTGATCGACTGGCCGATGCGCACGGAACCAATTTCCGCGGCTGGCACTGGGGCTTCAATTTCCATACGCGACAGATCGACGATCGACAGGATGCGCCCGTCGATGGGCAGCTTTTCACCGGGTTGCGCAAAGCGTTCAGCCACCACACCGCTGATGGGCGCCACCAGCATCGTGTCGCCCATGGCCTTGCGTGCGAGCGTGAGCTGAGCCGCGGCGGCATCGCGGTTGCCCACTGACACCTCCCAGCCCGAGCGCGCCGCATCCAGTGCGCTTTGAGAGATGAAGTTGCGTTCTTTCAGTGCTGTGGTGTTGTCGAGCGTGCGCCGGGCCTGGCTGACTTGCGATTCGGCGGCGACGAGCTGGGCCTGGCGTTCGGCGAGCCGTGCCTGGAATTCGGCGAGATCGATGCGCCCCAGCACTTGACCCTGCCTCACGGTGTCGCCTTCGCGTACTTGTAGCTCGCGCAGCTCACCTGCGACCTTCGCCTTGACGATGGTCTGATTGACTGGTCGCAAGGTCCCGGTGATCGGTACTCTGCGTGCGAGTGGCCCGGGTGTGACGGTCACAATGTCTGCGGCAGAGAATTCGGTCGGTGCGGGCGCGACGGCTGGTGCGGCGGTTTGAGGGCCCG
>CANHUQ010000313.1 GCA_947463885.1 Burkholderiales bacterium
CGCATCGCATCATGGTGACCATCGCCCCAGGGAATGCGCCCGCCACTCATGCCTGCCAGGGCGGTGAGCACCGGCCCGCGACCGCGCGTGAACTCGAAGGTGTAGCCGCGTACGAAGTCGCGGTCCCGGTCGGTCTCGTAAAACTCCTGGCTCCAGATGCAGTTGCCCGGGCCGCGGTATCCATCCAGCGGGTCATCGAAATAGCCGTTCAATGCCGCGTAGGGATGGAACATCAGGTTGCGTCCGACCAGGCCGCTCGAATTCGCCAGTCCATCGGGATGCTGAGGCGAGCGCGAATGCAGCAGCAGGCGCGGCGTGCCCACACCGTTACAGGCAACGATCACCACTTCGGCGGGCTGAAAGTGTTCGTTGCCGTCAGCGTCGAAGTAGATCGCGCCGCTGGCCATGCCATTGGCGTGAGTGGTGATCTCGCGCACCCGGCATCGGGTGCGCAGTTGCACACCGGCCCGGATGGCGGCGGGCCAGTAAGTGATGTCAGTGCTGGCCTTGGCGCCCTGCGCGCAACCTGCAATGCAGTGGCCCAGGTTGATGCAGGCACCTCGACCTTCATAGTCCTGGGTGGCCACGGCGCTGTCGGACGGCCACCAGTGCCAGCCCAACTGGTTCAGGCCCTGCGCCAGTCGCGTCCCCGCTTTGCCCAGCGGCACAGGGGGCATAACGGGGGTCTTTGGAGGATAGGCCGGGTCGCCCGCCAATCCGGAGATGCCCATCATGCGATCGTTCAGTGCATAGAAGGGCTCGAGGGTCTGATACTCGATCGGCCAGTCGTCGGCCACGCCATCGAGTGTGCGCACCTTGAAGTCCGACGGGTGAAAGCGCGGAAAGTGCCCGGCATACAGCACGGTGCCGCCGCCCACGCCATTGAAGTTGGCGACCTTGATCGGCGAGCCTCGGTCATTGACCGGATAGTCCCAGGCGCTCGCGCGCCGGTTGGGGCTGAAGTTGAACTCGCCCAACTGGCGTGCTTCCCAGTCGCGTCCATTGCTGGGGTAATCGGTGGACTTGACCCAGTCGCCCTGCTCCAGGCACAGGATGCGCATACGGGTATCGGCCAGGCTCCATGCGATGGCTCCCCCGGCTGCCCCGGCACCGATGATCAGCACATCGACCGGGTCGTGCGTGACGCGCGACGAGGGCATGCTCATCGGCCTGCCTGATTGGGCCGCACGATGGGCCAACCGCCCGAGGCGGCGCTCTGGTGAGCAAAGGCAAAGAGGCGGTCAGTCATGGCCATCGGGGGTGTTGAGCGCTGGGTTCGGCCGTCATGATCGACCCGAAGCATGCCATGGGCGATTCGCGCACTCGGGAATCCGGAACCTGTCGGGTGGGCCTGCACTGAAGCTGGCATCATCCGAGTGACATCTACGGCTGGATTCAGAGTCCAGACGCACCCCTACAAGGAGACGATCATGCGCGGCCGCGACGTGTTCATGAACAGCCTGACGGCGCACGGTGTGCGCCACATCTTCGGCAACCCCGGCACCACCGAGAGCCCGTTGCTGGATGCACTGCTGGACTACCCCTCGATTGAGTACATCGTGGCACTGCACGAAGGCATGGCCGTCGGCGCGGCGAGCTATTACGCCCGCGCCAGCGGGCGCACCGGCGTGGTCAGCCTGCATGTGGCACCGGGCCTGGGCAATGGCATCGGCATGATGTACAACGCGACGAAGGCCAATGCGCCGCTCGTGGTCACAGCCGGGCAGCAGGACTCGCGCATGCTGCGCCGCGAACCGATCCTCAGTCATGACCTGGCCGCAATGGCCGCTCCGGTGACCAAGTGGAGCACCGAGGTGCGCAATGCGCACGAGATGGACGAGGTGATGCGCCGCGCGTTCAAGGTGGCCAATGACCCGCCCTATGGCCCTGTGTTTGTGGCGCTGCCCATCGACGTCATGGAGCAGGACACCGCGAACGTGGCGATCGCACCGGGCCGCTCGCATCGCACGGGTGCGCCCGACCCGCACGGTATCCAGGAGGCCTGCGCACTGCTGATGGCGGCCAAGTTGCCGGTGATCGTCGTGGGCGATGAGGTGGCCCGAGGCGGCGCCATGGCCGACCTGGTGACCCTCTCTGAACGCCTTGGGGCGGCCGTGTGGTTCGAAGGCATTCGTGGGCATGCGTCGTTTCCGAGTGCGCATCCGCATGCGCGCACCAGCATGCCCTTCGATGCAGCCGCCATCCGCAAGACACTGGGTGCGTCGGATTGCGTGCTGCTGGTGGGTGGCGCGTTCTTCGAAGAAGTCTGGTTCACGGAAGGCTCGCCCTTCCCGCAGGGTGCGAAGGTGGTGCAGATCGAGACCTCCGCACGCCCGCTCGCCTTCAATCACGCCCCCGACGTGGGCATCGTGGCCGGAATGTCCTCCGCCTTGCAGGCGCTCACGGCAGCCTTGACCACCGCAGCCGATGCGGCCTGGACTGCCGCAGCCCAGGCACGTTGTGCAGAGCTGGCCGCGCACAAGGCACGTGATGCAGCGGCTTACACAGCGCGACTGGAAAAAGCCTGGGCACGCACGCCCATATCAATGCCGCGTGTGATGGCCGAGTTGCGCCGCGCCACACCGACCTCGGCTCTGATCGTCGAAGAATCGATCACAGCGAGCGTGGATTTTGCAGCGGCCTTTGCGTTCGACCAGCCCGATCAGTATCTCGGTGCGCGCGGCGGCGGTATCGGCCAGGGGCTGGCCGGCGCCGTCGGAGCTTCGGTGGCCCAGCCCGATCGGCCGGTGCTGTGCGTCTCAGGCGACGGTTCGGCCATGTATTCGATTCAGGCGCTTTGGAGTGCTGCGCACCACCGGCTGCCGATCGTCTTCGCGATCCTGGTGAACCGCGAATACCGTGTGCTCAAGCACAACCTGGATATTTACCGTCAGCGCTTCGATGCCATGTCGGAGAAGCCCTATCCGCAGATGGATCTGGCCGGCCCGCGGCTGGGCTTCGTGGAACTGGCGGCCGGCATGGGCGTGCCCGGTGTACGGGTGAGCGACCCCGATGCGGTGGCCGGTGCGGTGGCTGCAGCGTTCGCCGCGGGTGGGCCGCGCCTGGTCGAGATCGAGATCGAGGCCAAGCGCTAAGTGCTAAGTGCTAAGCGCTGGGTGCTGTGGGCAGGGGGCTCGCATGCGCGAGCTCAACCCCTGCATGCGGCTCAGTCCTTGTCGCGTTCGCGGTAATCGCCAAAGTTCGCATCGCGCTCGCTCAGCAGCTTGGACACGCTGGCACCATCGCGGCGAAAGCGGGTCATGTAGGCCTTGCTCGCCTCGGTCTGAAACGCCAGCGCCTGAATCTCGGTGCCGGCGCGAATGGCGGCGCGCATGCCCATGATCTCCATGGCGCGGTGCACGCTGCGCTTGTTGATCGCCGCCAGTTCTGAAGGCAGCAGCGCGACACGCTCGGCAATGGCCAGCACATTCGATTCAAGCTCGGCGAGCGGGTAGGACCGATTGGCCCATCCGCGCTCGGCCGCCTCACGTCCGCTCAACGAGTCGCCGGTGAGCATCGATTCCATGGCCTGTCGCATGCCCATCATCCAGGGATGAAACTGCATGTCGGGCGGGCTCATGAGCCGCACCGGCGGATAGCCGATCTGAGCATCGTCGGCCACATAGACCAGGTCGCAAGCGGTGGCCAGCTCGGTGCCCCCGGCCAGGCAAAACCCATGCACTTGGGCGATGACCGGTTTGGCCAGATC
>CANHUQ010000314.1 GCA_947463885.1 Burkholderiales bacterium
CGCACTGCCAGTGACTCATGTGGGTTCAGCCAGGCAGCTCCAGAATGGCCTTGGCAAGAATATTGCGCTGGATCTCGTTGGAGCCGCCGTAAATGGTGGCTGGCCGCGACAGAAAGTACTGACCTGCCACATGCACAGACGTGCCATCCGACAGGGGAACCACCTCATCCAGAGTGCCGGCTTCGGCCTGACATTCAAGCAGCATGTCGGTCACACGCTGCATGGTTTCGGTGACCCAAATCTTGAGAATGGACACTTCCGCGCCCAGTTCATCCCCACGACGCAGCACCTCGGCCATGCGCATGAACGCCGCCGACAGATCGTCCACCTCAAGACGCAGACGGTCGAAACGCGCACGCTGCACCGGATCTTCCATGAGCCGTTGCGCCTGCATCAGTCCCTGCAGGAGCTGCAAGGGATAGCGTGCCAGACGCGGACTGCCGATAGAAATGCGCTCGGACCCCAGAAGGGACTTGGCCATCGACCAGCCCCGATTGAGTTCGCCCACGATATTGTCGCGGGGCACTTTCACATCGTCGAAAAACACCTCGCAAAATTCGGACTCGCCGGTCAGATTGCGAATCGGCTTGACGGTGATACCCGGTGTGCGCATATCGACCAGCAAGAAGCTGATGCCATCCTGCTTCTTGGCCTGCGGGTCGGTGCGCACCAACAGGAAAATCATGTCGGCTTCGTGCGCATAGGTGGTCCAGATCTTCTGGCCATTGACCGTGAAGGTGTCGCCCTCAAGCACGGCGCGCGTGCGCAGCGACGCCAGATCGGAACCGGCGCCGGGTTCGGAGTAACCCTGGCACCAGCGCACCTCAGCCTTCACGATGGCAGGCAAATACTTGCGCTTCTGATCGTCTGTGCCGTAACGAATCAGCAGCGGACCCAGCATGGTCACACCCATGTTCGAGACGATCGACAGCCCGTGCCGGTCAAACTCTTCAGCAAGCACAATTTGCTCGTAGGTCGACAGCCCCATGCCACCGTGCTCGCGTGGCCAGCCTGGCGCTATCCAGCCCTTGGCGGCCAGCGTTTTTTGCCAAGTATCGGTGTCGCGCAGGCTCATGCGAGTCGCGGGGTAGCGCCAGGCCTGCGGAAAATGCTCGGCAAGCAGGGCGCGCGCCTCAAGACGCAGCGGTTCGTCAGTGACCGTCTGATCAGAGCGGCCCACCGTGCGGTCGGCCAATTGACCGTAACGCAAGCGGTGAGCATCCGCACCCCCCAGCCAGGCCGCGAGCACCATCGCACGCTTGAGGAACAGGCCGATGTTGCAGTCGTCGGTATAGCCGATGCCCCCATGCAACTGGATGCATCCCTTGACGACCTGCACGGCGGCGTCGGATGCGCGCGCCTTCAGTTGACTGGCCGCCATGGCATGGACTGCCGGGTCATCCGTTTCGTCAAATTGACGGGCCGCACGGCGCAGCACGGAGCGCGACACTTCCACCAGCACCAGTAGGTCAGTGGCACGGTGCTGCAGCGCCTGAAAGCTGCCGATGCGTCGGTCAAACTGCTCGCGCACCTTGAGGTAATCGATGGTGATCTCGAACGCCCGGCCCATCAGGCCGACGAGTTCAGCGCCCACCGCCAGACGGCCTGCGTCAAGCGCGCTGCGCAGCGCTGCGCGGGCCGATTCGCCCTGAGCGATTTCAGCATCAGGCCCCACGCTCACGCCATCAAGTATGAGTTCACTCCAGTGCCCACCATCCACGCGAGGGCGCGTGACAATGCGCAGCCCTGCGGCAGCGCGCGGGACCAGATACAGCGCGGGCCCGGAGGGTCCCTCGGCGGAGACGATGAACGCGTCGGCGCGGTCGCCGTGGGGCACGAAGCGCTTTGCGCCGACCAGTGTCACGTTGTCGCCGTGAGCAATCGCGCGGGTGGTCACCGGCCAACCGTCGGATGCACCACCGAACCCAGCGTTGAACGCCCCCTCAGTGGACGCGGCAGCATCCTCCTGCCAGGCGAGCGCCGGCAGCCATTGTCCTGCGGCCAGCTTGGGCAGCCACAGTGCCTTGAGCGCTTCATGAGCGCCAGCCAGCAGGGTTTGTGCACACATGATCGCGCAGGCTGCCAGTGGCTCAGGTGCCAATGAACGGCCGAACTGCTCGAGCATGAGCGCCGTTTGCGCATGTGACAGCGCCATGCCGCCCAAGGACTCGGGCACACGACACCCCAGCCAACCCATGTCGGCCAGTTCCTGCCAGGCGCTGGTGTCAAAACCAGGCTGCGTGCCGCGCAAGTGACGGACCCTGCGCAACTCCGGATCACGCGCGCAATAGGCCGCTGCCGCATCGCGGATCATGCGGTCGTCGTCGCTTGGGGCATCGAGCCGTGCGCTCAGATCGATCATGGTTCAGTCCAGCGTGAGATTGAGCGGTTGGATCTGCGCCTCCCAGCCCACTGTGTCTGCGTGCAGCCAATCGGCATGGGAAGCCGGCGTCTCGAAGGGCGGCGTTCGCTTGCAGCACATGGATGCCACGCGCCCCCCTGTATGCAACCCACGCAGTATAGACCGCAGGCACTTGCGCTCAGCGCGTGCACTCAGGTGCTTGCACGGTGTAATCAGGACAGCCCGATGGCACTGAGATCAGGATGGCGCAGATGGCTGCCCGTCGCTGTTTCGAACGCCTGGCCGAGCGACATGACCGTGCGCTCAGCATAGGGTTTGCCCACGATCTGAATGCCGACCGGCAACCCATTGACCAGACCCGAGGGCTGCGCCAGCGCGCACAGCCCCAGGTAATTGGCCGGCCGGGTGAAAAAGCCGGGAATCGGAGAGGACTCATCCACATCGTCCAGTGCGATCGCGGGAATCGCGACGCACGGCAGCAGGATCGCGTCATAGCTGGCGAACCACTCCATGAACTCGGCGCGGCGTTGCGCCATCACGCGAAGCGCCCGGGTGTAATCGACGGGGCCATATCGTTTGGCCATCTGCAAGCGCTTGCGCACCACCGGATTGATGCGTGAGGTGTCGTCCTCGGCCAAGGCGCCGTGCAGGGCATAGGCCTCGGCCGTAATCACCACGCCCGCTGCAGCAGCCAGATCAAGAAAACCCGCCGGCAGGCGCACCGGGAGCACCTGTGCGCCGAGGGCCTCGAAGGTGCGTGCCGCCGACTGCCAGGCCGCGGCCACGCCAGGGTCCACAAAGTCCGGAAAACCCGTGGTATCTGGCAGCGCCAGCCGAAGACCGCGCACCGACTGCGGATCGCGGGCGAAATGCTCAAGAGGCTGACTAAGGGTGGTGGGGTCACGGGCATCGGGCGCTGCCATCGCATCGAGCAGCAGCGCGCAATCCTGCACGCTGCGGGCCATCGGGCCAATGGTGTCGAGCGACCAGCTCAGCAGGCCTGTGCCATGCAAACTGATGCGACCATGGGTCACCTTCAATCCGGTGAGCCCATTGAACGCGCAGGGAATGCGCACCGAGCCGCCCGTGTCACTCCCAATGCCTGCCGGGGCCAATCCGGCGGCCACAGCCACCCCCGTGCCGCTGGACGAGCCTCCGGGCACACGATGCACGGTCAGGTCCCAGGGATTACGCGGGACCCCCATGTTCGCGTTCGTGCCCCAGCCGCCAAAAGCGAACTCGGTCATGTGCACTTTGCCAAGCGGCACCATGCCTGATGCGAGCAAGCGCTCGACCGTGGCCGCCGTGACCGGCGAGACCCGTGAGGCATAGTGCTTCGAACCGA
>CANHUQ010000315.1 GCA_947463885.1 Burkholderiales bacterium
TGCAGACATTCGTCCCACAGGCGGTGCGATTGACCTGGACCTGCGCAGTCGCTATCTCACACGGCCACAGCAGCCTGATCAAGCACTCAGCCTTGAGGGGCGCGCCGGTCTGAAAGACCTTGGCGTCGCAGACGCTCAGGGGGCATCACGTCTTTCAGTGCGCAGTCTGAGTGCCAATATCGGCCCCTCGTTTCCATTGGGCGGCGAGATCCGGGTGGCCACGCTTGCACTGGCAGGGCTGAGCTTTTCAGGCGGGCGCGCGGCTGACGGTTCCATGACCTGGCCCAAGGCTGGGGCATCCTCATCAGCGCCCGCCCCTGCGCAGCCGGCATCGCCGGCTCAAGCCTCAGCAGCGCCCAACAGTTCAGGCCCCGCGTTGAGCGGGCCGCGATCCCTGCGTATCGAGCGTGTCACAGTGGAGGACGCAGCGATTCAATGGGCCGATGCAGCGCTACCGGGTGGTCTTGAAGCGAAGGCTGATCCGGTCACGCTGACTGGTGGGCCGATCCTGATCCCCGACCTGTCCCAACCCTCTCGTTTGAACGGGACTGCGCAGCTGCAAACTTCCATCAATGGCGAGACACCCCTGGGCGTTGCGCTTGAACTCAACGGCACACAAGGGCAGGCCCGTGTGGACCTCAAGCGCGTGCCGCTGGCACGTTATGCGCCGCTCGCTGGCCCAGCGCTGAAGGCTAAGATCGAGCGAGGTGTCATCGAGGCGCAGGGCCTCGTGCGCTGGAACACCGAGTCAGGCGCCTGGTCAGTGGATGAAACCCAGGCCTCGCTCACCGATTTGCGCATCACCCACCCTCGTACCCAGCCCCTGAGCACAGCGGGTCTGAAGCTGTCGGCAATCAAGGTCGATGGTGCAGCACAACGCATCGAGATCGGTCAGGCGCGCCTGGAGCGCACGAATCTCAGCGCCTTTCGCGATGCGGGCGGACTCATCGATCTGCAACAGTGGTACGACTCCGGGCCACCGCGCAAGGGCCCGGCAGCGCGCCCAGGCGTGAATCCCCCCGCCGATCCTGCATGGAGTCTGTTGGTGCGGCAGGCAGAGGTGGACCGCCTGGAATTTGATTATCGCGATGCCCTGATTGCCAAAGGCAATCGCCTGCCGCGGGTCATCTTCAGCGGCAAAGCCCGCGATCTGACGCTCGACCCCAAGCGCATCACGCCCTTCGAAGCAACAGTATCGCTTGCAGATGGTTCGCGCTTGAGTGCAGCGGGGACGGTGCGCCCGCAACCGCTGAATCTGAATGCACAGCTTCGCTTGCAGCAAATCGATCTCACGTACCTTGACCCTTACATCGAGCCTTACCTGAACCTCGCGCTGGTACGTGGGCAGTTGTGGGGCGGTGGCCGATTGAACCTGGAGTCGCTACCCAATGGCTCCTTGAGCCGCATCGGGTTTGCTGGTGAAGTGTCTGCAAACAACGTAGCCGCCGAAGATAAATTGACGCGCGAGGACTTCGCGCGCTGGAGTGCGCTGGCGGCCCCGTCAGTCAATGTGGACTGGCGGCCTGACCGGCCCGGGCAAAGTTCAATTGCCATCGGTGACGTGGCGTTCGTGGACTTTTACGCACGGGTGATCCTGTCGCAGGAAGGGCGCCTGAACCTGAGCAACATACTGGCCGATCCGAGTCGGGGAAAAGCACCGCAGTCGCTCACAGACTCCACAGGCGCTCGCACAAACCCGCCACTATCCTCTGCAGCCCCCACGAGTACAGAGCAGCCCGTCTCTGCCATCGGATCCGGGCAGCGCAGTGCCACAGTGAGTGCACGTGCAGATGCAAAGACAGCGGAGCGACCGCGGGTGAGCATCGGGACCATCCGGGTTGCGAGTGGCAACGTGGTCTTCACAGACCTGTTCATCCGCCCGAACTACACCGCCAACCTCACCCAGCTATCGGGCTCCATTGAGGCTCTGGCCAGCGACCGCAGCGAACCTTCCGATGTGCTGATCAGCGGCCGCGTGGACGACGACACGCCATTGGACATTACCGGCAAGATCAATCCTCTTGCGCCGCGCAACTACATCGATCTGCGTGCGGTCGCACGGGGCTTCGATCTGCCCAAGCTCAGCCCGTACTCGGGCCGTTGGGCCGGTTATGCCATCGAAAAGGGAAAGCTCACGGCCAATGTGCGCTACAAGGTTGAGGGCGACAAACTCGATGCTGAGAACAAGCTCGTCATCAATCAGCTCACCTTCGGCGAGAAGGTGGAAAGCCGCGACGCCCTGAAGTTGCCGGTTCAATTGGCCGTGTCACTGCTCAAAGATGCAAACGGCAACATTGACCTGGACCTTCCGATTTCAGGCACGTTATCCGATCCGCAGTTTTCAGTCGGCGGCCTCATCTGGCGTGCCATCGGTAATCTCATCGTCAAGGTGGTGACCTCACCGTTCAGATTCCTGGCTTCACTGGGCAAGGAAGGCGGTACTGGCTCAGATCTGAGCCAGATCGAGTTCAGTGCTGGCGATGCGCGCATTGATGATGAAGATCGTCGGCGCCTGGATGGGTTGGCGGCTGCGCTTGAAGCGCGACCCGCGTTGTCGCTGGACATCATCGGATACGCCGACCCAACAAGCGATGCGCTAGCGCTGCAGAAGGTACGCCTTGAACGGGCCTTGCAGGGGACCAAGCTTGGCGATATTCGCCGAACGAACAAGGCGACTGAACTCACGATTGAGACCGTCACGGTTGACGCCACCGAGCGGGCTGCGCTCATTGAGCGGCTATGGCGTGCCGCCAAGCTCGACGGATCTGCTCAGGGCAAGGCGGTGAGCCCTGAGCAGATGGAGCAACAACTCCTCGAGCGCAATGCGGTCGCCACCGAGGACATGCGTCAACTCGCCCAGCGACGCGCGGAAACCGTACGTAACTACCTGCGTGAGGAACGCAAGGTATCGACAGAGCGCCTCTATGTGCTGGCGCCGCGCACGAGCGTCAACGGTGAGGACAAGGCGACGGAGACCGCGAGCGTTGCGCGCAAGGTGACCTTCGAGGTGAAGTAACGCGGCGCTGCGTGAACAGCGTGGGCGTACCTACGCGACCTCGTCGGGCATATTCAGCCTAGCTCGATCCGTGAAGAAAAGCCGCTTGAAATTCCAGCCCTCCGATACAATGTGCGTTCAAGACCGGGGCCGACCTGGTTTCGACGTGGGTAGTGAAGCGTTTCAGTGCATGCCGAGGACTCTAGTGCCCTCGTAAATCCTTCTAGAAAACTTCAAACGCCAACGACGAGCGTTTCGCTCTGGCCGCTTAAGGCCTAAGCCGCTGCACCGGGTTGCCGATGGCCCGGGTCTCGCAAGAGACTGCAGTGTCATTCACATCGGATCGTGCCTCGGTGGGCCGCTTATCGAGGAGCTAAAAAATAGGTGGCTGGTCGTTTCCTGAGCCTGCCGATCGGCATAGGCGACGACGAGACAAAAAAAGATCTGGCTAAGCATGTAGAGCGGTTACGTAGAAGACTTGCGGACGCGGGTTCGATTCCCGCCGGCTCCACCAACAAACACAAAGGGCTCCTTCGGGGGCCCTTTGTGTTTGAATGCCGGCCTGGCGGGAATCAAACCCGCGGGACGCGGGGCGACCGCGGGGTGTCGGCGAGCACCGCTCGCCGCCGCGGACGCGCGCCGGGCCTGCAAGCCCGGCGCCGGGAGATTCCCGCCGGCTCCACCA
>CANHUQ010000316.1 GCA_947463885.1 Burkholderiales bacterium
ATGCCCTGACCGTGTTTGGCGGCGCGGGCGGGCAGCACGCCTGTGCAGTGGCTGATGCACTGGCCATGGAAACGGTGCTGGCCCATCCGTTGGCTGGTGTGCTGTCGGCGTATGGGATGGGGTTGGCCGAGCCCGCGGTGTTACGTGAGCAGTCGGTGGAGCAAGCGCTTGATGCGCAGGGGCTCGCGGTGGCGCAATCGGTGCTGAAATCCCTCACTGCCCAGGCACGTGCCGAGCTGATGGCACAGGGCGCGTCCGAGGACACGCTGCGGGATCAGCCGCAGGTCCACCTGAAATACGAGGGTACCGATACCTCTATTGCGGTGCCCACCGGGCCGATCGCCGTCATGCAGCAGGCCTTCGATCAGGCCTATCGGCAGCGCTTTGCGTTTTTGCTGTCAAAGCGCAGGCTCGTGATCGAAGCGGTGAGCGTTGAGGTGGTTTCGGTTCGCACCAACGTGCAAGCTGGTCCGTTGTCCATGGGCGCAGCGTCGCAGGCTGGCGGGGTGGCGCATCCGGCAGGTGTTTCTGATGCGCGTCGCGCCCCGAGCCCGATGGCGGTTGTGCAGATGTTCAGCGCAGGGCGCTGGGTGGATGCGCCGCTGTATGAGCGTCAAGCTCTGCGCGCAGGCGATGTGCTGACCGGCCCGGCCATTGTGAGCGAAGCCACTGCCACCACCCTGATTGATGCCGAATGGCGCGCCACGCTGAGTGTGCGGGGGGATCTGATTCTTGAGCGTGCCCAGCCCAGGCCGCTGCGCCATGCAGTGGGCACCGAGGCCGACCCGGTCATGCTGGAGATTTTCAACAATCTGTTCATGTCGATTGCCGAGCAGATGGGCTATCGACTGCAAAACACGGCGCATTCCGTGAACATCAAGGAGCGCCTCGATTTTTCCTGTGCGATCTTCGATGCGCAGGGCGCACTCATTGCCAATGCGCCCCATATGCCGGTGCATCTGGGCTCGATGGGTGCGAGTGTCCAGGCGGTCATGCACGACAACGCCGGTCGCATCGCCCCGGGCGATGTGTTCGTCCTGAATGATCCGTACCGTGGCGGCACGCATCTGCCCGACATCACGGTGGTGACCCCGGTCTTTGACGCCGCACAAGAGCAATTGCTCTTCTGGGTGGGCTCACGCGGCCACCATGCCGACATTGGTGGGCTCACGCCCGGTTCCATGCCACCGGACAGCCAGCATGTCGACGACGAGGGCGTGTTGCTGACCAACGTGCGCCTGGTGGAGCGCGGCGTGCTCAATGAGGCCGATCTGCGCGCCCGACTGGCGGCTGCGCGCTACCCCGCTCGCAATCCGGATCAGAACCTGGCCGACCTGCAGGCGCAAATTGCAGCGAATGAAAAGGGCCGGGAAGAGCTTCTGAACATGGTGAAGCACTTCGGCCTGGAGGTGGTGCAGGCCTATATGCGGCACGTACAGGACAACGCGGCCGAGTCCGTGCGCAAGGCCATCGGGGCGCTGCGTGACGGGCGTTTCGAGCTGCCGCTCGACAATGGAGCGGTCATTCGGGTGGCCGTGACGGTGGATCAGGCCGCGCGTCGTGCGCGCATCGATTTCACGGGAACGTCGGCGCAGCAGGCCAATAACTTCAATGCGCCACTGGCGGTGACCACCGCGGCGGTGCTCTATGTGTTTCGCACGCTGGTCTATGACGACATCCCCATGAATGCCGGCTGCCTGGAGCCGCTGGACGTGATCGTGCCCGAGGGCTGCATGCTCAATCCGCGCTTTCCGGGCGCAGTGGTGGCCGGCAATGTCGAGACCTCGATGTGCATCACTAATGCGCTGTACGGCGCGCTAGGCATCATGGCGAGCGGTCCGAACACCATGAGCAACTTCACCTTCGGCAATGCCCGCTACCAGTACTACGAGACCGTCTCCGGGGGCTCTGGCGCAGGGGGCGTGTTCGATGCACAGGGCCGCTGCGTGGGGGGCTTTGAGGGCACAGCGGTTGTTCAGACGCACATGACCAACTCCAGGCTGACCGATCCGGAGGTGCTGGAGTTGCGCTTTCCGGTGCGCCTGGAGCGCTATGCGATCCGCCCCCATTCGGGCGGTTCTGGCCGCTGGCGCGGGGGAGATGGCGGCGTACGGGTCATCCGTTTTCTTGAGCCCATGACCGCATCGATGCTGGGCAACAGTCGCACAGTGCCACCATTCGGGGCGGCCGGCGGCGGCAGCGGTGCCGTGGCGCACAACTATGTGCTGAGGGCCGACGGCCGGCTTGAGCCAATGGGGCATATCGGGCGCACAGAGCTTGATGCGGGCGATTGTTTCGTCATCGAGACCCCGGGGGGAGGCGGTTTCGGGGCCGTATAATTGCGGTCTTTCCTCCCTCTCGAGTCGCCTGCCGCATGCCTGACGCACTCCTTCTGCGCGGCGGTGCCGCCCTCACCGAATTTCGTCGCCAACGCCTGCTGCGCGCGCTCCAGGCCATCGATGACGGTGTGGCCGATGTCCATGCCGCCTATCTGCATGTGGTGCTCAGTGCTGCACCACTGAGCCAGGACACCCGTGCACGCGTCACCGCGCTGCTGGACGACGGGCATCCTGCTGCCCCAAGCCCGTCCGATGGCACGGTGCTGTGGGTCATGCCGCGACTGGGCACCATCAGCCCGTGGTCGAGCAAAGCAACCGACATCGCGCGGGTCTGCGGGCTGAGCGAGGCGCTGCGCATCGAGCGCGGTGTGGCCTATGCGATCGTGATGAAGCAAGGGCTCGGTGGGCTGTTGTCCGGGCTCTTTGGCGGGCGTCGTCCGTCGGCGGCAGACCTGGCCGATGCGCGCATGCAGGCCCTGGCCGGCGTGCTGCACGACCGCATGACCGAGTCGGTGGTTGCGCCGGTGGACGGATCGGCTGATCTGGCGGCACTCTTTGCCGAGTTGCCTGGGCGTGCGATGCAGACCGTGCCGGTGCTGTCTGGCGGGCGCGCTGCACTCAGCGCTGCCAACGTCGCGATGGGGCTGGCGCTGTCGGACGATGAGATCGATTACCTGCTGGCGGCTTTTCAGACAGCGGGGCGTGACCCGACTGACGTCGAGCTGATGATGTTCGCGCAAGCCAACTCCGAGCATTGTCGCCACAAGATCTTCAATGCCGACTGGACCATGGATGGCCAGGCGCAGGCGCGTTCGCTCTTCGGCATGATTCGCGAAACGCACGCAGCCCATCCGCAAGGCACGATCGTGGCCTATGCCGACAATGCTGCGGTGCTGGAGGGCGGGCCGGCACGCCGGTTCTTCCCAATCCAGCAGGGGCAAAACGCTCGCTATGTCTGGCAGGACAGCCTGCAACATGCACTGCTCAAGGTCGAGACCCACAACCATCCCACGGCCATTTCGCCGTTTCCGGGTGCCGCCACCGGGTCGGGTGGCGAAATTCGCGACGAAGGTGCGACCGGGCGCGGCGCCAAGCCGCGCTACGGCCTGACTGGCTTCTCTGTCTCTGACCTGCGTATCCCGGGGTTCGAGCAGCCCTGGGAAACCGCCCAGGATGTGACCGCGCCGCTGGACGGCCGCGCCGAACAGTCGGCTGCATACGGCCGCCCAGAGCGCATCGCGTCGCCGCTGTCGATCATG
>CANHUQ010000317.1 GCA_947463885.1 Burkholderiales bacterium
ACGCGGTAAATGGGCCGGGCCCAGCGGATTTCAGGCGATCGGCATCGATCTGCGTTCAGTCTGGCAGACCCCCGATGGAGCGCGCTTGCAGGCGGGCGTCAGCATCGACTTGGATGCGCAATCGGTGGCTCGCGGCGATGCACGCATCACGACGCAAGCCTCGGTGGTCCCCGGCTCGGGGACCATCAGCCCGGCGGGCGCTGCGGGCTCACGCCAGATTGCAGGCTCCGACCCCAGCCGCAGCACGACCGGTCTGGTGCAGTTGCTGCAGCTCGCAGGTGATCGCAATGCAGCCAACAACCGGCTGCTATTCGATGTAGTCAAGGGCAGCAATGGCTCGGCAGCAACCTTGAGCAACGATGCCGCGACCGCATCCAATGCATCGAGCTCGGCCAGTGCCTCGGGCATGAATGCTTCAGCGCGGGCGGGCGCGGGCGGACTGACCATTGAACTGGATGTGCCGGGTGTGGGCACTTTGACCCAGCGCATGGGGCGCTCATTGGAATCCCCAGGCATGAAACAGTCGATTCGCGTGGCCGGCGACGATCAGGTCTTGCAGAACATTGCAGCGCTGCGATTGACCCTTGCTCCCACGACAGCACGCTCACTGGCGATCGACAACATCGTGCGCTCGCTGGGGTCGACTGTGGGATTGAGGCGCTGACGCGACTCAGAAACTGACGCGACTCAGAAACGGTAGGGAAAGCGAATGCCGAAGGTGTAGTTGGGTGAGTCGTTGGTGAGGCCCACGCCGAGCGAGGTCACCATCGATAATTTCGGCGTCAACGCATGAGTGACGCCCAGCGAGAGAATGGCAGCATTACCTTCGCTCCCGACCACACGCACCCAGTCCTGTCCATCGACCCGCGTCTTGGTGCCACGCGTGGTCAGCATGGTGTAGCCCACGCTGAACGCGGAGGTATCGTTCATGGCCAGGATCATGCCAAAGCCGATCGTGGTGGTGTTGCCCAACTTCACCGATCCGGGCACGCCGCTGCCGGCGCTGATATCGTCGAAGTGACGAGACGGGCTGATGCTGTAAGAAGCATTGGCGAACAGCACGATCGGGTCGTAGGTCTTGAGGATCGAGATGCCCGGTTGGAACGTGTAGAACCCGTTACCGGTGGGCAGGCGCGTAGGCACCTTAAGACTGGTGAGCTCGCCGTTGACATCAGCCACGATCCGGGTGGGAATGCCGAAGGGCGTTTCGCCCGTAGGCACGCGCAGCCGTAAGGATGCGACCACGTCCGCCCCGGCCCTGATCTCTCGGCCAACCTGCCAGGAGATGCCTGCGCTGGCATCGCCCTGCGCCGATTCCTTTACTCGGGCCTCGGTCAACTGCCCGGGGTTGTTGTTGGCACCACCCGAGAGGTACAGATTGCCCCGATAGGTCCAGGGCAACTGGGCATCGACCCCAATGGTTTCAGTCAAACCGTAGCGCACGCTGAGGTCGACGTTGTGGGTATTGCCCTTGAGCTGATCGACGCTCAACGTGCCCAGAAAAATCGCGTCTAGGGCATAGAACCCAGAGAGCGCGAGTTGGCGGCGATCGTAGCGCGCATAGCTGTAACCCAGCTCCAGCGACAGCTTGCGATCGAAGACCGCGGCCTGGCGGGCCAGCAGGCGAATATCGTCGCCGACTTCGCCGCTTTCCTTTTTTTCCGGGGCTTGCTGGCCGGTCGCGGCTGGCGCGGCTGGCGCCGGTGCGCCCTGCCCTTGCGGAGCGGTGCGTGGTGCGCTGCCGCTCGGCTGCGCAGCGGTGGTTGCACCACTGGCCTGCGCCAGAGCACCCACCGGGCGTGATGGATCGCCGCGCCCGCGCATGGCCTGCAATGCGTTGCTTGGGATGGGTGCGGGCAGAAGCGCTGTCGGAGGGAGCGCGAGGCGCGCGTCGAGCTCTTGCAGTTGCGCCGTCAGGCGCTCAATGATGCGCTCCTGACTTTCCAACCGTTCTTTGAGCGCCCGCACTTCGTCGGCGCCAGCCGAACCAGGTGCTGCGCTTGCACTCTGGCGCTCGGTCATGCTCAGGATGATGCGCTCCAGACGCTCAATCCGCTCTTTGAGCGCCTGGGTTGTGTCGACTTCTGCGGCGATCACCGACGTGGTGGCCACAAGCAGCGCGCCGGCAGTCAGGTACGCTGATGCAAGACGATGTATGGGCATGCGAGACGTGTTCAACCAGCGCCCCGGCTCAGAGCGCTCAAGCGACCAATTGTACCTGCGACCCTTTGGGTTGAACTGGCTTTTCGGATGCGCTGACATCACCGACTACATCCACGAGATGCGCCTGATGCTTCTGGATCAGACGATAGAGCGTCATGCGCGACACCCCCAACGATTCGGCCGCTCGCGCCATGCCGCGCTCATTGGCCAGCAGCGCCTCGCGGATCGCACGGACTTCAGCCTGCTCGCGGATCTCATCGAGCGTCTGATTGGAGGACGCCTGCGCCGCGCGCAGGCCGAGGTCGGTGGCGCTGATCCAGCGCCCCTCGCCAAGCACGCAGGCCTGACGAATACGGTTGGACATTTCGCGCACGTTGCCCGGCCACTGGTGCATCAGCAATGCATCCATCGCTTCAGCAGAAAATCCACGAATGACCCTTCGTGTGTCAGCGCGAAAACGCTCCAGGAAGTGGTCGGCCAGAATGCGCACATCATCACCTCGGTCGCGCAGCCTGGGCACTGTGACCTCGAGCACCTTCAATCGGTGCAGCAAGTCAAGGCGAAAGCGCCCTTCCTGGACCGCACGTGACAAGTCGACGTGTGTGGCCGCGATGATGCGCACATCGATGGCGATCGGCTCTGTCGACCCGAGCCGCTCGATCACGCCCTCCTGCAATGCGCGCAGCAGGTAGGTTTGCGCTTCCAGAGGCAGGTCACCGATCTCGTCCAAGAACAGCGTGCCGCCCTGGGCCTGTTCGAGCCGGCCGACTCGGGTCGTCGACGCATCCGTGAAAGCGCCCTGCTCATGGCCGAATAATTCGGATCCGATCAGTTCAGCCGGAATAGCGGCACAATTCAAGGCCACAAAGGGCTTGCGTTTGCGCGGCGAACCTTCATGCAATGAGGCCGCGATCAGTTCTTTGCCTGTGCCGGTCTCGCCCAGGACCAGCACGGGTGCATCAGCCAGCGCAAAGCGCTTGAGCTTGTCGTAGAGCTTGAGCATCACCGGGCTACCACCGACCATCTCACCAAAGCCGGCCGCACTTTGCGCGCCCGAACGACCCGACATCCCCAGATGACGACGCGCGACGATGGCCAGTTCGTAGACCAGATCAATCGGATCCGACGGTTCGATGGCGACCCAGGCCCGTTCAAACACCAGTCTGCGGCGGGCCGGATTCAGGCGCTTGGCATCGACATCGGTGAGCGCCATCCAGAGCGATCCGGTGCGCTGGATCAGGCCCATTGATGCATCGAAGCTCTCATCGTCAAGCAAGCGCAGATCAAGAATGCCGGGCGCGGGCGGTCCAGCGGCTGCCGCCAGCGCCTCTTTGCAGGATTGCAACGTCGGCGTCAGACCACGTGTGCGCAAACCCTCTATCAGGTTCTGGATGTATTCACTGTCCGGATTCTGACTGACGATGGAAATGTTGGA
>CANHUQ010000318.1 GCA_947463885.1 Burkholderiales bacterium
ACTGCGCGCCCGTACGCCCCAGGATTGGAATCACAGGCGCCCGGTCTGCTGCTGATGCTTGACCGGCAAGGTCAGACACGTGTGCTGACCGGCGAGCAGCGTGAGGGCGGCGCCGTGTTCTTCGAAGCCAGCCGCGGCGACAAAACCGTCGTGGCCACGCAGGCCGACGCAGCCGCGTGGGTCGGGGCGCGTTGCATCGTCGTTGAGCCACCCCTGCGCACCGACACCCCGGAAGACGGTACCCATCGAGCGCGCTTTGGCCACTGGTTCTGGGGGCCGGTGCTGTCGTCCAAGAGCCTGTATTGGCAGATCGGGCTGGCCGCGCTCTTTGTCAACGTGTTTGCCCTGGTCTCGTCGATCTTCTCCATGATCGTCTATGACCGGGTGATGCCTAATAACGCCACCGATACCCTGACCGCCATGCTGGTGGGCGTGGGCATCGTGCTGGTGGGCGATTTCTCCATTCGCATGCTGCGCGGCTATTTTCTGGATCTGGCGGGCGCGCGGGCCGACATGGTGATCGCCGACTCGCTCTTCGAGCAGGTGCTCGAGATGGACATGAAGTCGCGCCGCAGCAGCACAGGCGCCATGGCCAGCCTGATGCGCGAGTTTGAATCGATTCGCGACTTCCTCACTTCAGCCACTCTCACTACGCTGATCGATCTGCCGTTTGCGCTGCTCTTTCTGGCCGTGATTGCTGCAGTGGGCGGACCCTTGGTCTGGGTGCCGATCATTGCCGCACCATTCGTGATGCTTGCAGCGGTCCTGGTGCAGCCCCGGTTGCGCCGGCTGGTGCAGTCGGCTCAGGAAGATGGTCACCACAAGGCCGGTGTGCTGGTCGAGACGCTTCATGGCATCGAGACCGTCAAGAGCCTGGGTGCCGGTTCGCTGCTGCGCCGGCGCTGGCAGGCGGCCGTGGCGCATCAGGCCGCGGTGGGGCTGCATACACGCATGCTGTCGTCGGTTGCCACCAACTTTGCATCGCTCGCCACGCAGGCGGTGTGGGTGGGCACGGTCACCTATGGCTTTTTCCTGATTCGCGACGGGCAGATCGGCTCGGGCGCGATCGTGGCGTGCTCCATGCTCGCGGGTCGCGCGATCGCGCCGCTGGGGCAATTGGCTCAGTTGCTCACTCGTATGAATCAGACCATCGTGAGCTACCGGTCACTCAATCAAATGATGGCGCAGCCCCGTGAACATGCCGAGATCGGAGCAGTGAATGCGGTCTCCCGTATGGCCGGCGCCATCGAGATGCGTGATGTGCACTTCGCCTATCCGGGCCAGAAGCAAGGGGCCATTGCCGGTGTGTCGCTGTCGATTCGCCCGGGTGAGCGGGTGGCGCTGGTAGGGCGGGTTGGTTCTGGCAAGAGCACCATCCTGAGCCTGCTGATGGGACTGTATCGGCCTGATCGCGGTGAAATCCTCTTCGACGGACTGGACAGCCGCCAGATCGAGCCCGCGCATTTGCGCAGTCAGGTGGGTTCGGTGCTGCAGGACATCTGGCTCATGAGTGGCACCGTGCGCGAAAACATTGCGCTGGGTGCAGACGATCCGAGCGACGAAGCCGTGGTCCTGGCCGCCCGCATGGCCGGTGTGCACGATTTTGTGGCCACGCACCCTGATGGCTATGGCATGAAGCTGCGCGAGCGTGGCGCAGGGTTATCGGGGGGGCAGCGCCAGGCGATCGCGGTGGCGCGTGCTCTGGTGGGTGACCCGCCGATCCTGCTGATGGACGAACCGACAAGTGCGACCGATATTCAAGGTGAGCAGGCCCTGATCGAGCGCATGAAAGCCCTGCCGCAAGGGCGCACCGTGGTGCTGGTGACGCACAGACCTTCGATGCTGGCGCTGGTCGATCGCATGATCGTGATCGATGGCGGGCGGGTCATTGCCGACGGCCCCAAAGCCGAGATTCTGGCGCGGGCCCAGGCGCCTGCACCGCAGCCGTCTGGACCTGTCACAACGCCACGCGCGCCGGCCCCGCCGACTGCATCGTCCACCTCCACCTCTGCGCAGCGCACCTCATGAAGCGTGCCGACCCTATGGCGGTCTCAGCCCGCCCGGAAAACGATCCCGATCTTCAGGGTCTGGCGCATGCCTTGCGTCGCACCCGGCCTGGCGTGGCTTCTCGCGGTCTCTTGCTGGGACTGTGTGCCGTGTTTGGCGCACTGGTGTTCTGGGCGCACCAGGCCCGGGTCGATGATGTGACACGTGCTGACGGGCGCGTGGTGCCGTCTGGCCGCATGCAGGTGGTGCAGCATCTTGAGGGCGGTGTGGTGACGGCCATCCACGTGAAGCCTGGCGATCGGGTGGAAGCCGGGGCGCTCCTGCTCAGCCTGTCTCCGGTGCAGTTCGGCTCGGAGCGCGACAGCCGCAGCGAGCAGGTCCAGGCGCTGCGGGCGCGACGTGCCCGCCTCGAAGCCGAGATGCGTGGTGGCGATCCGCAATTTGGCGCATACAGCAAAGACCAGGCGGCCGCACCGTACCTGGCCACCGAGCGCGCCGAGTTCGAACAGCGGCGCGCTCGGCTCAATGCCGAACTTGCCACCTTGGATACCCAACTGGCCCAGCGAATGAAGGAGGTCGAAGAGGCACGGACCACCTTGACCACTGCTCAGCGCAATCTGAAGCTGGCCAGCGAAGAGCGCGAGATTGTCGCCACCATGGTGGAGCGCGGTCTGGAGCCCCGCCTGGAGCTGGTGCGTCTGGATGGACGCATCTCGGAGCTGCAGGGCAGGGTGGAGTCCACCACGGTGAGCATCCCGAAACTGGAGTCTGGGGTGGCTGAAATCCGTGCGCGCCGCGAGTCTGCGGTTCGGCAGTTTCGTTCCGAGGCCAGCTCTGAGCTCAGCCGCACCACCTCCGATCTGCGCGCCCAGCAGGAGTTGCTGCCAGGCTTGAAGGACCGTGTGGCCCGCACCGAAATCGTGTCGCCGGTGCGCGGAGTGGTGAACCGTGTGGCGGTCACCACGCTGGGTGCAGCGGCGCGTGCCGGTGACCCGCTGGTCGAGATTGTGCCGATCGAAGACAAGCTGGTGATCGAGGCGCGTATCCGTGCGCAGGACATTGGCTTCGTGAAGATCGGACTGCCGGCGCGCATCAAGCTCGCCGCCTACGATTACTCGATCTTCGGCACCATCGAAGGTGAAGTGACGCAGGTCAGCCCCGACCTGGTTCCCGGCACCAGCGATCAGGAGCCTCCCGCCTATCTGGCGCGCGTGGAAACGCGGGGCCCACCTCCGCAGCGCGCAGGCGAGCCAGTGGCGATCCTGCCTGGTATGCAGGCCAGCGTCGACATCATCACCGGCAACAAGACCGTATTGGATTACCTCTCCAAGCCGATCGTGGCGGTACGCGAAAACGCGTTCAGGGAGCGCTGAGCCGCCTTTGTTCGCGTGATGTGCCCGGTGGCTGACTCAGTGCGCCCTCGCCTGGTTGCCTCAGTTTGGTTGCCTCAGTTTGGGGGCTTCAGTTTGGCCACCTCAGTTTGGCCACCTCAGTTTGGCTCGGTCAGTTGAGCCCACAATCGCCCACTGAGTGGGCCGGTCAGCGGTCTGGTCGAACCGGCTGCTCTTGCATCAAA
>CANHUQ010000319.1 GCA_947463885.1 Burkholderiales bacterium
ACAACCCTCAATCGTACCGCGGGGCTGGTGGCAGTGCTGTGAACTCCCTGACAGTCGGTGACGGGTCTCGCTCTGTTAAGGCATTCGCCTGGAGCCCGGACATCAGAAACAGAGAGGTTGCGGGCTGTACCACTGAGCGGTACATTAACTCTATTCGACTCTGAGGTGATCGATGATTGTCAGCTTTCGGGATTCATGGCTGGAAGCTTTTTTCATCGAGGACATTCACTCGAAGCGGATTCCGTCAGATCTCGAAGCAGTGCTCTTTCGCAAACTCCAGATGATCGACGACTCCCGAACCGATCAGGACCTGAGAGTTCCGCCCAGCAACCACTTTGAGAAGCTGCACGGCAGCCTGGCGGGGTTGCATTCGATCCGGGTCAACAGGCAATGGCGGCTCGTTTTTCGGTGGAATGGCTCCTCGGGCGAAGCAAGCGATCTCTATCTAGACAACCACAGCTATCGGTGAGTTCAACCATGTTGATGACCAAGCGCAAACCGGCCAGCGTCGGGGAAATTTTGACCGAGGAGTTCATGCAGCCAATGGGCCTGACTCAAGCGGCCCTGGCTGACGCGATGGGTGTTCAACGCAAGCATGTCAATGAGCTCTGCAATGAGCGTCGATCCGTGACCGCGTCCACAGCGCTGATCCTGGCCCGTGTCTTCGGGAATAGTCCCGATTTCTGGCTCAATGTGCAGCGGCGAAGTGATCTATGGCATGCGATGCAATCCCCTCGCGAACGGGGTCGCATCGAGCGGGCACGCCCACTCAGGCCAGCGGCCTAACACGGCCTAACAAATCAGTAACGCCCTGAAGATGCTGTCATGCGCGCGCTGATCATCCATCAGAACTTCCCCGGGCAATTCGTTCATGTGGCCAGCGCGTTGGCCGACAACCCTCAACACGAAGTGGTGGCCATCGGCGATGCACGCACGCTGAGCAAGCGGCCCGCCGTACACCCGAAGATCAGGGTGCTCGCCTATGAAGCGCCCGAGGGCGGCTCGGCCAGCACCCATCCGTATCTGCGTGACCACGAAGGCCATGTGCGTCGTGGGCAAGTCGTGTTGCGCATGCTGATGCAACTGAAAGCCAGCGGCTGGACGCCCGACCTCATTTTGGCGCACCCCGGCTGGGGCGAGGGGCTGTTCCTGAAAGACGCATTTCCCGATGCGCGGGTACTGCAGTACTTCGAGTACTACTACGACTCGCACGGCGGTGATGTGGGCTTCGACCCGGAATTTCCCGACACGCTGGATGACTGCGCCCGTGTGCGAGTCAAGAACGCCACGCAACTCATCAGCCTGATGGGCAGCGACTTAGGACTGTCCCCCACGCAATGGCAGAAGTCGCGCTTTCCGGCGCTGCTGCAGGAAAAGTTGCGCGTGGTCCACGAAGGGGTGGACACGGAGCGTGTGAAGCCCGACCCCCAAGCCTGGGTGCAGGTGGGTGGGCATCGCTTTCAGCCAGGCGATGAGGTGGTGACCTTCGTGTCGCGCAACCTCGAACCCTATCGCGGCTTTCACAACTTCATGCGCGCACTGCCCACTCTGCAGGCGCTGCGCCCGAAGGCGCATGTGGTGATCGTGGGTGGCGACGACGTGAGCTACGGACGCAGGCCACCCGCAGGCACCACCTACCGGCAACTGTATTGCGGGCAACTGGCGCAGCCGGTGGACTGGAGCCGCGTGCACTTCACCGGGCGCTTGCCCTATCAGGACTATCTGCGTGTGATGCAAGTGTCGGCCGCGCATGTGTACCTGACCGTGCCCTTCGTGCTGTCGTGGTCGATGCTGGAAGCGATGGCCGCGGGCTGCCTGGTAGTGGGCTCGGCCACGGCGCCGGTGCAGGAGGTGATCACGCACGGCGAGAACGGACTGCTCACCGACTTCTTCGACCCGCAGGCTATCGCCAGGACGGTGGCGCAGGCGTTGGCCGAGCCCCCTCCTGGTGTGCGCGAAGCGGCGCGTCGGACGGTGGTGGAGCGTTATGACTTGCGCAGCGTGTGTTTACCGCAGTGGATCGGGTTGCTGGGAGCGTGACCGAGCAGCACGAGCGCACTTGACAAGCAGGCGCCGAGAGTTATTACATACGTAATAACAATGGAGGTCTACATGGTCGAGCTCAAGGTGCGGAAGTTTGGAAACTCTTTGGGTGTTGTCTTGCCGAAAGAAGTCATCAACCGCCTGCATACCAGCGATGGGCAGCCGCTTTACCTGATCGAAGCCCCCGACGGTAGCTACCAGCTCACGCCCTACGATCCGGTTTTTGCAAAGAAGATGACCCAGGCCGACGACATCATTGACCGGTACCGGAACACCTTGCACGTATTGTCGAAGTGATTGACCCGGTCTGGATCGACGAGCGCGACGCGCTCACACTGCACGACCGCCTGCTTGCATTGCATGGAGGTGCCACAGGCATTCGAGATCTGAACCTCCTGCAGTCGGCGCTTGCCCGTCCGCGTCATCTGCTCGTCTACGGTCACGAGCCTCAGATACTTGCCTTAGCTGCAGCGTATGCCTTTGGGATTGTCCGCAATCATCCGTTCGCCGATGGCAACAAGCGCACTGGGTTTCTGGTGAGCATTCTTTTTCTCGAACTCAACGGCTTAAGGTTTATTGCAACCGAAGAAAGCGCTGCACAAGCAGTCATTTCGCTTGCTGCCGGCACAATGACCGAAGTCGCCTTCGAGCAATTCCTGCGCGACAACACCAGGCCCCAATCCTGACGCCAACATGAAAACCCTCTACCTGCTCCGCCATGCCAAGTCAGGCTGGCACGATGCCTCGCTCAGAGACCACGATCGCCCGCTTGAGCCCCGTGGCGAGCGGGATGCCGCGAAGATGGGTCAGCGTTGGGCGCATCAGCACGTCAAGCCCGAGCTCATCATCGCAAGCTCAGCAGTGCGCACACAGGCAACAGCCCGAATCGTTGCTGATGAGCTGGCGTACGAGGCCGACGACATCCTCACCAACGAGCGGCTCTACGCCGCCACGCCAGAGACCCTGATGGCTGTCGTCGAGGCGCTCGACGATGCGCTGAGCCGAGTGATGCTGGTTGCTCACAACCCTGGGCTGACCGAGCTTGCGCATCACTTCAACCGCAAGATCAGCGATATGTCGACCTGTGCGTTGGTCGAATTCAAATTCGACACCGACACATGGGCTGGCATAGGGCAGGCGCGGCCATTGCATACACATACGGACTCGCCTAAGGATTAGTCGCAGATGGTCACGGCCGCGCTGAAGTCCACGCCCTTGGTTCTGGACCGCAGCGTGACGGTAGAAGACGGATTTCGGGTCATCCTCAGAGACTGTTTGCAACAGATTCAGGGCAACGCACTCGGCGTCGTTCAATGCAATGACGTTGAGTGCCTCCACCAGATGCGGGTGGGCATGCGCAGGCTGCGCACGGCGCTACGGCTGTTCGCCCCGTGGATGCCGTGTCCTGAGCTGCTGCGACAGGAGCTTGGCTGGCTCAACAGTGCGCTGGGTGCAGCGCGTGACGCCGACGTGCTGGCCGACAGCACCTTGGTGAAGATCATCGAGGCCTGCCCACACCGGGCAGACTTAGTCG
>CANHUQ010000320.1 GCA_947463885.1 Burkholderiales bacterium
CCAGCCCGGTCGTTCAGCCGGCACCGAAACCGTCGACAACCTCTACCCCGGCACCGAGTTCCCCTTTGCCTATGGGTCGCTGACCGATCCGCTGACCGGTCGCACCCAGGGCATCCTGGACCGCTGCTCGGCCGACAAGTCGTGCCCGAAGATCCTGCATGCGGCCACTGCGCTGGAGATGTGGGAGCTGCGCCAGTCGCTGGGCTTCACCGACCCGCTGGGCACGCGGGACCTGCCCGAACCGGCCAACGTGCGCAGCTACATCCTGTCGTCCACGCAGCACGCGAGTGCGCCCATGCCGCTGCCGGCCAAGGCTCCCTTTGCAGGATGCGAACAGCAGTCCAACCCCAATCCGCAGACCTGGACCATGCGTGCCCTGCTGCAGGCACTGACCGACTGGGTCAAAGAGGATGCATCGCCACCTCCCAGCGAGCGGCCCACCATCACGCAAGGCAACCTGGTGGCGCCTGACCAACTGCGCTTTCCCTATATTCCGGCCAACACCTACGGTGGCGTGACACGGCCTGCCGTGCGCTACCTGGGTCTGCACAATCCGCTGCATGTGCAGGACTACGGGCCGCAATTCATGGCGGGCGATACCTCGGGTGTTCTGCTCACCGATCCACCTCGCCTGAGCACCTCACGCTATAACAACCTGGTCGCCCAAGTGGACCAGGACGGCAACGACCTGGGCGGTATCCGCAATGTGTATGTGCAGGCCCCCATCGGCACCTACACCGGCTGGAACGTGTTCGACCGTTCGCGGTATGCCGACGGTTTCTGCACGCTGCAGGGCAGCTTTATCCCGTTTGCTGCCACCCGCGAAGAACGCATCCGTACAGGCGATTCGCGCCTGTCGCTTGAAGAGCGCTATCCGAGCCGCGAGGCCTATGTCGCTGCTGTGCGCAATGCCGCAGCCGATCTGCTCGCCAAGCGCCACCTGCTGCCGGAAGACGCGCTGCGCCTGGTGGCTGAAGCCGAACGTGACGGCTGGACGAAGCGGCCCTAAGCACATCAAGCACATTCAGCACACCGAGCCTATCGATTCACCGACACACCTGGCCCGACCGAAGATAAGTTTTCCCCGTATTGTCCTGTTGCCGAATCCCTTGAACTGAACCTGGAGACACCACGATGAGCCGCATGAAATTTGGCGCCTTCCTTGCGCCGCACCACCCGATTGGTGAGCACCCCACCCTGCAATTCCAGCGGGATATCGACCTGGTCGCACAGCTCGACCGCCTGGGCTACGACGAATTCTGGTGCGGCGAGCACCACTCCACCGGCTGGGAAACCATCGCCTCGCCCGAGATGTTCCTGGCGGCGGCTGCGCAGCGTTCACACACCATCAAGCTGGGCACCGGTGTCATCTCGCTGCCCTATCACCATCCCTTTAATGTTGCCCAGCGCATCGTGCAGCTCGACCACATGAGCCGCGGCCGCGCCATATTCGGCTCAGGCCCGGGTGCACTGGCCTCCGACGCCTACACCCTGTGCATCGACCCGCTGGTGCAGCGCGACCGCCAGGACGAAGCCCTGGGCGTGATCAAGCGGCTGCTGGCCGGTGAAGACCGCTTCAGCTATGAGTGCGAATGGTTCAAGCTCAAGGACGCACGCCTGCAGCTGCTGCCGCTGCAAGAAAAGCTGCCCATGGTCACCGCCTCCACCATCAGCCCTTCAGGCATGACCCTGGCCGGCAAATACGGCACTGGCGTGATTTCCATTGCCTCCACCGCTGCCGAAGGCCTGGCCGCACTGGCCACGCAGTGGAGCTTCGCTGAAGAAGCCGCACGCAAGCACGGCAATACCGTCGATCGCAAGGACTGGCGGGTGCTGCTGTCGTGGCACATCGCCGAAACGCGCGAGCAGGCCCGCAAGGAAGCCGGTGCCGGCCTCATGCGCTGGAACAACGAATACATCTGCGAAACCCTCAAGCGGCTGGGCAGCAAGCCCTTCACCAGCCCCGATCAGGCCGTGGACGAGACCGCCTTCTCGCCGGGCGCGGCCGCGGTCATCGGCACACCCGACGACCTGGTGGCAGCCATTCGCAAACTGATTCCGCTCACAGGCGGCTTCGGCACCCTGGTGGGCTTCGTGCACGACTGGGCCAACCCCGAAAACACCACGCGCAGCTGGGACATGGTCGCCCGCTATGTCATCCCCGAGGTCAACCGCATGCTCGACGACTATCGTGAGTCGCGCATGCACGTGGTCAACAACCCCGAGCCTTTCCAGCAGCGCGACAAGGCGGTCATGAACAAGATCCTCCAGCACGACAGCGCTGCAGCCGCCCTGGCCAAAATGGCCAACACTGGCCGGCTGGCCATGCCCGGGGTCGCTGCAGGTCTGTCGAACAAGGCAGGCTGATCGCCGCACGGCAAGTGCTGCGCGTGTGGCACAGGCCGCACGCGCAGCCCGTCAGCTCAGGATGACGGCTAAGTTCCCATGACCTCCTTCGACACCCTCGTCATCGGTGGCGGCGTGGTCGGCATGTCGCTGGCCTACGGACTGGCGCGCGCAGGTGAGCGAGTCGCGCTGCTCGATCAGGGCGACGATGCGCTGCGTGCGGCGCGGGGCAATTTCGGGCTGGTGTGGGTGCAGGGCAAGGGCCTGGGGCGACCGCCTTATGCGCGCTGGACCGTGCAGGCCGCACGGCAATGGCCCGCGCTGGCCGCCGAGCTGCGCGAGCGAACCGGTGTGGACGTGGAGCTCTCGCAGCCAGGCGGGCTGTCGATGTGCCTGAGCAATGACGAGCTGGCCGAACGGGCTGCGCAACTCACTGAGCTGCGCGCAGATCTGGGTGGCGACTATGCCTTCGACATTCTGGATGCAGGTGCCGTGCGTGCGCTCATCCCTGAAACCGGTCCTGATGTAGTGGGTGCGGTGTGGTGCCCACTCGATGGCCACGTGAACCCGCTGCGGGTACTACGCGCCTTCGTGCAGGGCTTTGAGCAGTTGCGAGGCGTGCTGGTGCCGGGCGTGACCGTGCAACAGATCGAACCGCGCACGGGCGGGTTCGTCGTGCACACGCCGCACGCGCGCTTCGATGCGCAGCGCGTGGTGCTCGCTGCCGGCCTGGGCAACCGTGCCCTCGCACCCATGGTGGGTCTGAGCGCCCCGGTGTCGCCTAACCGCGGGCAGATCCTGGTCACCGAACGGCTGCGACCCTTCCTGACCCATCCCACACTCTATGTGCGCCAAACCGGCGAGGGCATCCTGCAGTTGGGCGATTCGAAAGAGGATGTAGGCCTGGACGATCACACCACGCTCACGCAACTGTCCATGATCGCTGCGCGGGCCATCCGGTGCTTCCCCCTCCTCGAGACCATCAACATCGTGCGCACCTGGGGTGCCTTGCGCGTCATGAGCCCCGACGGCTTTCCCATTTATCAGGCGTCTGAGCAGTGTCCAGGCGCGTTCGTGGTCACCTGCCACAGTGGCATCACCCTGGCTGCGCAACATGCCGGTGCACTCGTGGACTGGATCCGCGGCGCACCCCAGCCACAGGACATTCAGGACTTTCACGCCGAGCGCTTCGATGTTCAAACCGCTTGAAGGC
>CANHUQ010000321.1 GCA_947463885.1 Burkholderiales bacterium
ATGAGCGAACCCGGATCAGGCTCTGACCTGGCCAGTGTGCGCTCGCGTGGCGATCGGGTCGACGGCGGCTGGAAACTCAATGGTCGCAAGATCTGGACAACGGGCGGTCATCTGGCCGATTACATGATCGGACTGTTTCGCACCGATCCGCCCGACACCAGCAAGCGCCATGCGGGTCTGACGCAGTTTGCGATCGACCTGAACGCGCCGGGCGTCACACGCCGCGCTATTCGCAACATCAGCGGGCGTGAAGACTTCAGCGAAATCACCTTCGACGATGTATTCGTTCCCGATACCCATGTTCTGGGTGAACCGGGCGACGGCTGGCGGCTCGTGACCGGCGAACTCGCCTACGAGCGCAGCGGCCCGGAGCGTTTCCTGAGTGTGTTTCCCTTGCTGGTCGAGTGCCTGCAGGCTAAGCCCCGCAGCGATTCGCCGGCCGCACTCGCTGAAATCGGTCGTGCTGTGGCGCATCTTGCTGCCTTGCGACGCATGGCCATTTCAGTGGCTGCCAAGCTCGATGCCGGCCAGGATCCAGCCACTGAGGCGGCACTCATGAAAGATCTGGGTAACGCGTTAGAGCGCGACATTCCAGAGCGGCTGCGCGGCATTGCGCTGCAATCCCACGCTACGCCCGAGGCCGCAGCGTTTCGTGCGTTGCTGGCCGATACCGTGGTGGATGCCACGTCATACACCTTGCGCGGCGGCACCCCAGAGGTGCTGCGCGGCATGATTGCCCGTGGAGTGGGGTTGCGATGAGTCAGAACGAATCGATGATCGCCGAGGCGATCGATCGGATCCTTGCGGATGCGAAAACAGGTTCAGCCAGCGCCGATGCTGGCACCTGGCGCACGCTGGCCGACGCGGGTGTGCTGCGCCTGTTGCGCCCGGAGGCCGAAGGCGGTGCCGGGCCCGCCTGGCGCGATGCAGCCGAGGTGCTGCAGGCGGCAGGACGCCATGGCGCCACGGTGGGCCTGGCCGATGCGCTGGTGGGCCATGCGCTGCTCTCGCAGGCTGGGATCGAGCCGGGTGACGATGCACCGATCCGCTTGATCGTCGCTGCCCAGGACGGTGCGCCAGACCCGGTGACTGAGGCGCATGTGGGTTTGCCGCCTGCCGAGGGCTCGCATTGCCTGACGCTCTCGGTGTGGGGCGCCGCGGTGACCGGACAGTGGCAACCCGCACAGGGCGCAGCGCAGTCGATTGCGCTGCCCGATGCGCAGCAGGTGCGTGCCATGCTGGCCGTCGCAGGTGCAGCGGTGCTGACCGGCGCAATGCGGCGAGCGTTTGACCTCACGCTGCAATGGACCGGTACGCGTGTGCAGTTCGGTCGACCGATCAGTCAGTTTCAGGCGGTGCAGCATGCGCTCGCCTTGGCCGCAGAAGAGATTGCCGCCTCGCGCGCAGCGCTCGATTGGGCGGCCGGTGAACTCGAGGCCGGACGTCCGATGCCCTCTGCGGCCATGGCCAAGGCCCGTGCGGCTGAAGCGGCCGGCAAGGTCGCAGCGATCACCCATCAGGCACACGGTGCGATTGGTTTTACCGCCGAGTACGAGTTGTTCCGCTACACGCGGCTGCTGTGGCTGTGGCGCGAGCGCTGGGGCAACGAGCAGACCTGGCAGGTGATGCTGGGGCAGGCTGCGCTTTCGGGGGGCGGAGCGAACCTGTTCGATCTGGTCATCGGCGAACCGGCGCAGGCGTCGCACATGCCTGGCTGAGGATGGGTGTATCGCGATGGATCTCCCTGCACGGTTCGTGCTCGCGAGTGACATGCGAGACCTCCGCAACATCGAGGACTGCTGCACGGATGCCGGTCAGGACGCGGTCGAGGTGATCTTCGGTGCCGTTCTTGACCTGCATCGCGCGCTCTCATGACGGCAGGGCAGGGCAGCCTGCAGCAGGCTTTTGCGCTGTTGACCGGGTCTGATGCAGCACTGTGGCCGATTGTGTGGCTCAGCCTTCAGGTCAGCGGGCTGGCCACTCTGTTGGCCGCGATCGGTGCACTGCCGTTGGCCGCCTGGCTGGCGTTGAATCCATTCCGAGGGCGCGGCGCTGTGGTGGCCGTGCTCAATGCGCTGATGGGCCTTCCCGCAGTGGTCGTCGGCCTGCTGGTCTATCTGTTGCTGTCGCGTGCAGGGCCTTTGGGGCCGATGGGGCTTCTGTTCACGCCTGCGGCCATGGTGGTGGCGCAGACCGTATTGATCCTGCCGCTGATGACCGCGCTGTCGCGCCAGATGCTGGAGGATACGTTGGCCGAATGCGGCCCCTACCTGCGATCGCTGCGGGCTACGCGTTGGCAGACGATTCGCACGCTGTTGTGGGAGGCGCGATTTTCGCTCGTGACCGTGCTGCTCGCCGGGTACGGGCGTGCGGCCGCAGAAGTCGGTGCCGTGATGATGGTGGGGGGCAACATTCAGGGCGTGACCCGAGTCATGACCACTTCGATTGCCCTGGAGACCAGCAAGGGTGATCTGCCCCTGGCTCTGGCATTGGGGCTGGTGTTGCTGAGTATCGTGCTGGCCGTCAACGCCGCGGCCACAGCCGTGCGACATCATGCGCAGCGCCGTTTCGGTTGATGCGTTGAAACCGGCAGGCTCCAGCGCGCTCCTGCAGCTGCGCGGCGTCACGGTCCGGGCGGGCCAGGTATGGGTGCTGCATGCGATCGACCTTGATCTGCATCCGGGCAGGCGCACTGTCATCATCGGACCGAACGGGGCCGGGAAAAGCACCTTGCTCCAAGTGATTCACGGGCTGATCCAGCCGGATGCAGGAACGATACTCGCCGAGCAGGCTCAGGCAGAGGGTCAGCCGATCCGATCGGCGCTGGTGTTTCAGCGCCCGGTCATGCTGCGGCGCTCAGTGCTGGGCAATATCGAGCACGCTTTGCATTTGGCCGGAGTGCCGGGTCGCCTGCGCCGTGAGCAGGCGCTTGCGGCATTGAACACGGTCGATCTGGCCTATGCGGCCCAGCGCCCGGCGCGCAGCCTGTCGGGTGGCGAGCAGCAGCGTCTGTCGATCGCACGGGCTCAAGCGCTGCAGCCCGACTGTCTGCTTCTGGATGAGCCCACTGCGAGCCTGGATCCGGCCGCCGGCGCGGCGGTGGAGCGGTATCTGATGCAACTCGCTCAGCAGGGCTTCGGACTGGTCATGTGCACACATGATCTGGCCCTGGCCAGGCGATTCGCGCAGGACGCAGTCTTGCTGCATCAGGGCCGCGTGATTGAGTCCGGGCGCGCGCAGGCGTTCTTCGAGTCACCCCGCACAGATCAGGCGCGCAGGTTTCTGGCCGGAGAGTGGCTGGATCAGTCTTAGCCTGTGCGGCATCAGTCCCGAAATCTCAGGCCCAGCCGATTGGCCGCCAGGACTGCCTGGGTCCGGTTGCGCACACCCAGCGCGCGCAATACAGCGCTCACATGCACCTTGACCGTCCCTTCGGCCAGATCCAGCTGGCGACCGATCAGCTTGTTGGGCATGCCTTGCAGGATGAGGCGCAGCACATCCGTTTGCCGGTCGGTTAGTCCCAATTGACGGACATCGCCGCTGGGC
>CANHUQ010000322.1 GCA_947463885.1 Burkholderiales bacterium
GAGCGGGCCCTTGCGATAGGTCAGCGCCTTGACCAGCATCGGCAGGTTCACCCCCGCCATCACCACGGTGCGGTGCGGTTCAGCCAGGCGGGTGGCGATCCGCGCGGGTGTGGCGCCATACAAATCGGTAAGAACGATCACCCCTGATCCGTCATTGATGCGGGCAAGCAGGTGTCGTGCGGCCTGCAGCGCGGCCTCGGGATCTTCATCCGGGATCACATCCAGTGCGGCGAGCTGCACCGGCAGGCGCCCGAAAATATGGCGCGTGCAATGCAGCAGAGCCGTACCCAATGGCTCGTGCGACACGACCAGGATGCCGATCATGCGGGCCGCGCTACCTCGCGCTCGAGGCTTTCAACGTACAGGCCGGCCACATCAAAGCCCGCTTGCACCGCAATTTCCCTGAAGCACGTCGGACTGGTGACATTGATCTCGGTCAGGCAGTCACCAATGACATCGAGGCCCACCAGAAAAAGACCGCGCGCCGCGAGCACCGGGGCGAGCGTCTGGGCGATCTCAAGATCACGGGCGGTCAGCGGCTGCGCGCGCGCCGTACCCCCTGCGGCCAGATTGCCGCGAGCTTCGCCCAGCTTCGGGATACGCGCCAGCGCAAAAGGAACCACCTGACCACCGATGATCAGCACCCGCTTGTCGCCGTCGACAATGGCCGGCAGATAGCGCTGTGCCATCACGCTGCGAGCACCGAACTGATTGAGCGTTTCGATGATCACCGAGAGATTGGGGTCATCGGCGCGCGCACGAAAAATAGAGGCCCCGCCCATGCCGTCGAGCAACTTGAACACCGCCTCGCCGTGATGCTTCACGAACTCGCGCAAACGCTGCGGGCTGCGGCTCACGATGGTGTCGGAGGTGAACTGCGGGAACTCGGCGATCGAGTATTTCTCGCCGTGATCGCGAATGGCCCGCGGATGATTGAATACGCGCGCACCTTCCCGTACTGCATGCTCGAGCAACCAGGTCGCGTAGACGTATTCCTGATCGAAGGGCGGGTCCTTGCGCATGAGCACGGCATCGAACGCGCTCATGCGTTCGCTCACAGGCTCACCCAATCGGCACCACTGATGGGGATCGTGTCCGGGTTCGCCGAGCTGCGGGCCGGACAGCGCCAGCGACTGCGCATCGGCCCAGGCGTGACCACCACCCAGCCACAACCCGCCCAGTTCGCACACATGCAGCGTGTGTCCGCGGGCAACAGCTGACTGCATGATGGCGTAGGTGGAGTCCTTGTAGGTCTTGATGGTGTCGACCGGGTCAAGCACGATCAGGATGCGCATGGCTAAGGCTCCGAAGAGATCGATCAGGCGGCAGGCTGCGCAGCCGGGTCGGTGCGCTCAAGCTCCAGCGAAGCGGCCAGGAGCGCCAGTCGGGCCACTACGCCATAGGCGTAGAAGCGGTTCGGCGGACAGTCAGGTGAACCGGCCACATCGGGCACATTGCACGGCGCGGCAAACGGCAGCGGCACGAAGTGTGCACCCGGTGCATTGAGATTTTCATCGCGTCCGCGCTCGCCGTGCACGCGATAAAACCCACCCACGACGTAGCGGTCGATCATGTAGACCACCGGCTCGGCGACACCGTTTTCAACGGTCTCGATGGTGGGCACACCTTCCTGGATGATGACCTCCGAGACCTCGAGTCCTTCCTTGACCACCGCCATCTTGTTGCGCTGGCGGCGGTTCAGGTTGCGCACCTCGGCCGGATCCTTCACGGTCATGATGCCCATGCCATAGGTGCCTGCATCGGCCTTCACGATGACAAAGGGTTCGGCGTCGATCTTGTATTCGGCGTATTTGGCACGGATGCGCGCAAGCGTGGCATCAACATGCGCAGCCAGCTGGTCCTCGCCTTCGCGGGCCTGAAAATTGATCGGGCCGCTGGCAGCAAAGTAGGGGTTGACCAGCCAGGGATCAATGCCGATGAGCTGCGCAAAATCGTCAACCACCGTGTCGTAGGCGCTGAAATGCAGGGTCTTGCGACGCACCGCCCAACCGGCATGCAGCGGGGGCAGCAGAATCTGGCCATCAAGATCACGCAGGATGTCGGGGATGCCTGCCGACAGGTCGTTGTTGAGCAGGATGGCGCAGGGATCGAAGCCCTCGAGCCCCACGCGCGCACCGCGCCGCACCAACGGCTCCACAGTGAGCGTTTGTCCTTCGGGTAATTCCAGCACCTGCGGGGCTGTGACCTCCGGATTGAGCGAGCCCAGGCGCACCGTGAGTCCGGTCTGGCGCAGCAAACTTTGCAGCCGGAGCACATTGCGCAGGTAGAACATGTTGCGCGTGTGGTTCTCGGGGATCAGCAGCAGATTGCGGGCATCGGGGCAGTACTTCTCAATCGCCGTCATCGAGGCCTGCACCGCCAGCGGCACGGCTTCGGGAGACAGATTATTGAACCCGCCGGGATAGAGGTTGGTATCGACTGGGGCGAGCTTGAAGCCTGCGTTGCGCAGGTCGACCGAGCCATAAAAAGGCGGGGTGTGTTCCTGCCAGGCATGTCGGAACCATTGCTCGATCCCTGTGGAAGCGTCGAGGACGCGACGCTCGAGATCGAGCAGCGGGCCAGTCAGGGAAGTGAGGAGATGAGGAACCATCGGCATGCGCCTGCTCGGGACCGGCCCGGGCGGGGCCGGTGATGCATTGGGGCCGCCATTGTAGCGTTCAGCGAAAAACGACCGTCCGATGCCCGTTGAGCAGCACCCGATCCTCCAGGTGGTACCGCAGGGCGCGCGCCAGGACCGCCTTCTCGACATCGCGCCCGTAGCGCACCAGGTCATCGACCGTATCGTCATGCTCGATGCGCACCACGTCCTGCTCAATGATCGGACCTTCGTCCAGATCAGCGGTGACGTAGTGACAGGTGGCGCCGATCAGCTTCACCCCACGCTCAAACGCCCGGTGATAGGGGCGCGCTCCGACGAACGAAGGCAAAAAACTGTGGTGAATATTGAGAATTCTGCCCGGATACGCTTCGCACAAGGCTGACGGAAGGATTTGCATGTAGCGGGCCAGCACCACCGTATCGATGGCCTCTGCCTGCAGCAGGGCATGGATCTGGCCGAATGCCTGCGCCTTGGTGTCGGGTGTGACTGGCACGAGGTGAAACGGCAGACCGTGAAAGGTGACATCGGGACGCAGATCTTCATGGTTGGAGATCACGCATCCGATCTCGCAGTGGAGCTCGCCCGAGCGCCAGCGATACAACAAGTCAACCAGGCAATGATCCAACCGACTGACCAGCAAGGCCACCCGATGCGGGCGCGCTGAGTCCGACAGTCGCCAGCGCATCTCGAAACGGCGTGCAATCGGTTCGAAGGCCCTCGAAAAGTCCTCTGGCCCTTCGGCCAGCGACGACGCAAGGATGGCGTTGCGCATGAAGAAGCGCGCATGTTCGCGATCGGCATGGTGGTTAGATTCGAGAATCCAGCCACCGCGTTCGGCGATGAACTGGGACACGGCGGCGACGATGCCCACGCGGTCGGGGCAATCGATGGTGAGCGTGAAGTGACGGTCTGAGCGCATGGCC
>CANHUQ010000323.1 GCA_947463885.1 Burkholderiales bacterium
AGGCGCGGTGCGATCAGTCGTGCCACCGAGTCGCTCACGCCGCCGCTGGGATACACCACGACAATGCGCAGGGGCCGCGCCGGCCAAGCCTGCGCTTGACCGAGCGATGGCGCGCACAGCGCGGCCAGGGCGGCGGCCGCCGCGCTCAGCAGGCGTCGGCGTGAGCGTGTGCTCAGGAACCGTGCGTTGGCGTGTGAATGACTACTGTGCCGCGCCGATGATGAGTTCATGTGAAGGCTGTTCCGGTGTCAATGTTCGAAGGTTTGCGTAGACCGCCCCGACCGCGCGTACCGCCTTTAGGGTGTCTGGCTTGACAGGGTGAGCAGCCGCGCCGGACAGTGGGCCGATCCCGCATTCTTGCATTCACCTGTTCAATGAGGCTCGCATGGCTGTCGTCCGTACCGAAGTGGCTGGCAACGTCTGGAAAATCGAGGTGGCCGTCGGCCAGAAGGTCGCTGAGGGCGATGTGCTCGTGATCATGGAGTCCATGAAGATGGAAATACCCGTCGAGGCGCCTGCCGGGGGTACGGTCACCGAGATCCGGATCGCCGAGGGAGACCGGCTGGACGAAGGTGCGGTGGTCATCACCCTGGCTTAACCACTGAACAGCTAAACCCCGGCATTTATAGGTTTTTGCCCACCGCCTTTGCAGGCTGTGGGGTAGCCTTGCCACATGGTGTCTACGGTTTTTACATTTTTGTGTCAGCCAGCGTCGCGCTCGCGCGCGTCTCGCCATGCCTCAGCGCAGCCTTGGCTGGTACGGCGCGCCGGCGCGCTCGCAGTGCTCGCACTCGTGTTGTGGGCTGCGTGCGCTTCGATGCAGTGGACGCACGACCGGGCCCTTGACACCTGGAACGCCCGCCAGGCGAGCACTGCCGCGGCGGATGCCGCTTTGCTGTCCGCGGCACGCGACGCCGATCCCTTGTCGCCGCTCGCCGATCAGCTCCTGAAATCCGGTACTGAGCCCCAGTCCGCGTTCATCGAACCGGGCATTGAGCCATCCGGATCAATCGACCCGCTCGAGACCTTGCATCTGTACGCGCATCGTGTGCGACTGAGTCTGCAGGCGGGTACTGATCGGTTGCATAGCCGGCTCACGCAGCCGGCCGTCGGCTTTTTTTCGCTTCCGCTTCGACCTCCGCGCTTCGCCTGAGGTGAGCGGCAGCTCATGGGCCCGCGGTCAGCGGCCTGCCCGTTGAGCCTCGTCGCCTGCTTAATCGTCCGCCCTGCCCGCACCCTGGTCTGACCGTGGTTTGACCTGGTTCGGACGTTCGGTCAGATCACTGGCCCGGCGGTTGTGGCTCTAACCCTCAGCATTTCGCGTGCCTCTGAAGATGACCTACACCCTTTGCCTAGCGCTCGTCGCCGGGCTGCTTCAACTCTTGCCGACTGCGTCACTGGCGCAGCCACAGGCCCAGGCCCAGGCGCGATTGGACCCGCCAGACCCGGTCATGACATGGGGTCTGCCTGAACTGACCGAGCTTGCGCGCCGCTCGCATCCCGCACTCATGGCGTCGCGCGCACGCGTGGTGGGAGCGCAGGCTGGCCTCGTGACCGCGGCCGCCCGCCCAAACCCTGAGCTTGACCTGCAGGCTGGCCGCGTGGGCGCAACCCAAGCCGATGTGCTGCGTGGGATGAGCGGGTCCTTAGGGATTCTGCAGCCGCTTGAGCGCAGCGCACTGCGCCGAACCCGACAGGATGTGGCCGGCGCAGATCTGCAGGCCGCCGTGGCGGGCACCGCAGGCTTTGAGCGCAGCTTCATCGCTGAGCTCAAGTTGCGATACTACGAAGTGTTGCGCCTGCAGGCGGCTGCGTTGCTCGCCCAGGAAGATCTGCGCCTGGCCGAGCAGATTCACAGCCGCGTTGGGGTGCGGGTGAGCAGCGGGGAGGCCCCCAGGTTCGAATTGATTCGAGCCGATGCCGAGCGGCTCAATGCTCAGCGCGCAGCGCAGGCGGCCGGCCTGAAGGTCACTCAAGCCCGAGCCGATCTGGCCCGTCTGGTGGGCCCCGATCTGCCGTCGAATTTTGCGGTGTCCGGCAGCCTTGCAGACTTACCCGAAGTGCCAGCCGCTTTGCAGACCTTGCGCACTGACATGCGCGAACGTCACCCGGAGCTGCTCAGTGCACGTGCCGAGCTGGCTGGGGCCCAGGCTCGCGTGGAGTACGAGCGTCAGCGGGCGCTGCCGTCCTTTGCCGTGCGTGCAGCGACTGAACGTGTGCCCGGCGCATTCGACACCCGCCTGGGTGTGGTCATGAGTCTGCCCCTGTTTGACCGCCGCGAAGGCCCGATTGCGCAGGCGCAGGCCGAGGTCGAGCGGGCGCGGGGTGCGCTGATGGATCGGGAGCTGGCACTTGAGCAGTCACTCACGGTGGCATGGCAGCGCTACCAGAACGCGTTGGCCCAAGTGAATGCCTATGAGTCCGGCATCTTGCGCGAAGCCCAGTCGGCACTGCGTGTTGCCGAGGCGGCTTACCGCTATGGAGAGCGCGGGATCCTCGATTACCTCGATGCGCAACGCACGCTGCGCAGCCTGCGCAATGAACTGAACACGACCCGCTACGAGCTGTACGCCGCGCGGGTCGAACTCGAACGCCTTCGCCCGGACGCAGAATGAACATTCACACGGCAGCTCGCGCAGACGACTGCGCACCCTCTCTCTCAGCACACATCGGCCGCTTGGTGCCTGGCGCATCGGCGTTGAATGCATGCCTGATGGTCCTCACGGTCGCCCTGCTTGCGGGCTGTGGCAAGGACGCACCGTCGTCCGCGGCACCCGCTTCCCCCACCACGGCAGCTGCCGCCCCGCGCGCGCCGAGCGACCCACTGCTTGTGGCACCCCCCGCCTCCCTGCAGCAGCGCTTGCGCACGGGTTCGGTGGAGCGTCGACTGGTGACCGAGCCGCTTTCGGTGGTCGGGCGAATCGACTTCGATGAGCAAAGCGTCTCGCGCATCGGATCGAGCGTGACGGGCCGCATCACCGAACTGGCCGTGACACCCGGTCAGACCGTGGCTGCCGGGCAGTTGCTGGCCCAGCTCAACAGTGCCGAATTGGGTACGGCACAGCTCGCGTATCTGAAGGCCGATGCGCAACGCGAATTGGCCGCCAAGGCAGTCGAGCGCGCCAAGCTGCTGCTGGCCGCTGATGTGATCGGCACCGCTGAACTGCAGCGTCGGGAAAATGAACTGAAGGTGGCCGAGATTGAGCAGCGTGCAGCCGCCGATCAGCTGCGCGTCATGGGCATGTCGCGCGGCGCCATCACGCGCACATTGACCAGCGGGGCCATCACGTCGACATCTTCGGTCGTGAGCACGGTCTCGGGTGTCGTGGTCGAGCGCAAAGTCAATCGCGGGCAAGTCGTGCAGCCCGCCGATGAGCTCTTCACCGTGGCCGACCTCTCGCGGGTCTGGGTGGTGGCCAAAGTGCCAGAGTCGCAGATCACAAGTGTGCAGGTCGGCCAGCCGGTGAAGATCAGCGTGACCAGCTCGCCCGTGCCGCTGCGCGGGCGGGTGGCCTGGATCGCCGACACGGTCAGCGTCGAGAC
>CANHUQ010000324.1 GCA_947463885.1 Burkholderiales bacterium
ACCAGGCCTACGCGGCGCGATCTGCCATCGCCCGCCTGCTCCATTGGATTCGGCTGGGCACCGCCGCCGCCGGCGCCATGCGCCTGCTGTCAGCACGTACGCCGCGCTGATTGCTCCTCGCTGAGCGTCACCCGCTGGACGCTCCCATCAGCGGCCTGAGGGCGCCCTGCGAAATGCGAGCAGTTCGGTGCCTGCCTGGTCAGACAACAACAGACGATCACCGCTGATCCGCCAGGCGGCCACCCGCGACAGACGCCCCAGAAATTCGGACTCACGGGCCATGGCCTCGGGTGAACCCGCCATGCGCGTGGAAACAGGCGCTGCCAGGCGCAGAGTGGAGCCCTGCATCTGGGCCTGCGCACTGAACCGGTTCACGCCGGAATGGCCCGACACACGACCCGCGCCATCAAACATCATGCTGATGGCGCTCAGCGCTTCGGCAGGCGCGTTGTGCCCGCTCATGCCCATCAGTTGCCAGTCTGATCCGGAAAGCGATGACATGGTGGCAGGTCTCCTTGCGAGCTCACGGACAAGCAGCACACGGTGGCTGGACGCATCGGCCGCAGGACGCGGCACCGGCACATAGCGCACCTCGACATCAGCTTCTTCGCCCTCGCGAAACGTGAAGCCTTCGATCGGGCCATAGAAGAACAACCAGGGGCCACCCGGGCGCTCCTGGTAGCGCATGCATTGCATGGGCGCCACGCCCACGCAGTCGGCCAGATCGCCGGCAATGGTCCAGCGCTGAACGCCCGTGGGTACGGGGCGCGGGCCGCTCGCCGAGGGGGCCGCATCGGCCGGCGGCACCGAGACACAGGCAACGAGTCCAAAGATCAGACCACACGCCAGCAACATGGCACGCAACATCACGCCCTCTCGTTCATTGAGCCCCTGACACGCGCACGGACCGGCGCGCAGCCAGCCCGCAGTGTAGCCCGCGACCGATCAGGCGGCGCGGCGCGTGGCTGAGCGCGGCATGGGCCCTTGTGCGCCGCGTCCGCCCGTGCCGGCACCCGAACCGCTGCGGTTGCCGCCGTTGCGGTTTGCACCCGCGCCGGCCGTGTTGGAACCGCTGGTTCCGTTGCCCCGGCCCGTGCCGCGGCCGGCACCTGAGGGCACGGACGCAGCCCCGCGCTGCGCATCACCTTGCTGCACGGGACGCGGACCCTGACCGAATGAGCGGCCGCCCGAAGGCTGTTGGGGTCGACCGCGGCGCGCCTGCTGGGGGCGCGGCGGGCGGTCGTCGTCCAGGCTGGTGCGTTGCGCAAGCGGCGGCGGCTCGAAGGACTCCGACACCGCGCGAGGAATGGTCCGCTTGAGCAGACGCTCGATATCGGCGAGCAAGCGGGACTCTTCACGATCCACCAGCGACACCGCAGCGCCACTGCTGCCGGCGCGACCGGTTCGCCCGATGCGGTGCACATAGTCCTCGGGCACCTCAGGCAACTCGAAGTTGACCACTTGCGGCAGTTGGTCGATGTCCAGCCCGCGCGCAGCGATATCGGTCGCCACGAGCACCGGCACGTCGCCGGCCTTGAAGGCGGCCAGCGCCCGGGTGCGAGCGTTCTGGCTCTTGTTACCGTGGATGGCGGTAGCTTCGATGCCGTCCTTGGAGAGCTGCTCAGCCAGACGGTTGGCGCCATGCTTAGTGCGCGTGAACACCAGCACCTGATCCCAACGCTGACTGCGAATCAGATGGGCCAGCAGATGGCGCTTGAGCGTTTTGTCGACCAGATGCACCGACTGCTCGACCAGTTCAGAGGCCGTGTTGCGGCGGGCTACTTCAACGCTGGCCGGATCGCGCAGCAGGCCATCGGCCAACTCGCGGATCTCATTGGAGAACGTGGCCGAGAACAGCAGATTTTGTCGCTGGCGCGGCAGCAACGCCAGGATGCGACGGATATCACGGATGAAGCCCATGTCGAGCATGCGATCGGCTTCGTCGAGCACCAGCACTTCCACGGCCGACAAATCGACCGTGCGCTGGCCGACGTGATCGAGCAGGCGGCCGGGCGTGGCCACAAGGATGTCGACCCGTCCGCGCAGGGCGGTGATCTGCGGGTTGATATTGACGCCGCCGAAAACCACCAGCGACTTCAGCGGCAAGTACTTGCCGTAGGTGCGTACCGACTCCTCGACCTGCGCGGCGAGTTCGCGGGTGGGCGTGAGCACGAGGCAGCGCGGCTTGCCCGCACGCGTGGGAACGGGCTGGCCATCGGGGCCGGGGGCCGACAGCCGATGCAAGATGGGCAGCGTGAAGCCGGCCGTCTTGCCGGTACCGGTCTGGGCGGCTGCACGCAGGTCGCGTCCGGCGAGCACGACCGGGATGGCCTGGGCCTGGACCGGCGTGGGCGTGGCATAGCCGGCATCGGCAATAGCGCGCAAAAGGGGATCAGCCAGCCCGAGGCCGGCAAAGTTCATATCAGAGGTCATTCAGTGGGTTTCCGGCGACAGCCTGCCGTGCGGATGCCCGGAAGCACCGGGTCGGCACGCACCAATCTAGGCGGGCGTCAATGAGGGAAGAGTTGTGAAACTCGGGGCCGCCAGGAAGACTCCGGACGGCGGGCCGCGTGATTGGTTGATCGCAGCCAGCCCACGACTGTAACACGGGCACGGCACGGGCCTGTAGAGGCTTGATGCACTGGGCCCATGTATCGCGGCCCTATACTCGCCCGATGGAACGGATTGCAGACCTTCGCAAGAGCTACGAGCGCGATGAGCTCGTCGAGGACCGCGCAAGCGGCGTGCCGCTGGATCAATTTGCGCTCTGGATGCGACAGGCCATCGAGGCCGGCGTGGAAGAGCCCAATGCCATGACGGTGGCCACGGTGGGCGCCAACGGGCGGCCCTCGTCACGCATCGTGCTGATCAAGGACTACGACGCGCGCGGCATCGTCTGGTACACCAACTACGCCAGTCGCAAAGGCACCGAGCTCGAAGCGCATCCCTTTGCAGCCCTGCAGTTTCACTGGGTGGCGCTCGAACGTGTGGTGCGCATCGAGGGCCGCGTGGAGCGCGTGGACGCCGCCGAATCAGACGCCTACTTCGCTTCCCGCCCGCTGGCCTCACGTATCGGCGCCTGGGCCTCGGACCAAAGTACGGTCATCGGCTCACGGGCGACGCTGGTGGCGCGCGCGGCCGAGTACGGGCTGAAGTACGGGCTCAAACCACCGCGTCCGGCGCATTGGGGCGGGTATCGGCTGATCCCCGACTGCTGGGAATTCTGGCAAGGGCGCCCTTCCCGCCTGCACGACCGCCTGCGCTATCGCCTGCAGGACGGCGGCGGCTGGCTGCGCGAGCGTCTGGCGCCTTAAGTGTTCTGAGCCGCCTGAGCGGCATGCGAACCAACCGCTATTTGCTCATGCCCAGGTCGCATAGCGGGCGACTGGCCTGTAGAGGGCTACGTGTGATGAACTCGCGGTCTGTTCTGTACGCACGACGGAGTCATACGCATGAGTTTGTTTCGATACGCCCTCGGTCTGGCACTGGCCACGACACTGACCGGTCCCGCTGGGGCCCAGACCACTGG
>CANHUQ010000325.1 GCA_947463885.1 Burkholderiales bacterium
CACTACATCTCGCCCAACTGGTATCCCAGCAAGCACGAGACGCATCGGCAGGTGCCGACCTGGAACTATGAAGTGGTGCATGCGCACGGCCGATTGACCGTGCGCGATGACGATAAGTTCGTGCGCGGGGTGGTGGCACGCCTCACCCGCACGCATGAAGCCCAGGAACCCAAGCCCTGGAAGATGGGCGATTCGTCGCCCGACTATATCGATGGGATGGTCCGCGCCATCGTGGGCATCGAGGTGTTAGTCACCCGCCTGGAGGGCAAGTCGAAGCTCAGCCAGAACCGTGAACCACGCGATGTTCAGGGGGCCGCCGATTCGCTTCGCGCCCGGGGCGTACTGCCGATGGCCGAATCGATGGAGCATCCACCGAACGCCTAAGGAGCGTGGGCCAGTGACGGGTTCGTCGTGGAGCCCGCAGTGCCCCCCCTCAGTGCCCCCTCAGTGATCCTATCGCGGTGCCTCTTACGAAGGCTCGCGTACCTGCGCGCCAAAAAGCGGACCGTCCTGATACTGCAGCACCAGCATCTCCACTGGACCATCCAGGTGCTGTGTATCGACCTCGCCAATCATCCTGCACATCAGACGCGGGCCCTGGTGCAGATCAACGATGCCGATGGCATAGGGCGTGTCCTCGCGGAACGCCCCTGGGGCGACGTGCACGCGGGTAAAGCTGTAGAGCGTGCCATGCGGGGCCAAGTCCAGCCACGCCAGGTCACGTGACCAGCAGACACGGCACAGGTTGCGTGGTGGGAAACTCACGATGCCGCACAGCTGACACCGGGTACTCGTGAGCCGACCCTGACTCAGCGCATCCCAGAACGGGCGTGTGAACGCCGAGACCCTTGGGGCGAACGGTCGGTTGCCAGGCATTTGAAGGCGCTGCAGCGTGCTCATGCCTTGCCCTCCAGGATATGCACCAGGGCCGCGTTGTATTTGCCAAGCTCGGAAATGGTCATCGCGAATTCACGATGCTGCACTTGTCTGCCGGACGCGCGACCGTGCAGTTGCATGACCGCCTCCACCACGTCGTAGAGGGGCGTGACTTCGGGAGGATGGCCACGTGACAGGCATCCGCCGCAGGTATTGACTGGATAACGCGCATCGAACCGGGTGTCGCCAGCGGCCGCTGCTGCTGCACCCCGACCGCGCGCAAACAGCCCCAGCGCTTCCGTGCCCAATGCCTCGACGATCGTGCATGGGGCATAGACCTGGAACGTGCCGATATCTTCAAGCGAAACTCCTGCATGGGTCAGCGCCCGACCACTGGCGCCCTGCAACGAGGCATAAGACAGCGCGTCGCCAGGCTGATCCGAGATCTGGTGCAGCCCTTCATGCTCGAAGCCTCGACCGCGCACCAGCACATAGGGCCTGCCACTGGCGCGCGCCATGTCTTCGGAGACGATCATCAACGCCACAGCGCCATCCGCACGACCCGGCACCTCAAGCAATCCAAGTGGTTCGACGATCGGGCGGGCGTTCAGCACTTCATCGAGGGTGATCGGTGTACGGAACTGCGCCAGAGAATTGGCGATGGCATGGTCGCGGTTCTTCACCGCGATCGAGGCCAGCGTTGCTCGTGGGACGCGATACTCATGCAAATAGCGCTGCGCATCCATCGCATACCAGGCGATCGGCACGGCGCCGAAGACCGATTGAAAGTCGACATCACCCGTGAGTCGAATGCTGTAGTCGAGGTGTTGTGCCGTCGGAATGCCAGTCTCGAAATGCACGCCCACCGAGAGCACGCAGTCGGCCTGGCCGGAGGTCACCTGCTGCAGCGCAATATCAAAAGCATGCCCACCGGTCATGCCGTTGCCCAGCACCTGAATGACTGTGGCACGGGCACGAATACCCAGATGCGCGGTCAGAAACGTGTGGAAATAGCCCTGGCGGGTATGGTCACCTGGGTGAGCGACGACCACCCCATCGATGTCCTCTTTCGACAGGCCGGCCATTTGTCCGGCTTGCAGGACCACCTCGGTGGCCAGTTCGTGCTCCAGGACTTCTGCGCCTGCAGGCGCACGCTGATACGAGCCAACCGGCACCGCGCCATAGCCCAGGATGGCTGCGCGGCGCATCACGACCGATCCCCGGGCCGGGTCCGCACGGGCGAGGGGCGAGCGCTGCGCATGCGTGACGTCGACTTACCGGGCAATCTGGATGCCTTCGCGTTCCCGGTCCCACAGCACCGCTTTGCGCGCGAGCGCATCCTGCTTGAGTTTGTACTTCTCGATTTTCTCGGTAGCCGTCTTGGGTAAGGCATCGATGAACTCAACGAAGCGCGGCACCATGTAGTAGTTCATGTGGTCCGCTGCAAACTGCACCACCTCGGCATGCGTCAGCGTGGCGCCAGTGTTCAGCACGACGTAGACCATGACTTCGTCTTCGCTTAATTCCGACGGCACCGGTACGGCAGCCACTTCCAGGATGGCCGGATGCCCGGACAGGATCATCTCAACTTCATAGGCCGAGATGTTCTCGCCGCGGCGCCGAATGGCTTCTTTCTTGCGGTCGATGAAGTACAGGTAGCCGTCGGCATCCAGATATCCCCGGTCACCGGTGCAAAACCACCCGTCGATGAATGCCTGCGCGGTCTGTTCGGGCATCTTGTAGTAGCCCTTCATCATGCTGCCAGGATGCCGTGGGCGCATCTGGATCTCGCCCACTTCGCCAGGCGCCAGCACACGGCCATCATCGTCTGCAATGCGAAGGTCCGAGGCACCACGGGCTGAGCCTGCCGAACCTGCTTTATCCGAACGGTCGTCGGGCACGAAGATCGTGACCGCGTAGTTTTCGGACATCGCGAAGAGCGAGGTGACCGCCACACCGTAGCGCTGATGCAGTTCAGTGTGCAAGTCGCGGGTCATGGGCACTGCCATGATCTGCCGAAGCGCATGGGCTCGGTCCTGTGGGCCGGGCGGCAACTGCAGCAGGATGTTGGTCATGGCGCCCAGCGAATTGAACTGGGTGGCGCCGTACGCACGGATTTCGTCCCAGAAGCGAGTGGCCGAAAACCGCGCAGACAGCGCAAACGTGCCTTCTGCCCAAAGGGCTGCCGCGCACGAGTACCACATCGCATTGACGTGAAACAGCGGCAGGCAGGCGTAAATCACGTCGTCAGACCGATAGCCGTATTCCGTGCAGATGGCTCGGCCCACGCCCAGGCCTTGCGAGTGCGGACACAGCACGCCTTTGGACGGGCCCGTGGTGCCAGAGGTGTACACGATGAGTTGCGCGTCGTCGTAGCAGACCTGATCGAATGGCGGTGCAGTGTCGTCTGTCGACTCGAAACTGTGTAGCGGCAACACGGTGGCACTCGGGTTTGCAGCATGCAAGGCCGCAGCAGGCAGCGGGCCTCTGAAGACAAAACTGCTGACCTGCTCGAGGCCTGGTGCCACCGCCTGAATGCGATCGGTCCACTCGCTGTCAACGATGACCATCCTGGCGTCCGATTGCCGCAGAAAGTATTGCAGCATGTCGCCCTTGGCTGCGGTGTTCA
>CANHUQ010000326.1 GCA_947463885.1 Burkholderiales bacterium
CCGAAACGTTCATGCCGATGTAGCCGGCCAGGCCCGAGAGGATCGAGCCGATGGCAAAGCCCAGGGCGGTGGTCCAGCCCAGGCCCGGGACGAACAGGATGACCAGGAACAGGATCACCCCCACGATGGAGATGGCGCGGTACTGGCGATTCAGGTACGCCTTGGCGCCTTGTTGGATGGCTGATGCAATGGCTTGCATCTTGGCGTTGCCGGCGTCCAGTCCGAGAATCCATCGGCTGGACACGATGCCGTAGAGGACAGCGATCGCGCCGCAAATAAGCGCGAACGTGACCGCGGTGGATGTGGCTCCACTCATGGGGTCTATCTCCGTTCAGGGTGAAAAATGTCAGTTGTTATAGGAAACCCACCGGGGCCGGCGGGTTCAAAACCTGCGAATCTTCGCCGAATACCGGGGCAATTGGCAAGGCGATCGCCCAGCGCGGCGCGGCCGCGCAACGCAGCCCGCCGGTAGAACGGCAGCGATCAGGCCAGCGCTGCGAAGGCGCGCATGCGAATCTCGTCGACGGTTCCGAGCCCGGAAATCTTGCGATAACGCGGCGCATCGGCCTGGCCCAGGGCGGCCCACTGCGAGTAGTAGTCGACCAGCGGACGGGTCTGCGAGTGGTAGACATCCAGGCGGGTGCGCACGGTGGCTTCCAGGTCGTCGTCGCGCTGGATCAGGTCCTCGCCGGTCAGATCATCCTTGCCCGCGACCCGCGGCGGATTGAATCGCACGTGATAGGTGCGTCCGCTCGCCGGATGCATCCGGCGTCCGCTCATGCGCTCGATGATGTCGGAGTCGGGCACATCGATTTCCAACACGTAATCGATGCGCACGTTGGCGCTTTTCATGGCGTCGGCCTGCGGAATCGTGCGCGGAAAGCCGTCGAACAGATAGCCGCCCGCACAGTCGGGTTGGGTCAGGCGGTCCTTGACCAGCCCGATGATGAGGTCGTCGGACACCAATCCGCCGGCATCCATCACTTTCTTCGCTGCGACGCCCAACGGGGTACCCGCCTTGACTGCCGCGCGCAGCATGTCTCCGGTGGAGATCTGCGGGATGCCGAACTTCTCCTTGATGAAGCTGGCTTGGGTGCCCTTGCCCGCGCCGGGCGGGCCAAGAAGGATCAAACGCATGGAAATAACCAGTCGGTAAGCATTCGGGGATCGTGCCGACCTTAACCGCAAACGGCAGGAAGGGTCAATTTGACGGCTTCCCCTTCTGTGCTCACCGATACGAGCGGCATCGGCTGACGGCGCTCACGCGAATGGCGTACCGTCAGATGCGGTGGCTGCGGGCCTGTGTCAGCAGTGCGCGGACGCGCTGCAGGTCGGCCGGGGTATCCACACCCGCGGGCGGCGCTTCGGGCGTGCTCAGCACCGCAATGCGATAGCCGTGCCACAGCGCACGCAACTGTTCGAGTGCTTCGATGGACTCGAGTGGCGAGGCCTGCAGCGAGCGGTAATCGTTGAGAAAGGCGACGCGATAGGCGTACAGACCAATATGCCGCTGCACGGCTGCGGTCTGCTGCAGGCCCGGTGGGAGCGCCGCGGGCAGATGCTTTGGAAAGCCGGGCAGGGCATCGCGCTCGAAGGGGATGGGGGCGCGCGAAAAGTACAGTGCCCGACCGGCGCGATCCAGGACCACTTTCACCACATGGGGCGACAGGTAATCGTCGATCGCATCAATGGGGTGGGCGGCGGTTGCAATCGCGCAATCGGGGCGGTCAGCCAACAGCCCCGCCACTTCGCCGATCAGGGCAGGGGGGATCAGAGGCTCGTCACCCTGAACGTTCACGACAATCTCGTCCGGCGTGAGCTTGAGCAGTTGGGCGGCTTCGGCCAGGCGGTCTGTCCCCGAGGGGTGGTCCGCCCGGGTGAGCAGGGCTTCAATGCCGTGTTGGGCTGCCGCGTCGCAGACCCGTGTCGAGTCGGTGGCGATGGCCACCCGCCGTGCACCAGACTGCAGGGCACGCCGGGCGACTCGGACCACCATTGGCACGCCGTCCAGATCGGCCAGCGGCTTGTCGGGCAGGCGGCTTGAGGCCATGCGCGCCGGCACCAGCGCGACGAACCCCGGTGGAGTGGTCACGAGGCCTCTGGAATGGTGCGTGCCTGCTGCTCAAGCATCACGGGGATGCCGTCGCGGATCGGAAAGGCCAGCCGATCGGCCGCGCAGATCAGTTCCTGCGCGGTACGGTCATGACGCAGTGGCCCCTTGCACAACGGGCACACCAGGATTTCGAGCAGTCGACTATCCACGCAGACGCACCTCCAGCCAGTCGAGCATTGCCGCCGGCACTTCGGCCTCGATACGCAAGGCCACGCAGCGGGCCCGCAGACCCGCATCAAACCCCTCGCATTTTACGGCGTCCTTCTCGGTCATGATCAGCCAGCGTGCGGGTAAGGTGGCCAGCCAGGCTGGATCGATCGGCGCATGGTCCGAGAGGGCGTGAGGTCGGATGCGCAGTCCGGCTGAGGTGAGCATGGAAAAGAATCGCTCGGGCGCGCCGATCCCGGCGACTGCGTCGATCGTTTCGCTGCCGATCTGCCGTGTGAACGCTTCGAACGACCAGCTGTGACGGTCGTCGAGCCTGATCACTGCGGCGGGCCTGACGCCAAAGCGAAACAACCGTGAATGCGCCACCGGTGCTGATGTCTGGTCGCCATTGAGCACGACCGCATCCATCAGCAGGGCGCTGGCCAGCGGTTCACGCAGCGGCCCCTCGGGCAGACAGGCACCGTTGCCCGCGCCGCGCGCATCGAACACAGCCAGCTCCAGGTCGCGTCGCAACGCCAGATGCTGAAGCCCGTCGTCACTGAGCACCAGGTTGCAGTCTGTGCGGTCTGTGATCAGCCGCAAGGCGCCCGCTCGATCATGTCCCACGGCGACCGGACAACCCGTGCGCCGTGCGATCAGCACCGGTTCGTCGCCTGCATCCAGCGCGCTCGATTGCTCGGTCAGCAGCATCGGTGCGTTCGCGGCGCCGGCGGCACGATGCCCGCGCGCGATGATCCCGACTCGCCAGCCACGCTGCCCCAGCGCGTTGGCCAGGGCGATCAGCAGCGGAGTCTTACCGGTGCCGCCTACGATCAGATTGCCCACGATGACCACCTGGGGGGCGCCTGGCGGTCGGGGCAGATCGCGCGCCTGGGCGATCGCCTGGCGTCGTCGGCTGGCGGCACGGGCCACGGCCCACGACAACGGCCGCAGGCAGGCCCCGACCCCACGGCGCATGGGGGTGGCCGGGCCGAACCACTGTCGATGCAGATGGGCTTCGATCCGGGCCCTCAGGCCAGGCGTGGCGGCAGCCGATTCGGGCACGGTCGCCTGGCTTAGGGGCGACGGGCGCCCGCGGTCTGGGTGGCGAAGCTGACTTTGCCCAGCCCGGCCAGTCGGGCGGCCTCCAGGACATGGATGACGGCCTGGTGGCTGGCGCCTGCATCGGCCCGGATCACGACTGTGGGCTCGCCGCGTCCCGCAGCGGCCACGCGGCC
>CANHUQ010000327.1 GCA_947463885.1 Burkholderiales bacterium
CAAACCCGACGCCGGCCCCGTCACCCCACCCGGCGCAGGCGCCAGCGGAAACGTCGAACCACTCGTGGTTACCCCCACCGCTGGCGCGCGTGGCGCCTCAAGCAGCGCGTTCACCTTGGCCACTTCTTCTTCGGTCAGCTCGCCCGCGGTATTGCGCAGGCGCAGGCCGTTGAGCAGCACGTCGTAGCGTGCCTTGGCCAGATCGCGCTGTGTGGAAAAGAGCTGCTGCGCCGCATTGAGTACATCGATGTTGATCCGCACACCCACCTGATAGCCCAGCTGGTTCGACTCGAGTGCCAGTTGGCTCGAGCGCTCTGCTGCAGTCAGCGCACGCACCTGCTCGATGCCGCTGCGCACGCCCAGAAACCCTTGCCGTGCCGCCTGTTCAGCCACGCGACGGGTATTCTCCAGGTCGAATTCCGACTTGCCCTGCAAAGCGATTGCCTCGCGTACCCGGGCGTCGATGGAGCCGCCTGCATACAGCGGCAGGGCCAGTTGCAGACCCAGCTGTGCGAATTGTGTGCGCACGCCGATCAGGTTGGCCGCAGTTTGTCCGCCCGTGCCGCGCCCGGTATTGGCCTGCCCGACGATATCCAGCGTGGGCAGATGGCCGGCGCGCTGCCGCGTGATTTCGCGGTCGGCCACTTCCTTGGCGATTTCAGCCTGGCGCACCTGAAAATTGCTCTGCCGGGCCATTGCGGCCCACTCGCCTTCCCGTGCAGCCGCGGGCGTGCTGATGTCGAGGTCGCGTCGCAGCGTATCCAGCGCCTCGACCGGTCGGCCGATCAACTGAGCCAGCAAGGCACGCTTGACCTCGAGGTCATTGCGAATCGAGACCTCCTGAGCGCGGGTGAGGTCGAGCCTGGACTGCGCTTCCTGCTGGTCAGTGATCGTCGCAGTGCCGACTTCGAAATTGCGTCGCGCGGACTCGAACTGCTCGGCAAAAGCGCGGCCCTGCGCCTGCACCACTGCCAGGCTGTCTTGCGCGGCCAGCACATCGAAATAGGCCGTCGACACGCGCAGGATCAGGTCTTGCTGGGCCTGCATCAGCTGCAGCTCGCTGATTTCAACGGACAGCTCGCTCTGCTTCCAGGCCTCTCGGTTGGCCGGCCGATAGACCGGCAGATTGGCCACCAACCCCAGCGACTGCGCGTCGTAGGCGCGCTGTGATGTGATGGTGTTGTTCACCGCATTGAAGTTGGTGCCCGCCGTGGCGTTGACAGTGGGCAGCAGGCCAGCCCGAGCCTGCAGTACCCGTTGTCTGACCGCTTCAAGCTGAGACCGCGAACTGGCCACGACCGGGTCGATCGCAGCGGCAGCGCGTACGGACTCGAGCAGATCCAAAGCCTGTGCAGGCTGGGCCGACAGACCGCTTGCAAGCATCAGGGCCAGGCAGATCGGGCGGCGGGACATGGGCACTCCGGAAGGGCGCGCTGCAGTTGAGCGACGACGAAAGAAAGACTGAGCGAGCGGGGCAGTGCAGCGCATGCGATCGACCTAATAGGTCGGAAACCTGGGATCAACCTCGCGTGCCCAGGCATCGACCCCGCCATCCAGATTGATCACCGTGCCGAACCCACGCTCTTGCAGGAACTGGGCCACACGCAGACTGCGCATGCCATGGTGACAGATGCACACCACAGGCTGATCTGCGTCCAGATCGCCTATGCGTGCAGGCACATCGCCCATGGGCATCGATTGGGCGCCGGGCAGGGCACCGATCTCAAATTCCCAGGGTTCACGCACATCGAGCAGCAGTGGCTGCGGCTGACTGCCGCTGCGCAGCCACTCAGCCAGTTCCTGGGCGCTCATTTGTTTCATGGTGCAGCCCGTCCGATCAGAATGCGAACGCAGGCGTTGCGACGAATCCGTGCAGTCGCTGGGCCACTGTTTCAAAAAGGGTCTGAGTGGTGAGACCGCCCGCGGTGCTGAGGGTGTAGAGCCGGGCTTGCATGACTGGCAAATCGCCCTCGATGGCGATCAAACGTCCGCCTGGGTTGAGCTTGCCCAGCAGCGACTCGGGCACGCGCGCCACTGACCCGGACAGCATGATCACATCGTAGGTTGGCAGCGCGGCATGGTCGCGTGAGCCGTCCGCGTCAGTCACGGTGACATTGCTCACGGCGGCTCGCGCCAGATTGCTGCGTGCGAACGTAGCCAGTCCTGGATGAATGTCGAGGGTGTCCACATGTCGAGCCTGTCGTGCCAGCAAGGCCGCCATATGGCCGGACCCAGTACCAATTTCCAGCACGGTCTCGTGGTGCTTGACCCGCAATTCCTGCAGCAGCCGTGCCTCGAGCTTAGGCGCGAGCATGACCTCTCCGGTCGACTTGCCATCGACCATGAGTGGCAGTTCCAGGTCGGCAAAGGCCATCGCGCGCAGGGTGGGCGGCACGAAATCCTCGCGTCGTACGGCCGACAGCAGGGCCAGCACATCCGGATCCAGGACATTCCAGGGTCGGATCTGCTGCTCGATCATGTTGAAGCGTGCGCGTTCGAAGTCCATGGCGACAGGGTCAGGCTGGGGGGGCAACAGCAGATTCTAGCCGGTCGGCGCCGCTTCGGCCGCGCAGGCGCGCGACGGCATCGTCCAGGAGCGCGTAGAGCACCGGCACGACTAGAAGGGTCAGCAGGGTCGATGCGATCACGCCGCCGATCACCGCGTGGGCCATGCCCGCCCGCTGTTCCGACCCTTCGCCGGTCGAGATGGCCAGCGGCAGCATGCCGAAGACCATCGCCAGCGTGGTCATGAGGATCGGCCGCAGGCGCACCTGAGCCGCCTTGAGCAACGCAGATGCCCGCGCTTCGCCCTCGCGGCGCAACTGGTTGGCGTAGTCGATCAGCAAGATGGCGTTCTTGGTGACCAGACCCATCAGCATGATGAAGCCGATGATCGAGAACATATTGAGCGTAGAGCGCCAGGCGATCAGGGCCAGCATCACGCCGATCAACGACAGTGGCAGTGAGGCCATGATCGATATGGGCTGGATGAAGCTGCGGAACTGAGAGGCCAAGATCATGTAGATGAACACAATGGCCAGCAGCAGGGCTTGCAGGGCAAATCCGAAGCTCTCCTGCATGTCCTTGGTGGCGCCCCCGGTGACCACCGCGTAGCCCGGTGGCAGGTTCATGGCGCGCAATCGCTGTTGCACCTCCAGACCCACTGTGCCGGGCGCAGCGCCGCTCACGTTGGCCGACAGGGTCACTTCGCGCGTGAGGCTCTTGCGATTGATCTGCGTGGGCCCCTCGGTGCTTTCAAGGCGCGCCACTTGCCGCAGCGGCACCATCTTCGGGGCACCGTTGGCATCGGTCTGCGCCGACGCAACCGTGAGGCGAGCCAGGTCCTCGATGCCGCGCCGTTCTTCACGCGGCAGACGGATGCGCACGTCGTAGTTCTCGTCATCGGGCGCCTTCCACGTGGTGGCGACTTCGCCGGCCAGCAGCGGCCTCAAGGCAGCACCCACTTGCGCCACGCCCACCCCGAGGTCGGAG
>CANHUQ010000328.1 GCA_947463885.1 Burkholderiales bacterium
CGCCACGGCCCTCATAGGGCATGCCGGTGGCTGGAGTGATGCTGCGATCGGGTCACTCGGTGGGGGGGCGTGTGAAGCCCGGATCGCTGAGCGGGCGCGGGCGCAGCTCCGGGGCGATCGGCATCGGCTCCAGGAACGGTGTGGTCGGCGGGCTGGCCGGCAGGTTGGCACTGACATGGGTGGCGCTGGTGGCCAAAGCCAAAGACGAAGCCCCTACCTTCAGGACTGTGCGTCGGTGCGGCCGTGCAGCGCCGGATTGGATCGATGCATCGGGGAGTGGAATAGGATTCATCTTGGGGGAATATGGAAAGGTGATGACCCTTCAGATTCCTCAAAAGCGATGCCAGGTCCTTAAAAGAGTGATGAATTTCAATGGGTTAATGTTTCGAGCCATGACTCGCTCTTTTGAGTTAAACCTAAAGGTGTCAGCGCCACCGACGTGATCGATCGCACGGTTTGCAGGCGCGCTGCGGGGCTGCTCGACGCCACTGACCCGCAGGGCAGGACGCATGTATGCGGTCCTTGCGGGCGGACCTGCGGGCGGCCCTTGCGGGAGGTCATGGGGGGCTGTGGGGCGTCCCTCAGGCGGCGGGTATCATCCGAGCCTGCCAATCTTCAGCCCTGCTCGCACACGTGAAGCCCAGTCTGCACACCCGAATCCTGCATGCCGACCGCTTGTCCGGCAGCGAACACGACGCCGTCCACAAGCCCCTGCATGTGGCCGCCACCTATGCCTACCCCAGCGCGGCCGACCTGGCGGCGGTGTTTCAGGGGCGACAGTCAGGCTATGTGTATTCGCGTCAGGGCAACCCCACCGGTGCCGCGCTGGAAGCGAAGGTCACCCTGATGGAAGGGGGCGCAGGCACGGCTGTGTTTGCCACCGGAATGTCGGCCATTGCTTCGATGATGGTGGCGCTGCTCAAGGCGGGCGACCATATCGTCAGCAGCCAGTTTCTGTTCGGCAACACCAGTTCGCTCTTTCACACCCTGATCGGCATGGGTGTGCAGATGAGTTTCGTCGACGCCACCGATGCGCAGGCGGTGCGTGATGCCACCCGCGCCAACACCCGCATGGTGTTCGTCGAGACCATTGCCAACCCGCGCACGCAGGTGGCCGATCTGGCCGGAATTGGCCAGTGGTGCGCCGATCAGGGCCTGCTGTTCGTGGTCGATGGCACGCTCACCACACCGCTGCTGTTTCAGGCGCGCAGCGTGCAGGCCGGGCTGGTGGTGCATTCGCTCACTAAGGGCATTGGGGGCCATGGCAATGCGCTGGGCGGCTCGGTCACCGACACCGGCCTCTATGACTGGCGGCGCTTTCCGAATATCGCCGAGTCGTACCGCCATCTGGACCCGAAGGTCTGGGGGCTGCAGCAGATTCGCAAGAAGGGGCTGCGCGACCTGGGCGCCACCTTGCGTGCCGAGGACGCACACCGAATTGCGGTGGGCGCAGAGACCCTTGGGCTGCGCGTGGAGCGCACCTGCGCCAATGCTCTGGCGCTGGCACAGTGGCTGGAGCAGCAGCCTCAAGTGGGTCGTGTGCATTACCCCGGCCTTAAAAGCCATGCCCAGCATGCGCGGGCCACAGCACTTTTTGGGGGCCGCTACGGCAGCCTGATCGGGTTCGAGTTGCGCCCGGAGGTGGACTGTTTTGCGTTTCTGGATGCGCTCAAGCTCGTGATCCTGTCCAGTCATTTGTCGGACAACCGCACCTTGGCCATTCCCGTGTCGCACACGATCTTCTACGAAATGGGTGCCGAGCGCCGTGCGCAAATGGGCATTGCCGAAGGCTTAATTCGCCTGTCGGTGGGCATCGAGGACCTGGATGATCTGCGCGAAGACCTGGGGCAGGCCCTGGCACAGTTCCCGGCGGGGTAAACCGCCGATCCATTGGCGCGGGCCGGCTCAGGCGGTCAGTGCCCGATAGACCTTGGTGAGTTCGCGCGGCAGGTCGTTGACTTCGTCGATCACCATGTAGCGCGCGTCCGGGCACATTCTGCGCAGATAGTCGTGGCCGGCCGGGTCAATGGTCATGCAAAAGGTCTGCACTCCGGCACGCTCGGCCTCCATCAGGGCCCGCGCCGTATCCTGGATGCCGTACTCGTCATCGCGTGGATCGGGGCCATAGTCGCGGTCTTGCGGATAGCCGTCCGACACCACGATCAGCACCTTCATGCGCGCCGGTTGCGCAGCCAGTCGGGTGAGGGCATGGCGGATGGCCGTGCCCATGCGCGTGGAACTGCGCGGTTGCATCGCGGCCATGGCTGCCCAGGCGCGTGGGCTGAGCGCTTCGCCAAAGTCCTTGGCCACATGAAACTCGACGTTGTCATGTCCGTAACCTGAAAACCCATAGAGCGCATAGGAGTCGCCCAGCGTCTCGAGCGCCTGCGCCATCAGTGCGAGCGATTCGCGACCGACATCGATCACCCGGCGCTTGGATCGCGCGGGTGGCGGCTCGCGGTCGTTGTAGAACGCATAGTCAAACGTGGTGTCGGCCAAAGGCGGGGGCGGCTCGGCGGGCTCGGGCGGCGGCGGATCCAGCGGGTCGGGCACGGCAAAGTCGGTCGAGGCGCTCATGTCCAGCAGGAACGCAGCCGACACCTCGCGCAGTGCCCGCGCCCGGCGGCGGTAGACATGCTCATCGGTGGCATGTCCCGCGCGGCGGTCTACGGCCGCTTCGATCACTCCATCCAATTCAATCTCTTCGCCGTCGCTGACCCGGCGCACGCGGTGATACGCCTCGGGCTTGATCATGCGGAACTGACGCTTGATCTGCTGCACCAGTGCGCCGTGGCGCTCGCGCACACGCTGCGGCAAGCCATAGTCATCGCCGGCCAGGCGCATCTCGAACAGTCGGCACCAGCCTTTCATGTAGGTCTGACGGGTGTAATCCCATTCGTCGTACAGAAAGCTGCGGGCATCGCGCCCCACTTCACCGAAGGCACGCCGCAGCATCGACTGGTCGGAGAGGTCGCGTCGGGTCAGGTCGGTGCCTTGCAGATCGGCCTCGTCCTGCATCGCACCGGGCTCGGTCTCGGTGGCCTCCAGCAGCGTCCCGGTATGGCCACCGCGCAACTGCCGCTGCACGAGCTCGGGGCGCACCTCGCCCCGGAAATCCACGGGCATGCCGTCGACCAGGTCATCGGTCAGCCACTCGGTGTCATCGATGAACTCATCGGGCGAGCCCTCCAGGCCGCCTGTGCCTTGCGCCCGAAGCTCAGGCCCCGGTGCCGCAGGGGTTGTCTCTGCATCTTCCGTCTCATGGGGCTCTGCGCGTACAGCCGAAGCCAGCGTACGCAGGCATACCGCTGCCGCATGCGCGGTGTCGTAGACGCTCGCCTGGGGCAGCGTAAGGAGCGCCGCCGCTTCAAGCATGGGAGCGAGCCAACCGGTGGCATCGTGTGCCAGTAACGTGGAGGCATCCTCGCCCAGGGTGAAGCGCACCAGTGATTCGAGCAGTGCTGCCGC
>CANHUQ010000329.1 GCA_947463885.1 Burkholderiales bacterium
GCCCATCAAGTGCGGGCTCCGGAGTTGGTGGCCGCGTTCGGTCAGCGCATCACCGAGCGCTTGCGCGAGGCCGCCACAGGCGGCTTGGCCGGCAGCGGCATCCCGTTGGAAGAGAGCATGGCCCGCATCCGCCAAGAGGTGGCGCTGCATGGCATTCGGGTCGATGTGGCCGAAGAACTTAGCCGCCTGGATATTCACATCAATGAGCTGATGCGCATTGTCGAGCAGGGTGGAGCCGCTGGAAAACGCCTGGACTTTCTGATGCAAGAGCTCAATCGAGAGGCCAATACGCTCGGTTCCAAAGCCGCTGGTCTGGATACGACGGCTGCCTCCATCGAGCTGAAGCTGCTGATCGAGCAGGTCCGTGAGCAGGTGCAAAACCTGGAGTAGCGGTCGTGATGGCACATCAGACCGCGACGTCGGATCTTGACACTTGCCTTCAGGCCGCAGACCCCTCTTGCAGATGAGTAAGACCTCCATGGGCATGGCGCGCTCACAGGCACTGTGCAAGGACGTGGGTCAGCGGGTGCGCGATGCACTGGAAAAGGGTCTGAGCGGCGGACGGAGTATTTAGCTCGACGGGTGCGCTTCACGGTCGCTGGGCGTCCGATTCAAGCGTTTTTCTGAGACACTGCATTTCGCAGCTGGCCGCTGTGTGCCCTTCAGCCAGGGGCGCATCTGCTTGTCCAGACTGCCGATCAAGTCCGTACGATCCTTCGTTTTCCCTCTGCGCTTTCCCTTAGCGTTTTTCTTTTCCGCACCATGAGCGTTCCAGCCTTTCGCGGCAGCCTCCTCATCGTCGTTGCGCCCTCAGGGGCCGGCAAAACCTCACTCGTTCGGCATCTGCTGGGCGCACGGACCGGCATCCGACTGTCAGTCTCCTGCACCACCCGCGCTCCGCGCCCGGGCGAGCAGGACGGCATCGACTATGTGTTCGTCACCCAGGCCGAATTCGAGCGCAAAAAAGACGCAGGTGAGTTTCTTGAATGGGCGCGGGTGCACGGCAATTTCTATGGCACTTCAAGACCGTGGATTGAAGCGCAGATGCAGGCCGGGGAAGACATCATTCTGGAAATCGACTGGCAGGGCGCCGCGCAAATTCGTCGCCTGATCCCTGAATCGGTCTCGGTTTTCATTGCCCCGCCCTCGCTAGTCACCTTGCGCGAGCGCCTGGTTGCGAGAGGGCAAGACTCGCGTGAGGTCATCGAGCGGCGAATTGAGGCCGCTCGCACCGAGCTTGAGCACGCGGCCGAATGTCAATATGTTATTATCAATCAAGACTTTGCGTTAGCCGCTCAAGCGTTGTGCGGGGTGTTGGATGCGTCCCGTTGCAGGTTTGCACAACAGGCCAGCCGGCACGCGGCCCTCTTTGAGTCGCTGGGTATGGCGGCCGCACCGCGCTGAAGTACCGCGTCGTAGTCGATAGGCTTCACTTCACCGCAGCACCTGCAGTCCCACCTTTGATAGAGGAATCGCGCCATGGCCCGCATCACCGTTGAAGATTGCCTCAGGCAGATCCCCAACCGCTTCGAGCTCGCGCTCGCCGCCACCTACCGCGCCCGCATGCTGGCCCAGGGCCATGCCCCCAAGGTCGACAGCAAAGACAAGCCCACCGTGACCGCATTGCGCGAAATCGCTGCAGGCAAAGTGGGCGCCGAGATGCTGCGCCGCGTCCCCACCTGACCTTCGCTACGCGCGTCGCGGCCCCATGAAACAGGCCGACCCTCTGGTCCTTGAGCCGCGGTCCGCGCTCAAGGGCGGCACGCGCGACGCAGCGGCTGGCACACGCGACGACAGTTTTTTCGCGCCGGCAGACGAACGCCGCATCGTCTCGTTAGCCAGTCTCACCCAGGCCGCTTCGCAGTACCTCGGTGAAGACGATCTCAAACGAGTTCGCGAGGCGTATCGGTTCTCGGACAGCTCCCATCTGGGTCAGTTTCGAACCAGCGGCGAGCCCTATATCTCGCACCCCATCGCAGTGGCCGAAATCTGCGTGGGTTGGCGGCTGGACGCCGATGCGCTCATGGCCGCCCTGCTGCACGACGTCATGGAAGACTCCGGCGTCACCAAGCTGCAGATGGTCGAAAAATTTGGCACGCAAGTCGCCGACTTGGTCGACGGCCTGTCCAAGCTCGACAAGGTTGAATTCGCCAGCCGCGAGCAGGCTCAAGCCGAGAGCTTCAGAAAGATGCTGCTGGCCATGGCCCGCGATGTGCGCGTCATTCTCATCAAACTGGCTGACCGTCTGCACAACATGCGCACCTTGGGCGCAGTCGATCGGGTCAAGCAGCGGCGCATCGCGATTGAAACCCTCGACATTTACGCACCGATTGCCAACCGGCTCGGGCTCAATGAGCTGTACCGCGAACTGCTCGACCTCGCTTTCCGCTTCCAGCATCCGTACCGCCATCGCACGCTGAGCAAAGCGGTCACGGCTGCGCGTGGCATGCGGCGCGAAGGCCTGGGCCGCACCATCGATGCGGTTCAGAAGTCACTCAAGCAAATGGGTGTCGTCGCCGATGTGCGCTCGCGCGAAAAGGCGTTGTGGGCCATCTATCGCAAGATGGAAGAAAAGCGCCTGTCGTTCTCGCAGGTCATGGACGTGTTCGGCATTCGCCTGCTGGTCGAAGACCTGCCCGCCTGCTACCTGGCATTGGGCGCCTTGCATCAGACGTTCAAGCCCATTCCTGGCCGCTTCAAGGACTACATTGCCATTCCGAAGGTCAATGGCTATCAGTCTTTGCATACCACGCTGGTCGGCCCGCATGGTGCACCGGTGGAATTTCAAATCCGCACCCGCGAAATGCATCGGGTAGCCGAGTCGGGTGTGGCCTCGCACTGGTTGTACAAGGCCGACAAGGAAACCTTCACCGATCTGCAAAAGCGCACGCATCAGTGGCTGAAATCGCTTCTGGATATTCAGAACCAGACCGGTGACTCGATCGAATTCATCGAGCATGTGAAGGTCGACCTCTTCCCGGATGCGGTCTATGTCTTTACGCCTAAGGGTCACATCCGTGCGTTGCCGCGCGGTGCCACAGCCATCGACTTTGCTTATAGCGTGCACACCGATGTGGGCAATCGTTCGGTGTCAGCGCGGGTCAATGGCGAACCGGTACCGCTGCGCACCGAGCTGCAAAACGGCGACGTGATCGAAGTCATCACCGACCCGGATGCACGCGCCAACCCGGCGTGGCTGGGGTTTGTGCGCACTGGCAAAGCGCGCTCCGAAATCCGCCACTTCCTGCGCACCATGAAGTACGAGGAATCGGTGGAGCTGGGCAAGCGGCTGCTTGAGCAATCGCTCGCAGCACTGCTCATCGATGCCGCCTCACTCTCACCTGCCGTGGTCGAGAAGGCCGCACGCGATGCCGGTTCGCACAGCTTGGAAGAGCTCTATGCCGACCTGGGTCTTGGGCGCAGGCTTGCGCCCGTCCTGGCACGCACCATTGCGCTGGA
>CANHUQ010000330.1 GCA_947463885.1 Burkholderiales bacterium
CTCCCAGCTCTCTGTGTCCACACCCACTTCGCGGTGGGTCACGATGCAGTTGCGGTGCGGATGCACGAACTCCACCGGGTCTTCAATGGTCACGATATGACCATGCGAATGTTCATTGCGATGACCGATCATCGCAGCCAGCGTCGTCGATTTGCCTGAGCCGGTGGCGCCCACCACGATGATCAGACCCCGCTTGGTCATCACCAGATCGGGCATCACTGCAGGCATCTGCAACTCGGTCAGCGTGGGGATACGGCTTTGGATGGTGCGCAACACCATGCCAACGCGGCCCAACTGCATGAAGACATTGACGCGGAATCGGCCAATACCCTGCGGGGCGATCGCGAAATTGAGCTCCTTGCGGGCCTCGAATTCGGCGGCCTGGCGATCGTTCATGACCGCACGCGCGAGCTCCACCGTGTGCGGGGCGGTGAGCGGCACGCTCGAGACCGGCGTGAGCTTGCCGTCAATCTTGAAGGCTGGCGGAAAATCCGCGGTCAGAAAAAGGTCTGAGCCACCCTTGGTCAGCATCAGGCGCAGCAGGTCGCGCAAAAAGCGCGAGGCCTGCTCGCGCTCCATGGTCGTCGCACGACCACCACCGTTACCCAGGCTTGCCGCCGTGTCCTGATCGACTGCCGACATCATGTCTCCAGGTCGTGAGCTTGGGCCGTCAGCCCAGGAAGTTGTCTTTGTTGGCTGCTGCCGCGCGGGCATCGACCATCGAGATCAGGTTGCGTCGCGTGAGCTCGGTCAGGCACTGATCAAGCGTTTGCATGCCGACCGACGCACCGGTCTGAATCGCCGCATTCATCTGGGCGATCTTGGCTTCGCGGATCAGATTGCGGATGGCCGGAGTGCCGATCATGATTTCGTGTGCGGCCACGCGCCCGCTGCCATCCTTGGTCTTGATCAGGCTTTGCGAGATCACGGCCTTCAAGGACTCCGACAGCATGGCCCGCACCATCTCTTTTTCAGCGGCCGGGAATACGTCGATGATCCGGTCAATGGTCTTGGCAGCGCTGGAGGTGTGCAGCGTGCCGAACACCAGGTGGCCGGTCTCGGCCGCGGTGAGCGCAAGCCGAATGGTTTCAAGGTCGCGCAGCTCGCCCACCAGAATGATGTCGGGGTCTTCGCGCAGCGCCGAGCGCAGTGCGTTCGTGAACGACAGCGTGTGCGGGCCCACCTCGCGCTGATTGATCAGGCAGCGCTTGGAGTCGTGCACGAATTCAATCGGATCCTCGACGGTCAGGATGTGGCCGTACTGGTTTTCGTTGATATGGTTGATCATCGCGGCCAGCGTGGTGGACTTGCCCGAGCCGGTCGGGCCGGTCACCAGGATCAGCCCGCGCGGCTGCATCGACAGATCTGCGAAAATCTTAGGTGCGTTCAGATCCGCCAGCGACAGGATCTTCGACGGAATGGTCCGCATCACGGCGCCTGCGCCACGCTGCTGCATGAACGCGTTCACCCGGAACCGGGCCAGCCCCGGAATGGCGAAGGAGAAGTCGCATTCCAGGTTTTCCTCGTAGTCCTTGCGCTGCGAGTCGTTCATGATGTCGTAGATCATCGCGTGCACCGCCTCGTGCTCCATCGGCGGCAGGTTGATCCGTCTGACATCTCCATGGACGCGAATCATTGGCGGCAGTCCGGCCGACAAATGCAGGTCGGACGCCTTGTTCTTGACGGCGAAAGCCAACAGTTCCGCGATATCCATCCAGCCACTGTATGTCCACCGACGACACAACACCCGCGCCATCCGCGAAACTGCCGTGCGCCCCGACGAATGGCGGGTTAGCGGGCACCGAAGACGCGCAAAGCCGACATGCAGCCTTGCTCGCACGCATCGCTCAGGCGGCCCTTGCGGCGGGCCGCGACCCCTCAACCGTGCAATTGCTGGCGGTCAGCAAGACCTTCGGGCCCGATGCCATCCTTGCCCTGGCGGCCTGCGGTCAGCGGGACTTCGGGGAAAACTACTTGCAGGAAGCGCTGCCCAAGATGGCGGCCTGTGCGGCACACGCATCGTGGCCCATGCAGTGGCATTTCATCGGTCCGATTCAGTCCAACAAGACGCGACCAATCGCCGAGCATTTCGACTGGGTGCATTCGGTTGAACGCGAGCGGGTGGCGGCGCGCCTCAATGAGCAACGGCCGGCTGAGTTACCACCACTGCATGTGTGCATCCAGGTGGATGTGAGCGGTGAGGCTACCAAGAGTGGCTGCGACCCGCTCGAGGCCCTTGCGCTGGCGCGGGCCATCAGTGCCATGCCTCGGTTGCGGCTCAGAGGCCTGATGGCGATTCCTGCGCCCAGCGCAGACCCGGTCGTCCAGCGCGCTCAGTTCGCGCGTGTGAAAGCCGTGTACGAGACCATACGATCTGAAGGCATCGACCTCGACACCCTGTCGATGGGTATGTCAGGCGATCTGGAGGAAGCGATCGGTCAGGGGGCGACGATCGTGAGAGTGGGCACTGCGCTGTTTGGAAGCCGGCCGTCACGTACGACGTGACCGCACCGACAGGGGTGGCCGCGGGGCGAAGCGCCCCGGGGGTCAATCAGGCCATGCGCTTAAGCGCAGCAGCCAGGCGGCTCTTGTGACGGGCCGCAGCGTTCTTGTGAATGATGTTCTTGTCAGCGATGGAGTCGATCACGCGGGTGGAGGCGCGCAACTGCGCAGTGGCCACACCCTTGTCGCCAGCGGCAACTGCCTTGCGGACCGACTTGATGGCGGTGCGCAGGCGCGAACGCAGGCTGGAGTTGTGGGCGTTCTGCTTGACTGCCTGGCGGGCGCGTTTGCGCGCCGAAGCGATGTTGGCCATGCGAAAATCTCGGTGTGGGGACCCGGCCTGGACCATGGCCCCGAATGATGAACCCGAATTCGGGAAAGCCTTGAAGTATAAGATGCCATCGCCCCAGGCTGCAAGCCTGCCTGCCCCACCCTCCTTCGGTCTGCTGCGTTGAACCTGCTCAAATCGCTCGCCACGGTCAGCGGATTCACGCTGCTGTCGCGCATCACCGGCCTGATTCGGGAAAACCTCACCGCCACCGTATTCGGCGCGTCGGCCATGACCGACGCGTTTTTCGTGGCGTTTCGGCTACCCAATCTGCTGCGCCGGCTGTTCGCCGAAGGTGCGTTCTCACAAGCCTTCGTACCCATTTTGGCCGGAGTGCGCGAAACCCGCGGCGGCGGTCCGGCGATGCACACCCTGATCGACCATGTGGCCACCGCCCTGTTCTGGGCGCTGATGGCGGTCTCTGCATTGGGAGTGGTGGGGGCACCGGTGCTGGTCTGGCTGATGGCCTCGGGTCTGCAGCAGGAACCCGCGGCCTTCGATGCCGCCGTGGGCATGACCCGCTGGATGGCGCCCTACATTCTGCTGATCTCGATGGTGGCGCTGTCGGCTGGCATTCTGAACACCTGGCGCCGGTTTGCGGTGCCGGCCTTCACACCGGTGCTGCTCAA
>CANHUQ010000331.1 GCA_947463885.1 Burkholderiales bacterium
CTCCGTCGGCCCGGGGTCAGGCTCCAGCCACTTCAAGGCTTCAAGCAAATCCTGGCGAATAGCGGGCAAGGGATAGGCGAGATCAGGAGTCATCAGATCGACAGAAGCCTCCACCATGGTGGATGAGGCCTCAACTATGGAAGACGAGGCTTCGAGTGGTGTCTCCAACGCTTCACGCCGCCGCTGCATGCCAGCCGCATCGCCCAGTCGGTTACGAGCACCACTGATGGTGAAGCCCTGCTCGTAGAGCAGATCACGGATGCGACGCACCAACAGCACTTCATGGTGCTGGTAGTAGCGCCGGTTGCCCCGCCGCTTCATGGGACGCAGTTGGGTAAATTCCTGCTCCCAGTAACGCAGCACGTGTGGTTTCACTGCGCACAGCTCGCTGACCTCGCCAATGGTGAAATAGCGCTTGGCAGGGATGGGAGGCAACGCTGCCGGCGATGGGGCTCGCTCAGCATGTGTAGCGGGGGTGGGCATGCGCGTCAGGTCTGCTGGGGCAGGCGCTCAATCAGCGCCTTGAGCTTCTGGCTGGCATGGAATGTGACCACCCGGCGCGCAGAGATTGGGATCGCCTCGCCAGTCTTGGGATTGCGCCCTGGGCGTTGCGGCTTGTCACGCAGCTGGAAATTGCCGAAACCGGAGAGCTTGACGCTGTCGCCTCGTTCCAGTGCATCGCGAATTTCCTGGAAGAAAGTCTCGACCATGTCTTTGGATTCACGCTTGTTCAGGCCCACGCGCTCGAAAAGCATTTCGGCCAGTTCTGCCTTGGTCAGCGTGAAACCGGTCTCGGGCGGCCCCGCCCGGCCATCGGCCGCGAGCAGGGCTCCGATGTCGGCGTCAGAAGCGTTCGATTCGTCGATCAGGTTCGACAAGGTACTCGGGGTCATGATCAGCTCAGACTCTGAACTCAGGCAGACCGTAGTCTTGCGCCATGAGAGGCGGCCAGTCGGGCGACCACGGCGGCCATGGCAGCATCGGCCTGCGCGTCGGACAAGGTCATCCGAGTATCTTGCATGCGAAATCTGAATGCAAGGCTTTTTTCCTTATTTTCCAATCCCTTACCGCGATATTCGTCAAACAGGATGACATCCTGAAGCGGCGCCAAGCTGCTGTCGGTCTGCTGCAAATCCTGAATCTGTGCCAGCAGTTCCGCGGCCGGCACAGCCTGGGACACGACAAACGCGAGGTCGCGGATCACCGGCGGAAACTTCGACAGCTCCTGGTACTGGGGCACCTGCTGGATCAACAGCGGCGCGAGTTCCAACTCGAACAGCACAGGCGCTTGCGCGAGGTCTAGAGCACGCATCAGTTGCGGGTGCATCACGCCCGCCCAGCCGATCTGCTGACCGGATGCATCGGCGACGCAGGCCGACTGACCGGGATGCAGCGCAGGGTGTGGTGCGCTGGACCAGCGAAGATCGCGACCGGCCATTGCCTCGATATCGGCCTTGACATCGAAAAAGTCGATCGTGCGCACGGCCGCACCCCATTGCTCGCTCAGCGCGGAACCGTACGCAAGGCCAGCCAGGCGAATCGGCTGACGAATGCCGGCCACCTCCAAAGGTCCGGAGCGCGCCTGAGCATCTCGCAAGAAGACCCGACCCACCTCGAACAGACGCAGGCGCGACATCTTGCGATTCAGGTTGTGCTTGAGGTTGCCGATCAGCCCGCCCCACAGGCTGGTGCGCATGACATCGAGATGTTCGGCAATCGGATTGCGCAAAGCGATGGGCGTATGCCCGGTGCCCAGAAGCGCCTCGATTTGCCCGGACACGAAGGAAAAATTGACCACCTCCTGCCATTCGCGTGCGGCCCACTGGCGCTTGAGCGAAAGCACGGTGCGACGATCCCCGGGTACCGCTGCCAGGGCTGCCGCCATGCGCGCAGGTCGGATCGGCAAGCGCTCGAACCCCCAGACCCGCACCACCTCTTCGATCAGATCTTCTTCGATCTCCAGATCGAACCGGTTAGCCGGCGGCGTGACGGTGAGCACCGTCTCGGTCGCGGTCTTCGCCACGGCGTACGACAGCCCCAGCCGCTCGAACGCGCCTTCGCAATCGGCCAGACTGATGTCTGCACCGATGAGCTTGCGCGCGCGCGACAAACGCATCGCGACCGGCTTGCGCTCAGGCAGCGCGGTGATCTGGTCATCGATCGGCCCTGCCTGCCCGCCACAGACATCGAGGATGAGGCGGCTGAGGTAGTCAAGATGCTCCACCGTGGTGGAGGCGTCGACGCCGCGCTCAAACCGCTGCGCCGCATCGGTCGAAAAGTTGTAACGACGCGCCCGCCCCGCTACGGCCTGCGGCCACCAGAACGCCGCTTCGACGTAGATGTCCGTGGTGTCGAGCGAAACCGCTGTGGCATCGCCACCCATGATGCCGGCCAGACTCTCGACCTGCTGCGCATCGGCGATCACTCCAACCGCCAGGCCCTGGGCATCGGGCTCCAGCGCAATGGTCTGTCCGTTAAGCAGCTTGAGCGATTCGCCTGCCTGCCCCCATCGGACCTGCAGGTCGCCATGAATCTTCGCCAAATCAAATACGTGCGTGGGCCGTCCCAACTCGAGCATGACGTAGTTGGAGAGGTCAACCAGCGCGGAAATGCTGCGCTGACCACTGCGCTCCAGACGCTGCCTGATCCAGTCGGGCGTGGGCGCATGGGCATTAACCCCCCGAATAACACGACCGCTGAACCGTCCGCACAGATCGGGGGCTGCGATGTGTACCGGCAGACGATCGGAAATGACCGGGACGACCGGCTCATGGGCGGGCAGGGTCAGCGCCGCCCCGCTGATCGCAGCGACCTCGCGGGCCACGCCGACCACCGACATGCAGTGCGCCAGGTTGGGCGTGAGCTTGAGCATCCAGACGTGATCGTCCAGGGCGAGCGTGTCACGCAATGACTGTCCGATCGGGGCAGACTCGGGCAGCACCAGCAATCCGCCGTGGTCCTCGGACAATCCCAGTTCACGGGCCGAACACAGCATGCCTCGGCTTTCCACTCCGCGCATCTTGGCCACACCGATCTTCATGCCGCCGGGCAGCACTGCGCCTGGCAATGCACAAGGTGCCTTCATGCCGGCCAGGACATTCGGGGCACCGCAGACGATCGGCACCACCTGACCGCTGCCGATGTCCACCTCGCAGACATTGAGCTTGTCGGCATTCGGATGACGCGTCACGGTGCGCACCTGCGCAACCACCACCTGCTCGAACGGCGGTGCAGCCGGTTCGCGCTCTTCGACTTCCAGGCCCGCCATGGTGAGGGCATGGGCCATCTCTTCGCTCGACCAGGCCGGATTCACATAGGCCCGCAACCACCGCTCGGAAAATCGCATGGCCTTCAGTCCCGAAATTGTTCGAGAAAACGCAGATCGTTTTCGTAGAAAAGACGCAAATCGCCCACGCCATAACGCAG
>CANHUQ010000332.1 GCA_947463885.1 Burkholderiales bacterium
ATCGGCATACAGGATGTGCGAAGCCACCTTGAAAAACGCCGCATGAAAATGCTGCGACGACTTGACGACCACGATGCGCCGCGCGGCGAGGTCGACCCCGAACTGCGTGAAGAGGTCGGTTCCGAACGCCTGCGTGCGGCGCGCATTCAGCAGCACCTCCACACCACCCACCGCTACCAGCGCGCAATCGCCCAACGGTTCGCGCGCGCCGGTCAAACCGGTCTGGTGCGCATCACGACGCAGCGCCAGCACGCGCACCTCGGCGTCCACCGGGTCGCCTGAGACCGGTGCCACCTTGCCACCGATCCGCAGCGCCAGACGCGCGCCCTCTCCGGCCTCGAAGGCCAGCGACACCGCGCCCGGGTCCCACAAGGGGCCCAACACCGCTGAGTACATCCCGCGCTCGATCAGTCTGCGCAAAACGAAGGTGGCGTCGCTGGGCGCCCCGCCGCCCGCATTGTCTGCGCCATCGGCGATCACAACCGGGCCACCGGCAGGCCAGGCCAGTGCCTGATCCAGGGCCTCATCCACCGTAGGTCCACGCGTGCGCATGGCCTCGCAGATGCCGCGCAGTTCGGTGCCCAGTCGGTCAGCAGTGGTCTGGGCCAGATCGGCATCGCCGTCGGCATACACCAGCATGCGCGTGCCGAGGTCAGTCACATCTGCCCACGGGAAACCGTGAATGGCGGAGATCGACACGATGCCATCGCGCCCCTCCAGCGCACGGGCGCGATCGACGAAACCACGCATCGGCTCGCGCGAGGTGTGCAGCACTGCGATGGTCTCGCAGTCGTGCACGCCCGGCACGGGTCGGATCTGGCCACGTGCGGTGGCCACGCACAAATCCACCAGTTCCAGGCCACGTTCCACCGCATCGGTGTGCGGGTATTCGCGAAACGCCAGCAGCAGATCTGCGTGGCGCACCATGGCTTGACTCAAATGCGTGTGCGGATCGAGCTCGGCGCCAATCACCACCTTCGGGCCGACGATCTCACGCACGCGCGCAAGCAAGTCGCCCTCGCAGTCGTCGCACCCATCGGCCACCATCGCGCCGTGCAAACCCAGCAGCACGATATCGACCGGCATGGCTGCGCGCAGATCGGCCAGCAGCTCATCGCGCAAGGTCTCGTGTGCCACGCGCGTGGTGATCCCTGCAGGCATGGCAAACGCCACCAGGCCTTCGGCAAGCGTGAGGCCATGTGCTGCTGCCCGCTGTCGCGCAGCCCACAGTGGCCCGCTGAACAGCGTGGGCGCATTGGGATGATGGCCCGCCGCAAACCGAGCACCCTCCTCATAAGACCCCAAACCGGTGGGCAGCGGCGCGAAGGTATTGGTCTCGGTGGCCAGTGTGGCGCTGAACACCTTCATGCGGCGGCCCCTCTTGATGCGGGGAACAAGCGCGCCGCAGACAGCATCTCAGCGGTCACACCTGCTGCCGCGAGCGATGCTGGAATGGGTACGCCGCGGGCAAGCGCCGCGCAGGCTTCACCCATCGCAGCCGACGTCTGGATGCCATAGCCGCCCTGCGCGGCCACCCAGCAAAACGAAGGCTCATCGGGCGCAGGCCCACCGACCAGTGCACCGTCCTGCACAAACGAACGCAGTCCGGCCCACACCCGCGTAGGTCGCCGGATCGACAGCGTGGTCGCCTCTTCGATGTGATGAATCGCGGTCGCGATATCGAGCTCTTCAGCCTGCACGTCATGCGGCTCCACCGGATCGGCATTGGCTGGGGAACCGAGCAGCGCGCCTGCGTCCGGCTTGAAATACCAGGATTCATCCAGTGCGATGACCATCGGCCATTCCCGGGTGTTCAGGCCATCGGGCGGTGCAAAGGTGAAGGCTGACCGTCGCTTGGGTTGCAGACCGATGGGACGAACGCCGGCCATGCGCGCCACCACGTCAGCCCAGGCGCCCGCTGCATTGACCAGGACCGGCGCGCTCCACTGGCGTGTGCCGCTGAACACGTGCCACATCCCCGCGATGCGCTCGATCCGATCCACCGGCGCATCGCATACGATCTGACCCGCTTGTGCACGGATACCGCGCAAGAACCCCTGATGGAGCGTGTGCACGTCGATATCGCAGGCCCCGGGTTCGAAAATCGCGCGGCCAGTGGTCTGCGCCCTCAAGACCGGCACGCGCGCCAGGACCTCGGCGGCCTCCCACCGGCTGACCTCCGGCGTGATGCGTTGCATGGCGGCGAGTTCGGTGTCGATCAGCGCGTCGTCGTTGGGGCCGCCCACCATGAGGGCCCCGCGCGGTGTGAGGATCGGGGTGTCGCAAAATCCTGCGGGCGGGTGCGCAAGAAAGGGGCGGCTGGCCCGCGACAGGATCCGGACCTGCTCACCGCCGTAGGTTTCTGAAAACAACGCAGCCGAGCGCCCAGTGCTGTGATATCCGGGTTGCGACTCACGTTCGAGCAGTACCACGCGGCCATGCGGCGCCAGAAAATATCCTGTGGATGCGCCAGCCATACCGGCGCCGATGACCAGGAAATCTACCGTAGACATGGCACGCCCTCCGCTAGGTACCCTGCTCGATGATTGCGCGCGCAATCATCAGGTCAAAACCTGACGATGACGCCGCCCTGCAACACAGTCGCCCGTGTCTCATTGAAGCCACCCACACCAAACAGCCTCGACACCTCGAGCTTGGCGGCCAAGCGATGGGTGATCGGGTACACCGCCTCAGCCGCAGCCAGGACCCCCCAACCGTTCTCATGCACTTCACTCACGTAGGCAAGACCCAGCCCCAGGCCAAACTCCACGTGACCCCAGCGGTGCACCTCTTTCATCAGTTTGGCAGAGGTGACTCTGGAGCCTTCATGGCCATGTCGGCCATCTGCATACTCAAAAACGGTCTTCAAGCCACCGCCAAGCTGTCGGGCGAGCGAGATCGCCCACAACGTCTGGTCCGTCCCGAAATCATGCCCAAGAGACAGACCAGCCTCCCACGCAAACGGTGGATGCTGGCTACCCGCTTGATGGGACTCCGCGTGCGGACTCCCGGGTGAGGAGGTGGACGTCTGCGCCCAAGCCGGGCTGGACACACTGGCGCAAGCCAGAGCCAAGGTGCTGACAGCGAGTTTTGCACTCAACATTCAGGATCTCCAGAGTGACACAGGTGGCGCGCTCAGGCGCTGTGCCTTAGGCCGTGCCGCCGACCGTCAGGCCTTCGATGCGCAAGGTGGGTTGGCCCACGCCAACCGGCACACTCTGACCATCCTTGCCGCACACGCCCACACCGGTATCCAGACGCATGTCATTGCCGATCATAGTGACCCGGGTGAGTGCATCGGGGCCATTGCCGATCAGCGTGGCGCCCTTGACCGGATACTGCACCTTGCCGTTTTCCACCCAATACGCCTCGCTCGCCGAAAACACGAACTTGCCATTGGTGATGTCGACCTGCCCGCCGCCGAA
>CANHUQ010000333.1 GCA_947463885.1 Burkholderiales bacterium
AGACTGTGGCGGTCGGGCGTTCCATCGATGGTCTGGTGATGGAGCTGCTGGGCGGTGTGCACTCGCTGGCCGGACCGATCGGGGGCGCTGCCGCCTTCACCTGGCTGCAAGACACGATCATCCGCTCCACCGATTATTGGCGGGCGGTGCTGGGTGGGGTGATTCTGGTGCTGGTGCTGGCATTTCCGCAGGGCCTCGCGGGCGTGTTCGAAGCCGCGGTACGCCGCAGGTCGAGTCATGGTTCCGCGGCCCTTGACCGCGATCGGGCCACCTCATGACCTACGACCCGACAGCCTCCGCAGGTCAGGCTGCGCTGTTGCGGGTCGAATCGCTGGTGCGCACCTTCGGTGGCATTCGGGCGGTGGATCGGGTGAGTTTCGATTTGGCGCCAGGCGAGCTGCTCGCCCTGATCGGTCCCAATGGGGCGGGCAAGTCCACCTGTTTCAACTGTATCAACGGGCAATTGCGCCCGGACAGCGGTCGCATCCTGCTCAATGGCGCATCGATCGGTGGCCTCGCGCCCCGCGCCATCTGGCGGCGCGGCGTGGGCCGAACCTTCCAGATCGCTGCCACCTGGTCCTCGATGACCGTCTCAGAGAACGTTCAGCTCGCGCTGCTCTCGCACGCAAGGCGGGCCTGGCAATGGTGGGGGCGCGCGGGCATGCTGCACCGTGACACCGCGCTCGCACTGCTGGACGATGTCGGCCTGCGCGAGGCGGCCGATGTGCCCTGCGGCACCCTGGCCTATGGCGACATCAAGCGGCTCGAACTGGCCCTGGCGCTGTCCAACCAGCCGCGCCTGCTGCTGATGGATGAGCCTACAGCCGGCATGGCGCCGCGCGAGCGCCATGATCTGCTGGCGCTGGTCGCGCGGTTGGTGCGAGAACGCGGCATCGGTGTGCTCTTTACCGAACACAGCATGGATGTTGTCTTTGCCCATGCCGATCGCATCATCGTGCTGGCGCGTGGCGAGGTGATTGCGCAAGGCCCGCCGCAGGTGATCCGCGCCGACGCCCGTGTGCAGGAGGTGTACCTCGGCACCCCCGAACCCGAGGCCCTGTCATGAGCGCCCCGATGCTGCAGGTGCAGGACTTGTGCGCCTGGTACGGCCGCGCCCAAGTGCTGTTCGATGTGTCGCTGTCGGTGGCACCGGGCGAAGTCGTGGCCCTGCTGGGCCGAAACGGTGCCGGCAAATCCACCACCATGAAGGCGATCCTGGGCATGGTCAGCCGACGCGCCCAGGTGCTGAGTTTCGATGGTCAGGACATCCGAGCGTTGCCCGCCCACCGCATTGCGCGGATGGGGCTGGGCTGGGTGCCTGAGGATCGGCGCATCTTCACCGATCTGAGCGTGCTGGAAAATCTCGAAGTGGGCCGCCAACCGCCCAGAGCAGGCGCGCCGCAATGGACCGTGCCATCGCTCTTTGCGCTGTTTCCGAACCTGGCGCAGATGCCCGATCGGCTGGGCGGGCGCATGAGTGGCGGCGAGCAGCAGATGCTCACAGTCGCCCGCACGCTCATGGGGCAACCCCGAGTGGTGTTGCTCGATGAGCCCTCCGAAGGGGTGGCGCCGGTGATCGTGGCCCAGATGGCCCGGTCGATCAACGAAATGAAGCGCCAGGGACTCACCGTGGTCCTGTCGGAACAGAACCTGTCGTTTGCGGCCCAGGTGTCGGACCGCGCCTACGTACTGGAAAAAGGGCAGGTGCGCTTTGAAGGCTCCATGGCCCGCCTCACGTCGGATGCCGCACTGCGGCACGAATGGCTGGGCGTCTGAACCGGGCCACGCGCGACAGGGCGGGCGTTTACAATCGCTCGATGATCATCGACTCCCTGCTCGACACCGACCTCTACAAGTTCACGATGATGCAGGTCGTGCTGCACCAGTTTCCCGGTGCGCAGGTCGAATACCGCTTCAAGTGCCGCAACCCTGGCATTGATCTCGCCCCCTTCGTGGACGAGATCCGTGCCGAGGTGCGTCACCTGTGCACCCTGCGCTTTACCGAGGCTGAGCTCGAGTACCTGCGCGGATTGCGATTCATTAAGAGCGATTTCGTCGATTTTCTCGGTCTGTTCCAGATGAACGCGAAGTACGTGACCGTGCAGCCCTCCGAGGCAGTACCGGGCGAAATCGAGATCGTGGTGCGTGGCCCCTGGTTGCACACGATCCTCTTCGAGATCCCGCTGCTGGCCATCGTCAACGAGACCTACTTCCGAAACACCCAGCGGCACCCTGATTACGCCGCGGGCCGCCGGCGGCTGCTCGACAAGATCGGCCTGATTCGCAACGACGACACCCTGGCTGGCATGCGTGTGGCCGATTACGGCACCCGCCGGCGATTCTCGCGTGACTGGCATGAGGAGGTCATCCTCGGGCTGCGCGAAGAGCTGGGCGACAATTTTGCGGGCACCTCCAACGTGCTGTTCGCCATGCGCCATGCGGTGACGCCGCTGGGCACCATGGCCCATGAATATCTGCAAGCCTGTCAGGCACTCGGTCCCAGGCTGCGTGACTCTCAGACCTTCGGTTTCGAAGTCTGGGCGCGCGAATATCGTGGTGACCTTGGCATTGCGCTGTCCGACACCTACGGCATGCAAGCGTTCTTCCGTGATTTCGACTTGTATTTCTGCAAGCTCTTCGACGGTGCCCGGCATGATTCAGGCGATCCGTTCGAGTGGGGTGAAAAGCTGATCGCGCATTACGAGTCGCTGCGCATCGACCCGCGCACCAAGACGCTGATCTTTTCCGACAGCCTGAACGTGCCGCTGGCCATCAGCCTGTACAAGCGGTTTGCATCGCGCACGCGCCTTGCATTTGGCATCGGCACCAATCTCACCAACGACATGGGGTTCACCCCCTTGCAGATCGTGATCAAGATGGTCCGCTGCAATGGTCAACCGGTGGCCAAGCTCTCCGATACCCCGGAAAAGACGATGTGCGACGATCCTGCTTACCTGGCTTACTTGAGGCAGGTGTTTCAGGTGGCGGTTCCTTGAACCTGCCCGACTTGACCCCCCAGCCCGACTGACTGACATGACGACCGAGTCCGACGCGTCCTCTGACGCACTCGATACCACTGCGAATCGCGCCCGCATCCTGGGCCGCATCCGCAGTGCGCAGGGGCGCAACGCCGAGGCCTCCACTACGCAACGCGAGGCGATCGCCGACTGGATCGCCAAGCGATCGATCGGACCACAACCGACAGTGGGCGCCGATCGTGTCGCGCATTTCGAAGCTCAGGCCGCCCGCATGTCCAGCACCACGCAACGCGTGGCCCGCATGAGCGAAGTGCCGCTGGCCGTCGCCGCCTATCTGCAGGCGCAGGGTCTGGCGCGCGAGGCGGTCTGCTGGAATACGCTCGGAGGGCTCGATTGGGCTGCAGCCGGCCTCGCT
>CANHUQ010000334.1 GCA_947463885.1 Burkholderiales bacterium
GCACCCGGAGAGTCATCAGCCTGCGTCGCGCCAACCGTCGCGAGGTAATACATTATGTCAAAGCCAGCTAAACGAGCCGTTGTCTTGCCGACGGTCGCAGAAGATAAGGTCATCACGGCGGCCGCCAAGGCCGATCCGGATGCTCAGCCTTTGACCTCCAAACAACTCACGACTATGTTGCCCATTCGCGCTCTGCGCGGCCGACCTGCTTCGGAAAACAAGAAGCAACTAGTCTCCATACGCTACAGCCCAGAGGTTCTCGCGTACTTCAAGTCAACTGGCGATGGTTGGCAGTCGCGGATGGACGGTGTGCTCAAGGAGTACATCACCAAGCGTTCACGCCGGGCAGCGAGTAGGACGTAACCGGTCGTTCGAGTGGACTTGCTGCGGCATGCCACCCTAGCCGAAGCGGACCGCTCAACCCCAGTGTTGAACGGCAACTTTCGGCCAGGCGACTTGCCCGAGCCCAGTTTCCGTTTTAGGCCGGACATCGACACACCGTTGGCCGACCGGTATCCGCTTTTAGCCATAAGCCTGTTGCGATCCCTCGACCCGGCAAACCCGTGTCAATCAGGAATCCAGTGCAACGCATGACCTGCCCGGCACTTCTGGCACCAACAATTATTTAAGAGCGGCTCCTCAGTTGGTGGATGTTTCCCACCAAGCTCGTTGGCTTTGTTCTCAATGACACCCCCGCCCTTTTGATGATCGCGTCCGTATCGAACCACCCAAAGCCCAAACATCATTCCCGGTTACTCATATTATCGGGAATGCGATTTGGCTGAATGTGCCCGTAGCTGACTGCACATTCAAGGTGTTCAGGCTCGCCTGCAACACCACGATCTAAGATCCCCAACAACATCAACACCCCTTCAGTACCAGCCGAAATTGCGCTATCGTCAGGACGCAGCTCGGCGTTACTGAGAAACGGAAAGAAATTTTTCTGGCATGGATGATGCACAAGCCGATGCACTGCTGGAGCAACTCATGGCATACGCTTCCGAAGAACGGCACCTCAACTACCTGCATCGCTGGCGCATGCGCGATCTGGTGCTATGGGACAACCGCTGCACAATGCACCAGGGCACGGCTTTTGATGACACCCGTTATCCGCGCGACATGCAGCGCACCACCACTTCGGGCAAACCCAAAGTGTTCAACGCCGATCTGCGAACGGCCCGGGTGGCCACCGCATGAGTGTCGGCACGCCCTGTAAAACCGTCGAGCTGCACATCACGGTGGGCGACGCCGACCTGCCCGAAGACCGGTACTCGCGCCATGTCAACAACGCGCGCTATTTCGTCTTCATCAACCGGGCCTTCCATGCTCTGAGCGGATTCACGGTCAACCCCAGGTCCTCCAGGCTTCGATGCGCCGCGACCAGCGTATCTTCATGGATGTTACCCGGTTCACCCAATTTGGCCGCTGGGAGGGCTGGATCGACTGTGCCGGTGAGCGCATCGCGATCCGCCCCGAACAGACCTGGGCCACCCGCGATCGTTCCTGGGGCATCCGCCCAGTGGGCGAACCCGATGCGGGCGGTGCACCGCTGACCGTCGCGCCGCAACTCTTTTTTCTGTGGGCGCCCATTCACTGGAACGACGGCTGCACCCATGTCTGCGTCTTCGAAGATGCGCACGGGCGCGCACTGCATGCCGAAGGCAAGCGCGTGGCGCTTGAGTCGTCTGTGCAAGGCGGGTCGACGCAGTCGAGCAGCGGGCCGGTTGCGCGCATGACCGCTGTGGGTCACCGGATCCGCTATCGGCCGGGCACGCGCCAGATGCAGGGCGCTGAATTCACCATGATCGAGCCCAGCGGCAATCAGCAGTTGATCAGCGTGGAGCCGATTGCCCTGTTCCAGATGAAGGGCTTGGGCTACCGCCACCCGCAGTGGTCACACGGCGTGTGGAAGGGGGAGTTAGCCTTGGGATACGACAGTTGGCGCCTGGCCGACCTCGATCCGCTGAACATTCACAATGTCCACATCCCTGCACCTGGGCGATCCGCTCGAGGACCTGGCCCGGAGTCTGAATCGGGTGTGGTGCTTTCAGCGGGACGAGCGTCGCGGCGGCTTGTTGCCCCGCGCGCAGGCCATCGCGCGGTGGGAGGCCACCAGCGGGCTGAAAGCCGATGCGCAGGCCCTGCATTGGTGGGAGGTCCTGAATTGCCTCAAGGGGCAGGCGATCTGGTTATCGGCCGCGCGTGAGTTTCAGTCCGGTAGAGTCTGTGACTCGATGATGGCGTTAGCCGCCTAGATGATGTGCAACAGCCAGGATCGCGCCACCCTTGAGCTACTTGGTCGTCTGGAGGTGGGTTGAAACCCGATTGCGATGTCTATCTCGGTGCGCTCGTTCGCGAACTGGCTGAGGATCTTGCGCCTTGCCTGCCAGGCTCCTGGGAGCAGGCTGCAGTCATGCGGCATGTACAGTTGCTGCCGGTGGTCAGGCAGGAGTTTGAACGTGCGGCGCATCGTCGAGTGCAGGAAAATGCAGCGATACGCGCCCTCTTTACTCAGGCGCTTGGAATCGTGAAAGAGCCGGTACTGCTGGCCCGACTCCAGTCGGCTGCCACCAGCCGTGACGCCAGCCTGCTGGTGAGTGAGCTGGATGCCGGCAACCGCGCGCTGCGAGGTCTGCTGGTCGACCTGCATGCCTCTGTCGAGACCTTGAGCGCCACTGCGAGCAACTCGGATATTCAATCGCTGGAGACTGCGATCTGGCACGAGCTGGCCGCATCTACCCTCCGACGAGAGGTGACACTCGGCCGATTCTGAGCCGCGTGCCTGTTTTGTCACGATCCACCGCCTCACGGCCCTACTAAATCATGGAGAAAAACCATGCAATTCACTCAACAACGTCGCCGCGTTCTGCAGGCTGGTACTGCACTGGCTGCATCCGCCGCACTTTCTGCGCGTGCTCAGGACCTGAGCAAACCCTTGCGAATCATCGTGCCCCAGCCGGCTGGCGGCACGGCCGACAACTCGGTGCGCATCTTTGGCGAATACTGGACGGCGCTGACCAAGCAGCCTGTCACCGTCGACAACCGGCCCGGCGGGGCTTACCAGATCGGTGTCCAGCAACTGCTGCAGTCGCCGGCAGACGGCAACACCTGGATTCACCTGAACAGCGAAATGCCCGCTGCCCAGGCCACGTTCGGGCGTTTCGATCTGAACAAACAGATCAGCCCGCTTGGCCTTATGGGCAGCACGCCCGGAACCATTTTCGTCAACGAAGCCTCGCCATGGCGCACTGTCAAGGACCTCACCGACTGGATCCGGGCCAACCCCAACAAGCTGTCCTATGGCACTGTGATCGGCGGCGCTGGCCACTTCGTGTCTGCGTCGATGCTCCGGCGCGCCGGCCTGACCGGCAC
>CANHUQ010000335.1 GCA_947463885.1 Burkholderiales bacterium
TGAGCGCGCCGCGCTCATGCGGGGCGACGTGCTGCTGTTGTGTTCGGACGGCTTCTGGTCAGGCGTGTCAGAGCCTCAATTTGCTTCACTGCTGCGGCATGCGCCGGTGGATGCGGGCGTGCCCGAACTGGTGCGCCAAGCGGTCGCTCAGGGTGGGCGGATCGCCGACAATACGACGGTCGTCGCCATGGCCTGGGAGGGTGCCGGAGAGAATGATCTGCCGACCCTCTCCGCAATCGATCTGCCTGATGGCGCCATCACCACCACCATTGCCTTTGGCCGACCTGAACAAGCCGGTGCAGTGGCTCCGCCCCTGACCGATGAAGACATCGAGCGTCAGATTGCCGATATTCAACGCGCGATCCGTCGTTCGCACGATCCCCACCACCGAGAGTCCTGATGACCCGTTTGTCTGATCCATCGTCTGTTGCTGCTCCGATTACCCGCCCCAGTGGACGCCCCGTCGATGTGATGCGTGAGGTGCGCATCACACGTGGCTTTACCTCACACGCGGAGGGCTCGGTGCTGGTCGAGTTCGGCATGACCCGCGTGTTGTGCACCGCGAGCGTGGAGGAGGGTGTACCCGGATTCATGCGTGGCCAGGGTCGCGGCTGGGTGACTGCCGAATACGGCATGCTGCCGCGCGCCACCCATACCCGTGGCGATCGCGAAGCAGCGCGCGGCAAGCAGTCGGGCCGTACACAGGAAATTCAGCGCCTGATCGGCCGCAGCCTGCGCGCGATCATCGATCTGAATCTCCTGGGCGAACGCACGCTGCAGATCGATTGCGATGTGCTGCAAGCCGATGGTGGAACCCGCACCGCGGCCATCACCGGCGCCTGGGTGGCGCTTCAGGATGCGGTGAGCTGGATGCAGACGCGCCAGCTGATTTCAGCCTCGCCGTTGATCGATTCGGTTGCAGCGGTATCGGTTGGCCTCTGGGAAGGGCAGGCCGTGCTCGATCTGGACTATGCGGAAGATTCGGCGTGCGACACCGACATGAACGTCGTCATGACCGGCTCTGGCGGCATCGTGGAAGTGCAGGGGACCGCAGAAGGCAAGCCGTTCTCGCGCCAACAGGTGGACCGTCTGCTGGACCTTGCAGCGCATGGCATTGCAGGCCTTACCCGCGCGCAGCGCCAGGCGCTGGGGCTGTCGGCCTGATGTCTGCACACGCAGATCAGCCTGCCGAACCTGCGGGCTCGGCAGCCAATAGCGGGCCGCTTCGGCGCGTGGTACTGGCCTCGGGCAATGCTGGGAAATTGCGCGAGATGCAGGCGCTGCTTGCGCCCACGGGCATCGAGCTGGTGTCCCAGGGTGCCCTCGGTGTGTCCGATGCACCCGAGCCCTATGCCACCTTTCTGGAAAATGCCCTCACGAAGGCCCGCCATGCCAGCCGTCTGACTGGTTTGCCAGGGCTGGCTGACGATTCCGGGGTCTGTGTATCCGCCCTGGGTGGCGCACCCGGTGTGCGATCGGCTCGATTCGCCAATGACAGGGACGATGCGCCGCGCAGCGACGCCGCCAACAACGCCCGACTGATTTCTTTGCTGGCGGGCGCACCCGATCGCAGCGCGTATTTCTACTGCGTCCTGGTGTTGGTACGCAGCGCCGATGATCCGCAGCCGGTGGTGGCCGACGGCTTATGGCATGGCGAGATCGTCGCCGCGCCGCGCGGCGCAGGCGGCTTTGGCTACGACCCGCATTTTCTGGTGGCCGGGATGGGCCGCACCGCCGCGGAGCTGGATGCATCCACCAAGAACCAGTTCAGCCATCGAGCCCAGGCGATGCGCGACCTCATGGTACGGCTGGTTCAGGCCCGACTGATTGCGGATTCAACTCGACCATGACCCCGATCACCACGGTGCCGGTGGCGAGTCTGCGCCGCCCGCACGCGGGCTCCAGTGGTCTGACGCAATTGCCGCCGTTGGCGCTCTACATTCATCTGCCCTGGTGCCTGCGCAAGTGTCCCTATTGCGATTTCAATTCCCATGAGGCGCCTGACGGCGGCCTGCAGGGCGTGCCGCAAGACGCCTATCTGGAGGCGCTGCGCGCCGACCTGGAGGCCAGCCTGCCGCTGATCTGGGGTCGTTCGGTGCAGACCGTGTTCATCGGGGGCGGCACCCCCAGCCTCTTTGAGCCTCAGGCGATTGATCGCCTCCTGACCGATGTGCGGATGCGCGTGCGATTGGCGCCCGATGCCGAAGTCACCCTGGAAGCCAATCCTGGCACCTTCGAGCGTGCGCGTTTTCGGGACTTTCGACAGGCCGGCATCAACCGATTGTCCTTGGGCGTTCAGAGTTTCAGCGACACCGCCCTGAAGGCGCTGGGTCGCGTACACGACCGCGCTCAGGCATTGGCCGCCGCGCAAAGTGCCGCTGAAGACTTCCCGACCTTCAACCTGGACCTGATGTACGCATTGCCCGGCCAGTCGATTCAGGACCTGCAGGCCGATCTGCGTCAGGCCTTGTCGTTTGAGCCGCCCCATCTGTCGTACTACCACCTCACGATGGAGCCCAACACGCTGTTCGCCAGTCGCCCACCAGCGGGTCTGCCGTCGGATGATGACGCGGCGGGCATGCAGGAGGACATCGAGCAGACCGCTGCGCAAGCGGGTCTGGAGCACTACGAGGTGTCTGCGTACGCCCGGCCAGGCCACCGGTCGCGCCACAACCTCAACTACTGGGCGTTTGGCGACTATCTGGGCATCGGCGCGGGCGCGCACGGCAAGCTGTCCTTCCACGACCGGATCGTGCGCCAGGCTCGCTTGCGCCACCCGCGCGCCTACATGGAGGCTGCCCTGCGAGGGCAGGCGATTGAGGATGAGCGCACCCTGAGTCGCTCGGACCTGCCGTTCGAGTTCATGCTCAATGCCCTGCGCCTGGTCGACGGTGTGCCTGCCGCGCTCTTTGCCGAACGAACCGGTTTGTCGCTGGCCAGCATCAGTGGGGCCCTGAAACGGGCGGTCGATCGCGGCTTGCTGGATCCGAATCCAGCGCGTTTGCGTCCCACCGAGCTGGGCTTACGGTTTCTGAGCGATCTTCAGGAAGGTTTTCTCGGCTGATCGGATTGCACCAAAAATGTGCAAAAAGCATGTTTTGCACCAAGACGAGGCGCATTTTTCTGGTGCACAGCACGGTAAACCGTTGTCGCGTGCCGCAAGCCCTTGCTGGGACGGGGTCTGGACGGTGTGGTCTCGTGGCACGTTTCCTGCTGAGTTGCTTGCCGGAAGGAAAACTCCCACAATCCCGCGGCTTGAGTTCCTGCCGCGCGTGCGCAGTGGCCCTCATCGATTCTTCCCAGTGACTTTAACGACCCCGACCTTCAGGAGAGAGCACCAATGGCATCCGACAAGGACGTGATGAA
>CANHUQ010000336.1 GCA_947463885.1 Burkholderiales bacterium
GATGATCGAATCCATTGAAGGCAAACGCGGATTGCCGCGCCTGCGTCCACCCTATGTCGCGCAGGTCGGACTCTTCGGACGCCCGACACTGGTCAATAACCCCGAGACACTCTATTGGGTGGCTGCGGTCCTTGAGCAGGGCCCGCAGGCCTATGCATCGCAGGGCCGCCGCGGCCGCAGTGGGCTGCGCTCATTTTCCGTATCGGGTCGCGTACGCGAGCCGGGCGTCAAGCTTGCTCCCGCCGGCATCAGCCTGCGCGAGTTGATCGATGAACACTGTGGCGGCATGGCAGACGGCCATGTGCTGTACGGGTTCTTGCCAGGCGGTGCTTCGGGCGGCATCTTGCCGGCCTCGTTGGCCAACGAAGCGCTCGACTTCGATACGCTCGCTGCGCACGGTGCCTTCGTGGGGTCGTGTGCGGTGGTGGTGCTCTCGCAGCAAGATCAGGCACGCGAAGCCGCCCGCAACCTGCTGCGATTTTTCCGTCATGAGTCCTGTGGACAGTGCACGCCGTGCCGGGTGGGCACGGCCAAGGCACATGAGCTGATCGCCTCGCCACAATGGGATCGTTCGCTTCTGGCTGAACTGTCCCAAGTGATGCGTGATGCCTCGATTTGCGGTCTGGGGCAGGCCGCCTCCAATCCAATCGAATCGGTGCTGCGCTTCTTTCCCCATGAGGTGACCCGATGAGTGCTGCGGCGATTGAGTTCACCCTCGACGGTCGTCCCCTGCAGGCGGCACCGGGTGAGTCGCTGCTGCAATGCGCGACCCGTCACGGTGTCGAGATCCCGCATCTGTGCTTCAAGGAGGGCTTGCGGGCAGACGGCAATTGCCGTGCATGCGTGGTCGAAATCGACGGCGAGCGGGTGTTGGCCCCGTCGTGCTGTCGAGCACCCACGCCAGGCATGCGCGTGCAGGCCGACAGCCCGCGCGCGCGCGCCTCGCAGCGCATGGTGCTTGAGCTGCTCATGGCCGATGTGCCGGCGCAGGCACAGCGTGCCGACTCTGAACTGTTGCACTGGGCGGGTGCCCTGCAGGTGCAGCCCTCGCGATTCGCGCCGCGCGAGCAGATCGTCCGCGACCTCTCTCATCCTGCGATGGCAGTCAACCTCGATGCCTGCATTCAATGCGGGCGTTGTGCCCGCGCCTGTCGCGAAGAGCAGGTCAACGACGTGATCGGCATGGCCTGGCGCGGCGAACATGCGGCGATCGTCTTCGATCAGGGCGATCCCATGGGCGCGTCCAGTTGCGTGGCCTGCGGCGAATGCGTGCAAGCCTGCCCCACAGGGGCCTTGATGCCGCGTGAGGCCAGCGGACCGCGTGCGGGCCACGTAGTGGACCCGCTCACGGTGGAGCGCAAGGTGGACACGTTGTGCCCGTTTTGCGGGGTGGGCTGCCAGGTGCAAGTGCAGGTGCGCGATAACCGGGTGGCCTGGGTCGAGGGGCGTGATGGTCCGGCCAACCATGGCCGACTGTGTGTGAAAGGCCGGTTCGGCTTCGATTACGCCAGCAGTCCGCAACGGCTGACCGTGCCTTGGATTCGGCGCGATGGCGTCCCTAAGGAGCCCGCATTCGGTCAGTTGCCGGCGGACTGGAGTGCCGTGTTCCGTGAGGCCACCTGGGAGGAGGCACTCGAGCGCGCAGCGGGCGGACTCATCCGCATTCGCGACACCGCAGGCCCACAGGCGCTGGCCGGGTTCGGGTCGGCCAAGGGCAGCAACGAAGAGGCCTACCTCTTTCAGAAGCTCGTGCGAACAGGCTTTGGCACCAACAATGTCGATCACTGCACGCGCTTGTGCCACGCCTCGTCCGTGGCGGCGTTGCTCGAAGGCATCGGGTCGGGTGCGGTGTCCAACCCGGTGGCCGATGTCCTGCAGGCCGAAGTGATTTTCGTGATCGGCGCCAATCCCACGGTCAATCATCCGGTGGCCGCCACCTGGATCAAAAATGCGGTCAAAGCCGGGGCTTCCCTGGTGATGGCAGACCCTCGACGAACGGACCTGGCCCGCCTGGCTGATCATGTTCTGCAGTTCCGGGCGGATACCGATGTGGCCATGCTGCAGGCGATGTTGCACGTCATCATCGAGGAAGGTCTGGTCGACCGAACCTTCGTAGACACCCGCACCCAAGACTATGCGGCACTCGCCGAGTCGGTGCGCCATGCCACGCCCGAAGCGATGGCGCCGGTCTGCGGGATCGACGCACAGACTTTGCGAACCGTGGCGCGCCGCTTTGCGACCGCGCGCGCATCGATCATCCTCTGGGGCATGGGGGTGTCCCAGCATGTGCACGGCACCGACAATGCGCGCTGCCTGATTGCGCTGTCGCTGATCACCGGTCAAATTGGGCGACCCGGAACGGGTCTGCATCCGCTGCGCGGCCAGAACAACGTGCAGGGTGCTTCTGATGCCGGTCTCATCCCCATGATGCTGCCCGACTATCACCGGGTCGATGATCCGCAGTCTGCGCTGCGTGCCGAAGCGGTCTGGGGCATGCCGGTCGATCGGCAACCTGGCCTGACAGTCGTGGAAATCATGCATGCAGCACTCGCCGGCACGATCCGCGGTCTGTACGTGATGGGCGAGAACCCGGCCATGTCCGACCCTGATCTGAATCATGCGCGTGAGGCACTGGCCCGACTCGATACGCTGGTGGTGCAGGACATCTTTCCCACGGAGACCGCCTGGCTGGCCGATGTGGTGTTGCCCGCCTCGGCATTCCCGGAAAAGACCGGCACCTTCACCAACACCGACCGACTGGTGCAGTTGGGCCGGGCCGCGCTCGAGCCCCCGGGGCAGGCGCGCCAGGACCTCTCGATCATTGTCGATCTGGCCCGCAGGCTGGGGCTACCCTGGAGCTATGCACATCCCTCGGAGGTGTTCGAGGAAATGCGCATGCTCATGCCTTCCATTCAGGGCATGAGCTGGGCGCGCATGGAGCGCGAAGGCGCGGTCACCTATCCGTGCGAACAGCCCGATGCACCCGGTGAATCCGTGGTCTTCACCGATCACTTCCCCACGGCGAGCGGGCGGGCAACGCTGGTGCCGGTCACCTTGCGTACCGCCGATGAAGTACCCGATGCGAGCTTTCCGTTCGTGCTCATCACCGGACGACAGCTCGAGCACTGGCATACCGGCACCATGACGCGACGGGCGGGGGTGTTGCATGCCACCGAGCCCGAGGCCACAGCGAGCCTGAACGGGCGCGAGCTGTTGGCGCTGGGCCTTGAGCCGGGCGACATGCTGGCCATTCGTTCAAGGCGCGGGCAGATCGTGCTGCGGGCGCGTCGCGATGACGGGATGCCCGACCGCACGGTGTTCGTCCCCTTCGCCTATGC
>CANHUQ010000337.1 GCA_947463885.1 Burkholderiales bacterium
CTGTCATCAATTACCGCACCGAAGATGTAGGGCGCAGGCTGCAGGACTTGACCGGTGCGGCCAGCGGTGTCGACCGCATCGTGGAGGTGGCCTTCGGTGCCAACCTCGCCACGAGCGTGGCCGTGCTCAAGCCCAACGGCGTGATCGCCAGCTATGCCTCGGATGCCGTGCCCGAGCCTGCCGTGCCGTTCTGGCCGATGCTCTCCAAGGACCTGACCACCCGCTTCGTGCTGGTGTACGCCATGTCGCGCGAGGCACACGATGAGGCCGCGCGCTGGATCACCGCGGCGCTGGAGCGCCGCGCACTGGTGCACCAGTACTACAAGACCTTTGCTCTCGATGAGATCGCACTGGCCCATGAAGCCACCGAGTCGATGAAGCAGGTGGGCAAAGTGCTGGTGGCCATCGACTGAGCGCCTACCAGCGGGATCGCAATCGGGCCGCGACATCAACTCGGGGCACAGCGCTCTGCCGATGTTCGGTGGCAGACTGGGCAGCCCCACTGTCGGCAACGGCCGCGGCGGCCCCGCCTGGCACCGCAGGCGGCGTTGAGCAGGGATCAACGTCGTTCAAAGCCCCCTGACTGGGCACGCCCTCCAAGGTGGCCAGCACGGCCGCATTCAAGAACCGGCTGCGTGCACCGGTCACATGGCGATCGCCCAGGCGCGGCTGGTGCGTCACCGCAAACGCCCGTGGCTCGATGAGTTCGAGCGTATTGCGCGCACGCGTCATGGCCACATAGAGCAGCCTGCGCTCCTCTTCGATGCTGTGCGCGGCACCGGTGGCGTATTCGTTCGGGAAATTGCCGTCCGTGACATTGAGCACCCACACCGCATCCCATTCCTGCCCCTTCGCTGAATGCACGGTGGACAGAATCAGATAGTCCTCGTCGCGATACGGCGCGCCTGCCAGGTCGCCTGAAGCCGAGGGCGGATCGAGCGCGAGTTCGGTCAGGAATTGTTCGCGACTGCCAAAGTGCCCAGCCATGGCGGCGAGGACCTGTAGGTCGGCGGCCCGCACCGCTGCGCCATCGCGGTAGCGACGCTCCAGCAACGGCTGATACCAGTCACAGACCGCATCGAATTGTCCGCGCCAGCGCGCCTCGCGCGGCCCGATATCACGCGTCAGGGCGATCAGCGCCTCCCAGTGCGCCACAGCGGCCGGGGGCGAGGCACACTGACTCAGGCCGGCAGACAGACGCTCATGCGCCGCGCAGACAGCCAATGCGCGCTCGGCCAATGCCGGGCCCATGCCTGGCAGGCATTGCAGTACGCGAAACCCGGCTAATGCATCGCGCGGCTGCTGCATCCAGCGCAGCACGGCCAGCACATCCTTCACGTGTGCGGCATCCATGAAGCGCAAGCCACCATGCTTGACGAAGGGAATCTTGCGGCGCGTGAGTTCGACCTCGAGCCATTCGCTGTGCTGCGCGTTGCGAAACAGCACAGCCTGCTCCTTCAGCGGGACGCCGGTTTCACGCTGCGCGAGCACGCCGCCGATCACACGATCGGCCTGGGCGCGCTCATCGGCCACGGTGGCCAGGACTGGTCGTGCACCCGGCCCGCGCGCAGCCTGAAGCGACTTGGGGTACGCCTGGGTCGACCCGGCCATCAGCGCATTGGCGCAGTCCAGCACCGGTTGGACCGAACGGTAGTTGCGCTGCAGTGTGATGCGCTGTGCAGGCGGATCGAACTGCTCGCCAAAAGAGAGGATGTGGTCGATGCATGCACCGCGAAAGGCATAGATGGACTGTGCATCATCGCCCACCGCCATCAGGCCTTCGCCCTGTGGGCTCAGCGCACGCAGGATGCCCGCCTGCAGGGTGTTGGTGTCCTGGTATTCGTCCACAAGAATATGGTCGAAGCGCGCGGCCATCTGCGCGGCGATCTGCGGATCGGACAGCGCCGCCTCCCAGGCCAGCAACAGATCATCGAAGTCCAGAACACGGTGGGTCTGCTTGCGTTCGGCATAGGCCGAAAACAGCTTGCGCAGAGCGTCATGCCAGTCCAGGCACCAGGGCCAGCCGTGCGCCAGCACCTCGCGCAAGGGGCGTCCGGTATTGAGCGCAAACGAAGCAATGGCCAGGCAGGTGTCTTTTCGCGGAAACCGGCTGCGTGTGGCCGACCAGCCTTGCTCATGACGAATCAGGTCGAGCAGGTCGGCAGCATCCGAACGGTCCAGCACGCTGAACCCTGAGTCCAGACCGAGGGCACTGGCATGCAGGCGCAGCAATCGCGCGGCCACGGCGTGGAACGTGCCCGCCCAGGGCAGCTGCAAAGCGCCCTGCGCGGGAGGACACACCCCCCCGGTATCCAGGGACTGCGCGAGCGCCTGACCGGCACGGCGAGCCATCTCCTGTGCCGCGCGCCTGGAGAAGGTGATGAGCAGAATGCGAGCCGGATCGACGCCCTGCTCCACCAGCCAGGCCACCCGATGCGCCAAGGTAGCGGTCTTGCCTGTTCCGGCCCCGGCAATCACCAGCAAGGGCGCAGCCTGCACGCGGCCATCGCCCCGCGGCATGCCCCAGGTGACGGCCGCACGTTGCTGCGGATTAAGGCGATTGAGCCACGGGGGAGCGCTTGGGGTCATCAGTCAGTTTTACACGGCCAGTGCCAATGCTCTAGGCTGCGCCACCGCCGTGCCCCATGGCCTGGCGTCACTGAACGGAGATCGGCATGTCATTCACCATCGGTTTCATCGGCCTGGGCGCCATGGGCAGTCTCATGGCCGACAACCTGCTGCAGGCAGGCCACTCCCTGCAGGTCTGGAACCGCACCGCGGCACGCTGCACACCCCTGGTCGAGCGCGGCGCGAAGGCCTGTGACAACCCGGCGCAAGCCGCGCAAAGCGCTGACTTCGTGATCTCGATGGTGGCCGACGACGCTGCCACCGCCGAGGTGATGCTGGGCACCGGCGGCGTCCTGGAAACCTTTCGGGGACAGGCGATCATCGACTGCAGCACCAACAGCCCCGCGATGGCCCGCCGCGTGGCACAAGCCGCCTCAGCGCACCACACCTCCTACCTGGATGCGCCGGTCTCGGGCAGTCTGGCCCAGGCCCGCGGGCGCGAACTGGTCTTCATGGTGGGCGGCGCCGCACAGGCCGTGACGGCGGCCATGCCGCTCTTTGAAGCCATGGGTCGCATGGTCAGGCACATGGGCGACGCCGGCAGCGGCGCCACCGTCAAGCTCATCAACAACATGATGTCGGGCACAGTGAATGCGGCGATCGCTGAAGCGGTATCGGTGGCGGAGGCCGCCGGACTGGACGTGATGCAGGTCGGCGAACTGCTGGCGGAAGGTGCAGCCGGCTGCCGGCTGATGAAGACCAAGATCCC
>CANHUQ010000338.1 GCA_947463885.1 Burkholderiales bacterium
GCGGCCAGGGCGATCGAGGCCAACACCATGACGACACGTTTGTGCTGATTCAAGGCAGGTCCTTTTAAGGGCATTGGTGTAAGTGCCGCTCTCGGCAAACGCCACGGCGGATGCCGTTAGATAACCTGTTTCAATTGGTACTCGCAATTTATTGGATAATTTTCGGAACGTTTTGTTCTACTACTGGAGTTTTCTCGGATGTCAGTCGCCTTGCTCCCAAGAGCCGAAGTTGCCTCAGGTTCGTCAGCCGAACGCACCCTGGCGGTGCTGGCCATGCTGTCGCACACCGGCGAGCCCATGGCGCTGGCCGACCTGGTTCATGCGCTGGGCTTGCCCAAGGGAACCCTGCACCGGATCTGCGGTCAGTTGCTGGAGTCCGGCTTCCTGGCGCGCGACGTCAACGAGAACCACTTCGTGGTCGGCCCGGCCTTGCGCAAACTTGCGCTCGATACGCTGAACCACGGCACCTTGCGCGGCTTGCGCCATGCCGTGCTGACCGATCTGGTGGAACAGGTCGCAGAGACCTGCAACTTCACCACGCTTGATGGTGCTGAGGTGCTTTATCTGGACCGAGTCGAAGCCGCGTGGCCGTGGCGCCTGACGCTGGAAGTCGGTGCGCATGTACCGCTGCACTGTACTGCCAGCGGAAAGCTCTTTCTGGCGTTGATGGACGGGAAATCACGCGACGCGCTGCTGGCCACGCTCACGCTCAAGCGCATGACGGATCACACCATCGTCACCCCGCAGGAGTTGCGCGCCGAGTGCGAGCAGATCGCCAAGCGAGGCCATGCCTTCGATCGGGAGGAGTTCGTCGCCGGGCTGATCGCTGCAGCCGTCCCGGTGCGGGACAGCCATGGCCAGATACGCGCCGCGCTGGCGGTTCACGCTCCAACGACGCGGATGTCGATGGACGATTTGATGGCGCGGCTGCCCGCGCTCGAGGTGGCGGCGGCGCGCATGGGCGCATTGCTGTAAGAGCGCGTACGGCTTCAGCTCATCATCTGAGCGGCTTTTTCGGCAATCATGATCGCCGCGGCGTTCGTGTTGCCGGATACCAGGGTGGGCATGATGGAGCAGTCGGCCACCCGTAGGCCCTGGAGACCGTGCACGCGCAGTGTTTCATCCACCACCGCCTCGGGCTCTGTGCCCATGCGGCAAGTACCGCTGGGGTGAAAGATCGTGGCGCCGCTGGCACGGCAGAAAGTCAGCAGTTCCTCATCGCTTGAAGCCTGCGAACCGGGCTTGAGCTCCTGCTTCACGTAGGGCCGCATCGACGGCGACGCCGCAATCGCACGCGCAGCCCGCATCGCGGCTACGGCGGTACGCCTGTCCAGATCGGTGGACAGGTAGTTGGGCTGAATCGACGGCGGCTCGAAAGGGTTGTCCGAGCGAATCTGCACCCGCCCGCGCGAGGTGGGGCGCAGCTGGCATACCGACAGCGTGAACCCGGGGAAGGGGTGGGGTTGGCCGCCGGCCATGTCCGCCGACAGAGTACCCATGTGAAACTGGATGTCCGGTCGGTCAGACTCCTCCGGCAAGGCGCGCATGAAGCAGCCGCCCTGGTTGATGCCCACGGCCAGCGGGCCGCTGCGTTGCAGCAGCCACTGCAGGCCGATGCGGGCGCGACCGAACCATGAGTTCAGCGTGTCATTTGTCGTGATGGGTTGTGTGCAGGCGTGGATCAGCCTGAACTGAAGATGGTCTTGCAGGTTTTCCCCCACTCCAGGCAACGCATGCCGCACGGGGATACCCACGCGCTCCAGCAACGCGGGGGAGCCGATCCCAGAGAGCTGCAGCAACTGGGGAGATTGAAGTGCGCCGGCGCTCAGGACCACCTCGCCGTCGCAGTGGGCGACGTGGTCATGGCCAAACTGACGGTAGCGCACGCCAACCACTCGATCTCCCTCCAACACCAGGCTTGTGGCCTGGGCGTGGCACTCGACATGCAGATTGGGCCGACTGCGGACTGGCTTCAGAAAGCCTGACGCCGTGCTGCAGCGCCAACCCTTGTGAGTGGTGAGCTGATAGTAGCCGGCGCCTTCCTGCGTGGCACCGTTGAAGTCGTCGTTTCGAGGCACACCGATCTCGCCCGCGCCTGCGATAAAGGCCTCGATGAGTTCGTGCAGTTCCCCAATGTCAGAGACCCGCAGCGGACCCTGTTCGCCATGGAAGGGGCCAGCACCGCGCCGGTTGGCTTCTGAGCGGATGAACAGCGGCAGCACATCGTCGAAGCCCCAGCCCCGGTTGCCCAGTGCGGCCCAATCGTCGTAGTCCTCGCGCTGGCCACGGATGTAGATCAACCCGTTGATCGAGCTGGATCCACCCAGCGTCTTGCCCCGTGGCCAGTAGATGCGACGGCCGTCCATGCCAGGATCCGGGTCGGTCTCGAAGCACCAGTTCACCCGTTTGTCCCACATCGTCTTGCCGTAGCCGATAGGGATGTGGATCCACAGGAAGCGGTCGGGCGGGCCCGCTTCGAGCACCAGCACCTTGCGCTGCGGATCCTCACTCAGCCGCGCGGCCAGCACGCAGCCGGAAGACCCTGCACCGACGATTACATGGTCATAGCGAATCACGGTGTCGCTGATTCAAGGCAGGTCCTTTCGAACGAAACGGGTGTACCGCCGCGTTCAGCCAACGCTACGGCGAGCGTCAGTAGATAACCTGTTTCACGCGACGCCCACCGTTTGCTTTTTAAATTTCGGAACGTTTCGTTCTATTAATGGAGGCGACACATTGCGCATCGCAAGCGCATAGCCGAATTCGAGCGCAATGGCTGCGATCATGAGATCCACCGATGGCCGGTTGGCGCGGACCTGCCCGGCGTTTGTCTTGCCAAGAGTTTTTTGTGAGCGGCCCCGTGCTTGACCTGGCCGACGTCCGACTGCACAGGTCCGCAGTCAAGCTGTGCGGGCCAGGCAGTCTGATCTATACACGCAGGCTCAGTGCCTCCACGCCCGACCGCACCCGCCCGGTTTGCTCATACGACGGCACGCTGGCCGAAATGTGATGCGTGAGGCAGCTCGCCTCGCGAAGCAGCCGCTCCAGCACACCGCCCCGGCGGATCGCGCTGGCCCCGGCAGCGTCATAGGCCATGCGCACCACCTCTGTCGAGCGATGCACGGCGGTCACCGCGGCCACACGCACGTTCAGTCGCTGCTCCTGAGACAAGGGCTCACCGCGCATCGCGCTCTCCCAGACCGCACGCAGCGCTTCCCTCAGGCCGGCGCGACAGGCAAACCACAAGCCTTCGGCCGATTCGAGACTGCGCTGGATCGACGGATGCTCCAGCACGGGTCGCCCGGTGTAGCGTTCGAGCTTGCC
>CANHUQ010000339.1 GCA_947463885.1 Burkholderiales bacterium
CCTCGCCTGACCCACCTGACCCACCTGCCGAGCCTGCCTGTGCCGGGTTGCCGGATGCGCCGTGTGCGGAAGGCTCGGTCCCACGCTGGGTGAGCCACTGCGCATAGTCTTCCAGATCGCCATCGAAGGCATCCAGACGGCCATCGGCCACCCGTACGAACTGATCGACCGTGGCCCGCAGCAGATAGCGGTCGTGAGAGACCAGCAGCAGCGCCCCGTCGAACTCGGCCAGGGCATCGGCCAGGGCATCGCGGGTGGTCGCATCCAGATGGTTGGTGGGCTCATCGAGTACCAGCAATTGCGGCTTGCCCCAAACCAGCATCGCCAGAGCCAGTCGCGAGCGTTCGCCGCCGGACATGGGCCCCACCGGGCGTGTGGCGTCTTCACCGCGAAAGCCAAAGCGCCCCAGCCAATCGCGCAGGACCTGCTCACGCTCCTGGGGGGCCAGGCGCTGCATGTGCAGCAAGGCGCTGGCCTCGGGGCGCAAGGCGTCGACCTGCTGCTGCGCGAAATAGCCCACCCGCACCGTGCGCGCACGCTGCAGCTCGCCTGACAGCGGCGCAAGCTCCCCCACCGCGGTGCGAATGAGCGTGGTCTTGCCCGCGCCATTGCGCCCCAATACGCCGATGCGTGAACCGCGCCCCACGGTCAGGCTGGCATGTGCGACCACTGGATGCGCGGCTTGCCCGTCTGCACCGGGGTAGCCCGCGGAGACATCGGCCATGCGCACGAGTGGGTCGGGGCAGTCGCCAACAGGCGCAAACGCAAAGTCGACGCCGCGGCTGGCGCGCAGCGGCGCCAGCACCTCGATGCGCTCAAGCGCCTTCAGACGTGACTGCGCCTGGCGAGCCTTGGTGGCCTTGGCCCTGAAGCGCTCGACGAAGGCATGCAGATGTGCGATTTGAGCCTGCTGGGCCACCACTGCACGCTGGCGCTGTGCAGCGCGCTCGGCACGGGCCTGCTCGCAGGCGGAATAGCCGCCGCTGTAGCGCACCAGCGTGTCCTGCTCGATGTTGAGGGTGGCGGTGGCGATGCGATCGAGGAAATCGCGGTCGTGCGACACCACGATCAGCGTGGCATCGCGGCGGATGAGGCGCCGTTCGAGCCACAGCACGGCGTCGAGGTCGAGGTGATTGGTCGGCTCATCGAGCATGAGCAGATCGGCGGGGGCCATCAGGGCGCGCGCCAGATTCAGACGCATTTTCCAGCCGCCGCTGAACTGATCGACCGGCCGCTCGGCTTCGGTAGCCGAAAATCCCAGCCCATGCAGCAGTTCGCGGGCACGGGCCGGCGCTGAAGGTCCGTCGCACTGCAGCCAGTCGTCATGGGCCTGGGCCAACGCTTCGCCGTCGTCAGCCGCCTCGGCCTGGGTCAGAGCCTGCTGCGCGCGCATCAGCTGCGGATCGGCCTGCATCACGAACTGCCAGGCGGGCAACTCGCTGCGCGGCAGGCTTTGCTCCAGACGCACGATGCGCAGGGCCGGCATGTCGATATCGCCGCCATCCAGCGTGACATCACCGGCCAGCGCACCGAGCAGGGTGGATTTGCCGCTGCCGTTTTCTCCGATGAGTGCAATGCGCTCGCCCGGGGCAATGGCCGCGTCGGCCTCACGCAGCAGGATGCGGGTGCCGCGCGACAGCGTGACCTGACGCAGCCGGATCACAGTGCCGCCAGCGCGCGGCGCTCCACCACCAGCACCTGATCGTCGCCGGGTGAAACCGGCATCCAGACGCACTCCAGGCGCGGAAAGGCTGCTTCGAAGTGCGCGGCCTCATGGCCGATTTCGAGGACCAGGATGCCGTTGGGGGTCAGTCGTGCCGCAGCACCTGCGAGGATCTCGCGCACCAGGTCCATGCCGTCCGACCCGCCGGCCAACGCACCCTGCGGTTCGTGGCGGTATTCAGGCGGCAAGGCCCCCATGGAGGCGCTGTTGACGTAGGGCGGATTGCAGACCACGACATCGAAACGCTGCGTGGCAACCGGGTCCCACAGGTGCCCCTGCCTGAGCACGATGCGCGGCTCAAGACCATGCAAGGCGACATTCTCCGTGGCCAGGGCCAGCGCTTCTTCGGACAGGTCGGCCCCGATGACATCGGCCTGTGGCCAGGTGAGCGCACACAGAATGGCCAGACTGCCGCCCCCGGTGCACAGGTCCAGCACGCGCAAGGCGGCGTCAGGTTCGGGCAGCCAGGTCTCCAGTGCACCGCTGTCGAGCAGTTCGGCGATCGGTGAGCGTGGCACCAGCGCGCGCGGATCGCTCAGGAAGCGCACCCCGCGCAGCCAGGCTTCGCCGGTGAGGTAGGCGGTGGGCAGGCGATCGGCGCAGCGACGCTCGATGAGTTGCACCACCGTAGCGAGCTCGGGCCCCGTGAGTTGTGCGTCAAGATGGGGCTCGAGCGCATCAGGCGGCAGATGTAGCGACCACAGCACCATCCAGACCGCTTCATCGAACGCGTTGTCGGTGCCGTGCCCCAGCGCGACCTCGGCCGCGCGCAGCCGGGTCGTGGCGTAGCGCACGCAGTCGCGCACGGTACGCAGCGTGTGCAGGGCGTCTTCGCGGGACGGGATGTGGCGGGTCAGCGGCAACTCGGGCATGCGGGCTCGTTCAGTGTGCAGCGGATCGCACGCTCGACGATCATTTGAGCAGCCGCTCCAGCGTGCCGCGGTAGATGTTCTTCATGGGCACCAGACTGGCCAGCGCCACATGTTCGTTGGTCTTATGGATCGACCCGTTGTGCGGCCCGAACTCGATCACTTCGCGCGCAATGGCAGCAATGAAGCGGCCATCGGAGGTTCCGCCGGTGGTGGAGAGTTCGGTTTCAACACCGGTTTCGGCGCGAATGGTTTGGGCCATTGCATCGGTGAGCGCGCCGCGTTCGGTGAGAAACGGGTGCCCGGAGACCGTCCATTCGAGCGAATAGTCGAGCCCATGCGCATCCAGAATCGCGGTGACGCGAGACTGCAGCCCCTCGATGGTGCTGGCGGTGGAAAACCGGAAGTTGAAGTTCACGGTCGCCTCGCCCGGGATGACGTTGCCGGCTCCGGTGCCGGCGTTCAGGTTCGACACCTGCCAGGTAGTGGCGGGGAAATAGGCGTTGCCGCTGTCCCATTGCTCGGCCACCAGCGTGGCCAGCGCCGGAGCCAAGTCGTGAATCGGATTGCGCGCCAGATGCGGATAGGCCACATGGCCTTGCACACCTTTGACGATCAGCTTGCCGTGCAGTGAGCCGCGGCGGCCGTTCTTCAGCATGTCGCCCAGCGCATTGACCGAAGTGGGTTCACCGATGATGCAATAGTCGATCTGCGTGCCGCGCGTCTGCAGG
>CANHUQ010000340.1 GCA_947463885.1 Burkholderiales bacterium
GCACCCACCTGTGCCTGAGGGACCGGCTCGAGGTCGACTGTGATCATGTCCATCGAGACCCGGCCCACCGTGCGCGTGCGCACGCCATCGACCTCGATCGGTGTGCCGGTTGGGGCACGACGCGGATAGCCATCGGCATAGCCGCAGGCCACGATGCCCAGGCGCATCGATCGGTCCGCCACAAAGGTCGAACCATAGCCCACGCCCTCGCCTGCCTGCACCTGGCGCACCGCGATCAGTTCACTGCGCAGGCTCATCGTGGCGCGCAGACCCAGATCGGCCGCCGACTGATGCTCCATCGGCGTGGCGCCATAGAGCATGATTCCCGGACGTACCCAGTCCCGGTGCGTCTGCGGCGCGCACAGGACCGCCCCGGAATTGGCCAGCGACTGCCACCCCTGCAGTCCCGCTGCAGCCTGATCAAATCGTTCGAGTGGCCTATCGGTGCCGCCCTCACGCTCGGCATCGGCAAAGTGGGTCATCATGCTCAAACGACTCACCGTACTGAGGGGTTTGAGGGTCGCATAGACGGCTGCGAGCTCATTGGGCGCAAACCCCAGCCGGTTCATTCCGGTATCGACCTTGATCCAGAGGTCCAGGGGCGGACCGCGATACGCCGTGATCCACCGCACCTGGTGATGCGAATGAACGACCAGGGCCGCATTGAGGTGTGCAGCGCTGCTGACATCCTCGGCGTCGAAAGCACCCTCGAGCATAAGCAGTGGACCATTCCAGCCCAGCGCACGCAGCCTGGCTGCATGGTCGAATTCGATGAGGGCCAGCCCATCGGCGCCTGCAAAGCCCTCGCAGGCCGACGCCAGACCATGTCCATAGGCATTGGCCTTGATGACCGCCCAGATGCGCGAAGACGCAGCGCGGGCGCGCACTTGCTGAAGATTGGCGGCCATGGCCGCCACGGAGATGTAGGCTGCGATCGGTCGTGACATCCGGCCACTATAGCGCCATGGGGTTCATGCTATAACGCAGCGCTCAGGCAGCCGGTACCAGAATGAGACGCGGTTTCTACACCATCATGGCGGCGCAGTTCTTCTCGTCGCTCGCCGACAACGCGCTGCTGATCGCCGCCATTGCGCTGCTGGTCGAGATGCACGCGCCCGAGTGGATGAAGCCGCTTCTCAAGCTCTTCTTCACCGTTTCCTACGTCCTGCTTGCGCCGTTCGTGGGCCCATTTGCCGACGCCATGCCCAAGGGCCGCGTGATGCTGATCACCAACACCATCAAGGTGGTCGGCTGCGCGCTGATGTTCTTCACGGTGCATCCTCTGCTGGCGTATGCGATCGTCGGCCTGGGTGCGGCAGCCTACTCGCCCGCCAAGTACGGCATCCTCACCGAGCTGCTACCGCCCAGCAAGCTGGTGGCGGCCAATGGCTGGATCGAAGGCACCACCGTAGGTTCGATCATCCTGGGCACCGTCCTGGGCGGCGTGCTGATCAGCCCGAAAGTGGCGGCAGCCTTGCTTTCTTTGGACTTCCCAGCGCTTGAAACCGGTATTGATACCCCGGCTGAATCGGCCATTCTGGTCATTGCCTGTCTGTACGGTGTTGCAGCGCTCTTTAATTTGCGCATCCCTGACACCGGGGCACGCTACGCGCGCCAGTCACGCAACCCGGTCGCACTGCTCAAGGATTTCGCCCATTGCCTGTCCACGCTGTGGCGAGACAAGCTCGGCCAGATATCGCTCGCAGTCACCACCCTGTTCTGGGGTGCAGGCGCCACGCTGCAGTTCATCGTCCTGAAGTGGGCGGAAGTGCAGCTGGGCATGCCCCTGTCGCGGGCCGCAGTGCTGCAGGGCGTCGTCGCGGTAGGCATTGCCATCGGTGCCGTCATGGCAGCCCGCATCATTCCCCTCAGGGGCTCGCTGCGTGTGCTGCCTTGCGGAGTCGCCATGGGGGTCATCGTGCCGATGATGACGCTGGTCCACGACACGTCCGTGGCTTATCCGCTGCTGGTGATCATCGGCGCGCTCGCCGGCTTTTTCGTGGTCCCCATGAATGCCCTGCTGCAGCACCGCGGGCACGTCCTGATGAGCGCAGGCCATTCCATCGCCGTTCAGAATTTCAATGAAAATCTGATGGTGTTGATCATGCTCGCGCTGTATGCCGTGCTGATTCGCGCCGACTGGCACATCAACACCATCATTGTGACCTTCGGAGCCATGGTGGCCGTCACGATGCTGGCGGTGATCGCCCTGCATCGAGCCAATCAGCGCCGCTTCGATTCGGTCAGTCTGATTGAGGTCGAAGCCGACTCACCACGCGGCCACTGAGCCCGGATCAGCGCGTGACGGGATAAGTATCGAAGGTGCGGCGGGCCAAGCGCAGGTCCGACCAGCTGTGTGCTTTTTCAGGCAAATTGCGCAGCAAATAGGCCGGGTGGTGGGTCACCACAAGCGGGATGGGACCGGCGGCAGACGCATAGGTGTGTACCACCCCGCGCAGGCTGACCACACTCGCATCGGTTCCCAGGAGACTGTGGGCTGCGAACTGGCCCAGCACGAGGATGAGCCTGGGCTGAACCAGGTCGACCTGACGTTTCAGATAAGGCGCGCAGCGCGAGACTTCCTCGACCAAGGGATCGCGGTTCGCAGGCGTTGCGCACTTGAGCGCGTTAGTGACGAACACATCGGTGCTGCGATTCACACCGATGGCTGCAAGCATCTGGTCCAGCAACTGACCGGCTAGCCCCACGAACGGTTCTCCACTGGACTCTTCATGTTGGTCGGGCGCCTCGCCCACGAGCATCCAGGCGGCTGGCTGCGCTCCGGCGCCAAAGACGGTCTGCTGGCGACTGTCCGCCAGCACACACGCCTTGCAACCGGACACCGTCTGCTGCAACTGCGTCCAGGTCAGCGGCTCGGACGAGTCTGGCGGTGGCGGTCGCAACCGCCACAAGGGCCCGATTTCGAGCGCCTCCCAAGCGCGCCTGCGGTGTGCGTCCATGTCGATCAATCCGCCTGCAACGTCAAAGCGACGTTACCGCGCCGTGCGCATCAAAGCGTCGGCGCATCACGATGGCGTCCTCGCGCACCCCGTTTTGCGGCGGGTAATAGCCCTTGCGCAAACCGATCCGCTGAAAGCCCTTGCGCTCATACAAGCGCAGACCCGCCATGTTCGAGGGGCGCACCTCCAGCAGCATGGCGGGTGCGCCGCGATGCATCACATCGGTCATCAGCCACTCGAGCATCTGGGCACCCAAACCACGCGCCTGTACCGGTGCGTCGACACTCAAATTGAGCAGATGCACTTCATCGGGCAGCCACATGAGGATCGCGTAACCCAGCATCGGTCC
>CANHUQ010000341.1 GCA_947463885.1 Burkholderiales bacterium
CCCCCCGTTGCTCAGGGCGGCGGATGGGAACACCCTTGCATGCACCATGCCAATCGGCGGGCGTCTTCAACCGTCTGTGAACCGCTTCACGCAATTCGCGTTGATGTGGTCTAGCGCGCCCGGTTTGTGTCCCGACTCGACGTCATCGCCACCTCTTTGAGTACGCGCGCAATCTCGCCTGGGGCGGCCTGTGTTCATTCCTCTGACAGGCACAAGGTCACGCTCGGCCTGAGCGCTGCATAATCAGTCGATGAGCCCACCCGCCCTGCCCCAAGACATCGGCCGCGTCCTGACCGCGCCGCAAGACACCGCCCCCTTCCTGCTCGACTGGCGCAAGCGCTATCTCGGCCGCGCCATCGCCGTCGTGCAGCCCGCCACCACCGAAGAAGTCGCCCGACTGGTCCGCTGGTGCGCGCAGCACCGCGTGCCGATCGTGCCGCAGGGTGGCAATACCGGACTGACCGGCGGCTCGGTCCCGGACGCGTCAGGCAGCGCGGTGGTGCTGTCGCTGGCACGCATGAACCGCATCCGCGCCATCGACCCCACCAATCACACGCTCACCGCCGAAGCAGGCGTGGTGCTGGCGAAGGTGCAGGAAGCCGCGCAGCAGGTAGACCGGTTGTTCCCGCTTTCGCTCGCCGCTGAGGGCAGCTGCACGGTGGGCGGCAACTTGTCGACCAATGCCGGAGGCACGGCCGTGCTGCGCTATGGCAATGCGCGCGAGCTGTGTCTGGGTCTTGAGGTGGTCACCCCCGCAGGCGAGATCTGGCCTGCACTGCGAGGGCTACGCAAGGACAACACCGGCTACGATCTGCGGGACCTCTTCATTGGCGCAGAGGGCACGCTTGGGGTCATTACCGCGGCCACGCTGAAACTCTTTCCACGGCCGGCTGCGCAAGTGACTGCGTTGGCAGCGGTGGAGTCGCCCCATGCAGCCTTGCGCCTGCTTGATCTGGCGCAGAGCATGCTCGGGCCGGCCCTGACCGGCTTCGAAATGATGTCGGCGATGTGCCTGCAACTGGTGACCCGCCACTACCCCGAATGCACCCTGCCCTTTGCAGAGGCCCCGCCTTACAGCGTCCTACTTGAATCGTCCGATGCCGAGAGTGAGGCGCACGCCACCGAGCGCTTCGATGCGCTCATGCAGCGCGCGCTTGAAGCCGGTCTCATCACCGATGCGGCGATTGCACAGTCGGTCGCGCAGTCACGCAAGTTCTGGAGCCTGCGCGAGAACATCTCCGAAGCGCAGGCCGCCGAGGGCAAGAACATCAAGCACGACATCTCGGTGCCCATTTCGGCCATTGCCGATTTTGTCGAGTCCACCGATGCAGCCATCGCCCAGGCTTTTCCCGGAGTGCGCATGGTGGTCTTCGGCCACCTGGGTGACGGCAATCTGCACTACAACGTCTCGCCGCCACCTGGTGTGCCCGAAGACACCTTCCTGTCGTGGCAGGACGGGCTGAATGCAGTGGTGCACGATGCGGTGGAAGCCGCACAGGGGTCCATCTCGGCTGAGCACGGCATTGGAGTGCTGCGCCGTGATGAGTTGCTGCGCTACAAATCGCCGGTGGCACTGAGCCTCATGCGAACGATCAAGCAGGCACTCGACCCGCAAGGCATCATGAACCCGGGCAAGCTGATCGCCTGACCGCTCACGCGGCGCCCATGGCCGCGCACATTCGCGAGACCATGGCCGACTGTGGATCGGCCAGCGGATCGACCAGAGAAAAATGATCGGCGCCCGCGATCACCTCCATGCTCACACGCCGTGAGGGTGTGCTGCCCCAGGCTGCCGCGAGATCAACACTCTGGCGCAGATACTCGGCGCCTTCGGCGCCCCCCACCAGCATGTGCCAGTCACCCGAAGGCGGCGCAGGCATGTGCTGCGGGCTGTTTCGACGCGATTCTTCAGCGTCCATGCGCAAGGTGTCGTTGAGATAGCTCAGTGCAATCGGCTCCAGATCGTGCAAGCCGCTGAAAGCGAAACCGCCTGCCGGCACCACGCCGCGTGGTGCTCCAACAAAGTGAGTCCAGTCGGTCGCGGCCACAGCAGTGGTGAGATGGCCGCCCGCAGAATGCCCGGCGACCCACACCCGCTGCGGATCCCCACCGAACTCAGCCGCCTGGGTCATGGTCCAGGCCACGGCATTGCGGCATTGCCGCACGACTTCATCCATCCGGACCGCAGGCATCAGGGTGTAATCCACCGTGACCACGGCAACGCCCCTGCGTGCGAAGCCCAAGGCCACGCAATCGGTGGACTCCTTGTTGAGCGCCATCCAGTAGCCGCCATGGATGTAGATCAGCACCGGGCACGAGCCCCGCGTGCCAGCGGCGGGAAACACATTGACCGTTTGCCCGCTGGCCACGTCATAGGGGACATTGATCTGCGCCGACAAGGTCGCGCGCGCTGCTTCACCCTGTGCATGCCAGCGTGCGATGTGCTGCTCGAAATGAGGCACCTTCGCACGATTGTTGTACTGCGCATCCAGACTGGCGCGGTCGTAGCCGCGGTAGGTGAGGGGTTGCATGATCGACGGTCTCCTGCAGTGAGCCTTCCGAATTATCGCTGCGGCAACGCCTCGCCTGCGGCACGCGTTACCATCGATGGTCGCTCTTTTTGCATGTTGGCCATGTCTGATACACCTGCCTCGATCTTTCGTCGCCCCGCCACCGTTGCCAGCCTGGAGGCCATGCATGTGGGGACCACCGTGAAGCACTTGGGCATCGAGTTTCTTCAAGTGGGCCCCGATGTGCTGATCGCCCGCATGCCGGTCGATGCGCGCACCAAACAGCCCGCGGGGATCCTGCACGGTGGTGCCAGCGTGGTGCTGGCTGAAACGCTGGGCAGCGTGGCAGCCACCCTGTGTTTGCCACCGGGTCAGACCGCAGTGGGCCTGGATATCAATGCCAACCATATCCGCGCCACGCGCGAAGGCTGGGTCACGGGTGAGTGCCGCCCGGTCCATATCGGCCGCAGCACGCATGTGTGGCAGATCGAACTGCGCGACGACGCCGGCCGGCTCACCTGCACCTCACGTATCACCATGGCCATCCTGGGGCAGCCCGCGCCGGGCTAAAGGTCTGGCCTCAGGCCATGCCCTCACAGGGCTCGCGGCGGCACAGCCTGCACGTTAAGCCGTAAGGACTAACGCTGCGCATCCAGGCGCGGGGCCATCAGCAGCGCCCCCAGCAGCAGGGCTGCACTTGAGAGCATCGATGGCACGGCAAAACCGCCGCCTTGAGCCAGGTAGGCCGCCAGCAACGGCCCGGCAATCTGGCC
>CANHUQ010000342.1 GCA_947463885.1 Burkholderiales bacterium
AGATCAGTGGCGGTGCGGCTCAGCGGATTGGGGTGCATGGTGAGATGCACATTGGCCGGCGGCAGCCGGTTTGCAGTGAATTTGCTGGCCAGTTGACGGTACCAGCCGCGTACATCGATCTGCCCCTGGGCCAATACCCTTCTTGCGGTGCTACCTGCATCGCCACAACTGCCGCTCAGGCATTCCGCAATGATTTTGCCAAAGCCCATGTCGTTGCCGCCAATGGACATGACCACCGCATCGGCGCTCAATCGCTGAGTGCTCAGAAAATTAAGCGCTGCGGTCCATTGCGGGGGGATCGATTGGGTTGGCAAGTCGTCGGCCAACAAGTCGCAGTCCCGTCGCTGGTCAGCATTCGTCAAAGCCGCGCAATTGGCCTGGCCACTGACCGAGTTCTCGATCAGGTCAGCAACGATCGCCCCGGAGCAGGCGAAGGTCTGGTGCACGAGTGCCACCCCCGGCCACAGCGTCTGCAGATCGGCCACCGCCAATCCAAGACCGGATGCGCCACGATGGCAGGCCCGGGCCTCGGCCAGCAGCGTTGTCTGAGCGGCGGCATCGATGTTGAGGTTGGCACCCAGAGGCATGCCCGACGACCATGTCTCCGACTGGCCTCTTTCCCCGTTGTCGGTGTGAATGCCCGAAATCACCGGGGCGCCTTCGCCCGACATGAACGAGTCGCCCATGCCGATGACCGTGAACTTCGGGACGACATTCGCGGTGCGCAAGGCGCTGCTCGGGGTCAAGGCGGCGGGTGTCAATCCGGCGAATACCGCGCAGTTGTCGCATGTAAAGCGGTCACCAACCAAACTGCTCGTCACGCTGACGGCACCCGCTCGGATCACACCGCGCTGTTCGCCGTCGGGCAGCCTGATCCAGCCACCCAGTATCCGCTCTGCGCCAAGAAAAGTTTCTGCGCGAAACAGGGCCTCACCCGGTACTTTGGGCAACTCGAATTGCGTGACGGTGTCGCCATCCACCAGGCGACCCATCACGGTGTTCTCTTCGAGCGAAAGCAGGAGTTTCTTGCCTGCACTGTCAACCAGTTCAACGATTGAATCGCCCGGCACACCCCGAAACCAGTAGTCGCGCTGGCCATCACAAAAATAGGCTTCGATGCCCGTGGTGTGCGTCACCACGGCACCGAAAAGGTTGCTGTTGCTGGTCCGCCCGGCGAATGTCGCGTCTTTCAGCGTGACGGGTATCGCCTGTTGCAGTGTGCCTTCTCCCTCACTGCTGTTGCCTCCGCACGCAACCAGCATCGAGACTGCGATGATCATCCAGAGATTGTTGAAACAGGTGCGACGCGACCGCCAGAACCAATTCACAGAGCCACCAAGAAAGCGCATTTCTTTACCTTAGTCAGGTTGCCAGAACTCGATGAAACGATCCGGATTCAGGACGAGTTCAGCTACCCATATTCATGGGGGTGTCAGCCATGCGCACGTCGCGCCTGACGCAGTCGTCGGCGATCGGTCTATTCACCGCCGATTGCTCCTATCATCGGAAGTTTGATGTGACCGGGCTCATCGCCAGTTCGACAAGCCATCCCACGCCCATCGGTACAACCCCAACAGGAAACTTGCATGAGCCATCAGGCCCGCATCGATCATCTGCTCAGTGAGGCCGCCAAACGCGGCGATATCCCCGGCGTGGCGGCGATGGTCACCTCGTCCGAGCGCACGCTCTACGAAGGCGCCTTCGGCGTTCGCAGCCTGGCTCGCAGCGATCCCATGACGGTTGACACCGTGGTGGGCATCGCCTCAATGACCAAGGCGATCACCTCGAGCGCCGCGCTGCAACTGGTGGAGCGAGGTCTGCTCGAGCTCGATGCACCAGCCAGCGCCGTCGTGCCGGCACTCGGCAATGTGCGCGTGCTGACCGGCTTCGATGCCGCGGGTCAGCCGCAAACACGCGCACCCCGTCGGGCCATCACCCTGCGTCATCTGCTGACCCACTCGGCCGGCTTCAGCTACGAGCTCTGGAATGCGGACATCAAGCGATACAAGGACCTGATGAAGATCCCAGGCATCGAAACCCGCACCAATGCGTCGATCGATATTCCGCTGATTGCCGATCCCGGCGAGCGCTGGGAATACGGCGTCAATACCGACTGGGCCGGCAAGATGGTCGAGGCCGCAAGCGGCAAGCCGCTGGGCCAGTATTTTCAGGACCACCTGCTCGGCCCGCTGGGCATGAGCAGCACTGCCTACCGACCGAGTGAGGCGATGCGCGCGCAGATGGCCGCCATGCATCAGCGCGCCGAAGACGGGTCGCTTGCGCCGATCACCGGCATGGGCCCGCCACCGCCTCCCGATGTCGACCAGGGCGGCGGCGGCCTGCTCAGCACCGCGCGCGACTATCTCACCTTCACACGCATGATCCTCAATCACGGTGCCGGCAACGGCGAGCGCGTGCTGCGACCCGAAACCGTGGCACTCATGGGCATGAATCACATGGGTGATTGCCGCGTGCGGATGCTCAAGACCGCCATGCCGGCACGCTCGAATGACGCCGAATTTTTTCCCGGCGTGCCTAAAGCCTGGAGCCTGGCGTTCCAGATCAACCTTCAGGCCGCGCCCACGGGCCGTGCAGCAGGGTCCATGTCCTGGGCCGGGCTGACCAACTGCTACTACTGGATCGATCCGGTGAGCAATCTGGCCGGTGTCTACATGACTCAGATCTTTCCATTTGCTGACGCCAAATCGCTGCCGCTTTTCAATGCGTTTGAAACGGCGGTGTACTCGGCGCAGCGCTGAGCAGCACTTTTTGCCCGCGGCACAGGCCGCAACTTCATCCACAACCCCTGGAGCTTCACATGATCCACGTCCTCGCCATCATCACCGCCCTGCCCGGTCAGCGCGCCACCATCCTTGAGGCCTTCAAAGCCAACGTACCGAAGGTGCACGCCGAGGTCGGCTGCATCGAATACGGTGCGGTGGTCGATGCCGAGCCCACCACCCCAACGGCCACCCCTGCCGGGCCGGACACCTTCATCGTGATCGAGAAGTGGGCGAGCCTTGATGCCCTCAAGGCCCATGCCGCGGCACCCCACATGGCCGAGTACGCGGCCAAAACGCGCCCGCTGGTGGCCAAGCGCGTGGTGCACGTGCTCTCGGGGGTGTAACGCCAGGTCGGTTTGAGAAGCGCTACATATTCCGCCGGTACTGCCCACCCACCTCAAACAATGCGTGGGTGATCTGACCGAGCGAGCACACCCGCACCGCGTCCATCAGCACCTCGAAGACATTGCCTTCGTCGATCACCGCCTGACGCAGACG
>CANHUQ010000343.1 GCA_947463885.1 Burkholderiales bacterium
GCCGGTTCGGTCGGCATGGCGGGCGGGCAGGCGATCGATCTGTCGGCCGTTGGGGGGCAGCTGACTCGCGAGGCGCTCGAAGACATGCACCGGCGCAAGACCGGCGCCATGTTGCGTGCTTCGGTGCGCCTGGGTGCCTGGTGCGGCGCACCGCAAAGCGCCTCGCAGGCTGCCGCGCTCGACCAATACAGTGCCGCGGTGGGCCTGGCGTTTCAGGTGGTGGATGATGTGCTGGACGTGGAGGCCGACAGTGCCACACTGGGCAAGACCGCCGGCAAGGACGCCGAGCAGGACAAGCCCACGTTTGTGTCGCTGCTTGGGTTGAGTGGGGCGCGCTCGCTGGCGGCATCGCTGCGCGAACAGGCGCATGGGGCACTGGATGATTTCGGCGGCTCGGCTGCGCCCTTGCGCGCCCTGGCTGACCTGATCGTGCTCAGACGTTCCTGAGCGGTCTTGGCGGGTTGATCGAATGTTGGGTCGGAAGACACCGGGGCGACCATCGCACCGGGACTTGAGGGGAGGATACAAAGATGACTGATGCCTACTCACTGCTCGAGCAGGTCGATGATCCCTCGGTGCTGCGCCGCATGGAGCGCAACCGTCTGCCGGCACTGGCCGATCAACTGCGCCGCTACATCCTTGACTCGGTGTCGCGCACGGGCGGCCATCTGTCCAGCAACCTGGGGACGGTCGAGCTCGCCATCGCCTTGCACTATGTCTTCAACACGCCGCGCGATCGGCTGGTCTGGGATGTGGGCCACCAGTCGTATCCCCACAAGATCCTGACCGGACGCCGTCAGGGCATGGACCGGCTGCGCCAGCATGGCGGTATCTCGGGTTTTCCGCGTCGTGCCGAAAGCGAATACGACACCTTCGGGACGGCCCATTCCTCGACATCCATCTCGGCTGCGCTGGGCATGGCTGTGGCCTCGCGCAACAAGGGCGAGAACCAGGGGGCCACGCGCAGGCGGCATGTGGCGATCATCGGTGATGGCGCCATGACCGCGGGCATGGCCTTCGAAGCCATGAACAATGCCGGCGTCACGCCCGACATCGATCTGCTGGTGGTCCTCAACGACAACGACATGTCGATCTCCCCGCCGGTGGGGGCGCTGAATAAATATCTCGCCCGCATGCTCTCGGGTCGCCAGGTCACCATGGCCCGCGACATGGCCCGCAGTGTCCTGTCCAAGGTGCCCCCGGTGTACGAACTCGCACGCCGCCTGGAGGAGCATGCAAAAGGCATGGTCGTGCCTGCCACGATGTTCGAGGAGTTCGGCTTCACCTATTTCGGGCCGATTGATGGTCACGACCTGGATGCGCTCGTGCCCACGCTTCAGAACCTGCGTGAGATGCACGGGCCGGTGTTCCTGCATGTCATCACCCGCAAAGGCCAGGGCTACAAGCTGGCCGAGGCCGACCCGGTCCTCTACCACGGTCCGGGCAAGTTCGATCCGGGTGAGGGCATCAAGAAATCCAGTGGCGGCAAGCCCACCTACACCCAGATTTTCGGCGACTGGATCTGCGATCTGGCCGAGCAGGATGAGCGGTTGGTGGGCGTGACGCCGGCCATGCGCGAGGGTTCCGGCCTGGTGGAATTTGAGCGGCGTTTCCCTAAGCGCTATTTCGACGTCGGGATTGCCGAGCAGCATGCGGTCACCTTTGCAGCCGGCATGGCCTGCGAGGGGGTGAAGCCGGTGGTGGCCATTTACTCCACCTTCCTGCAGCGCGGCTACGACCAGCTCATCCATGATGTGGCGCTACAGAACCTGCCGGTGGTGTTTGCACTGGACCGCGCCGGGCTGGTCGGTGCCGACGGCGCCACCCACGCGGGCGCCTACGATCTGGCGTTTCTGCGGTGCATCCCGAACATGGTGGTGTTGGCGCCCTCCGACGAGAACGAGTGCCGCCAGATGCTCTACACCGCCTATTGCCATGAGGGCCCCAGCGCCGTGCGCTATCCGCGCGGATCGGGGGTCGGCGCTGAAGTGGCCAAGGCGTTTACCCGTTTGCCATTCGGCAAGGGTCTGGTGCGTCGCACCGGGCAGCGGATCGCCTTCCTGGCGTTCGGTTCCATGGTCCACCCGGCGCTCGTTGCCGGCCATGCGCTCGACGCCACCGTGGTCGACATGCGCTGGGTCAAGCCGGTTGATGACGCGCTGATTGAAGAGCTTGCCCGTACCCACGACGCCTTCGTCACGGTCGAGGAACACGCCATCATGGGCGGAGCGGGGAGTGCCTGCCTTGAAGCCATGGCGGCGCGCGGCGTGCAGCGCCCAGTCCTGCAACTAGGGCTGCGCGACCTCTTTATCGATCACGGCGACCCGAGTTTGCTGCTCAAGCTGGAGGGGCTGGATGCCGAAGGCATCGAGCGATCGGTGCGGGCACGGTTTGCCGACCTCCTGGGCGGTACCGAGACGGCTGCGTCGCCCCGACTGGTGGCGAGCCGCTGATCCGACCAGGGCTCGCCCCGCGTCGAAACGTCAGGCTCGGTTCGGGCTTTCAGCGGGCGGTGCAGACGGTGCGCTACAGTAGAAGGCTGACCGGAAAGGACGACCGATGAATTCCCGCGACCCAGGCGCCACCCTCACGGGCTCCGCCGACCGTGACATGCCCGATGTGCAAAGCAGTGCCGATCATCGCCTGCAGCCCATTCAGCGGGTGGGGGTGCGTGGCTTGCGCTACCCGCTGCTGTGGCAGTCGGGCGAGGCTTCGGTGCCTACCGTGGCGGTTTGGGGTTTGTTTGTCGCGTTGCCGGCCGATCAGAAAGGCACGCACATGTCGCGCTTCATCGCGCTGCTGGAGCGCCAGGCCCGCAGTCTGTCCCTGGATGCCCTGGTCCCCCTGCATGCCGAGATGCTCGAATTGCTGCAGGCCGACACCGGCCGCTTCGAGCTGACCTTTCCGCTGTTCGTGACCAAGACCGCGCCGGTCTCACTGGTCCAGAGCACCATGGACTACGAGTTGGCCATCAGCGTAGACGGGGGGCGCACTGCGCCGCAGGTGAACGTGCGCATTCTGGTGCCCGTCACCAGCCTGTGCCCGTGTTCCAAGTCCATCTCCGATTACGGTGCGCACAACCAGCGCTCCCATGTCACGGTCGAGGCCTGTCTGCTGCCCGGGGCTTCGCTGGATGTGCACGACTTGATCGCACGCGTCGAGCAGCAGGCTTCATGTGAGCTCTACGGTCTGCTCAAGCGCGTTGACGAAAAGCATGTCACCGAGCGCGCCTACGACAATCCCAAGTTCGTCGAAGATCTGGTGCGGGATGTGGCGGCA
>CANHUQ010000344.1 GCA_947463885.1 Burkholderiales bacterium
CTGGGCTGAGCGCTTGAGGGCGTTGCGCGACATCTGGGGCGTGCTGGTGCTGTTTGCCATTGTGATGGGCGGCATGTACGGCGGCTGGTTCACACCGACCGAGGCCGCTGGCATTGGAGCGATGGGCGGCTTTGTCTTTGCGTTAGCGCGCGGCGCATTGACCTGGCCCGTCTTGATCGATGTGTTGGTGCAGTCGGCCCGCACAACAGCCATGTTGTTCACCATCCTGATCGGTGCGTCGATCTTTGCGAGCTTCGCGAACTTCACAACCATGCCCCAGGACCTGAAGGACTTCGTCGAGCAGTTCAGCATTCATCCCATTGCCGTGATCGTCGCGATCTGTGCGGTGTATGTGCTGCTGGGCACCGCGATGGAAGAGCTCTCGATGATCCTGCTCACGGTGCCGATCTTCTTTCCGCTGATCACACACTTGGGCTTTGATCCGGTGTGGTTTGGCATTTTGATCGTGTGTGTGGTGGAAATCGGCATGATCAGCCCGCCTGTCGGCATGAATGTGTTCGTGCTGCGCAGCGTGCTGCCCGATGTGCCCACTGGCCAGATCTGGAAGGGCGTCATGCCGTTTCTGTATGCCGACATTGTCAGGCTCGCCGTGCTGATCGCATTTCCGGTCATCACCCTCTGGTTGCCAAGGGCGCTCGGGTTGTAAGTCAGTTTCATTACGTACCACCGTCGAACTGTCATCGTTCGATCAAGGCAGCGTCATCTCAGTCACGCATCGTCACGACTCGCTCGAGAGCGACCCCGTTTGAGCTTCGACTTCCTCGGAGCCGTCACGACACGGGGTATCCAACGACCTCCAGGAGTCCAGCATGTCGCACCATCACGACGATCCCATTTGCAACGATTCGTCGAACGAACATTTCCAGAATGTCCTTGACCGCGCGCTGGTCAGTCCGGCCCGCCGCAACGTGCTGCGCGGCAGCGTCGGGTTGTCGGCCGCAGCGGCGCTCCCGATGCTTCAGGCGTGTGGCGGAGACAGCGATCCGACCAGCAGTGTTCCCGTAGAGACGAAGGGACTGAGCTTCAGTCCGGTTGGCAAGAGTCTGGCGGATCAGGTGGTCGTTCCGGCTGGCTACACCGTTCGAGTCGTCCACGCGACGGGTGATGCGCTTGATTCGAGCCTGGCGGCCTACAGCGGTTCGGGCAATGAATCCGACGACTGGGCCCGCCGGGTTGGCGATCACCATGACGGCATGGATCTGTTCTTTATTGATGCAAGCGGTAAGTACTCGAACGCAGACACGGGGCGAGCCCTGCTCGCGGTCAACCACGAGAGCTCAGCCGATGCGCATTTCTTTCATCCGACTGGACAGACTTCCGGCGGTGTCACAGCCAAGAAGTTCGATCAGTTTGGCTCATGGGATCTGAAGGCTCGTCCCGCTGACGGGCTGGAAGTGCGCAAGGAGATCAACCATCACGGCGTGTCGATCGTGGAGTTGAGCAAGAGCGGCAGCACCTGGTCCTACAAGAAGGATTCAGCCTACAACCGCCGGATCACCCCCAATACCGTGGTGAACATCACGGGGCCGGCTGCACATCTGGCGAACATCAAATCCCTCATGGTCACGGCATTCGACACGTCGGGCGCTACCGCACGCGGCACGCTGAACAATTGCGGCCACGGCAAGACGCCATGGGGCACCTACCTCGCTTGCGAGGAAAACTGGGCCGTCTACTTTCAGATGCCTGTAGGTTCGACCGCGCCTGATGCAAAGACAGTCGCGTCGCGGGCGCGCTATGGCGTCGCTCGGGCTGCGCTCTCGCCCACGGCAACCTCTGGTGTTAGTCAGGGTTGGCATACCGTTTCTGGCAGCGACCAGTACTCACGCTGGAATGTTGCGGTCACTGGGGCGTCTTCTGCAGCGGACTTCCGGAACGAGCCCAATACGTTCGGTTACAACCTCGAAATCGATCCCGCCACGCCCAATTCTGTACCAGCCAAACGCGTGGCGATGGGCCGGTTTGCTCACGAGGCCGCTGTGTATGGCGTGCCGGTCGTGGGCCAACCCCTGGCCTTCTACATGGGTTGTGACTCGCGCAACGAGTACATCTACAAATTCGTCAGCACGGCAGTCTGGTCGACAGCCGACATCGGCGGTGGCATGGCAGCCGGCGACAAGTACCTGAACGAAGGCAAGCTCTATGCGGCCAAGTTCAATGCCGATGGCACGGGAACTTGGCTGTTGCTGGATATCTCGGTACCAGCCATCGCGAATTTCGCCACGTATGCATTCGCCAACCAGGCCGACGTGCTGGTCAACACACGCCTGGCCGCCGATGCAGTCGGCGCCACCAAGATGGATCGCCCGGAGTGGGGAGCCGTCAACGCGTCCACGGGTGAGATCTATTTTGCGCTGACCAACAATAGCGCGGCGAATCGCACTCCGGTCACGGCAGACGGTGCCAATCCGCGTTCGTACAACGACCCGGATGGCCGCAGAGGCAGCGGCAACCCTAACGGGCACATCATTCGTTTCCGTGAGCAGGGCTCGATTCCCGCCAACGCCGCGGCGATGGCCTTCAATTGGGATATTTTCCTTTTCGGCGCCGAGGATACTTCGGTGGCTGACGTGAACCTGTCTGGCCTGACCGCATCGAATGCGTTCTCGTCACCTGATGGTCTGTACTACAGCCCTGCATCGGGGATCATGTGGATCCAGACTGACGACGGCGCCTTCACTGACCAGACCAACTGCATGCTGCTGGCTGCAGTTCCTGGGACGGTCGGTGATGGCAAGGCAATCACTGTCAACAATTCGCTCAACGGCGCAACCGGCAAGACCGGGACCTTCATCGGCGCTGCATTGGGTGATGCGAAGCTGCGTCGATTCCTGGTAGCACCCAAGGGTGCAGAGGTCACTGGCCTGGCCGAGACACCTGATGGCAAGGCGATGTTCGTCTGCATTCAACACCCGGGTGAGAACACGCCCGCGTTGGGGAGCGCGTCGAGTTTTGCCTTCGAAAGCCAGTGGCCTGGCACGGCCCCAGGCACGCAGAAGTACGGGCCGGTGGGTCGGCCTCGTTCGGCGACGCTGGTGATTACCCGCGACGATGGTGGGATGATCGGCGTCTGAGCTGAGGGCTGATACGCGAGGGTTCTCAAGCGGGCAGCGCTGTCATGGCCTGCCCGCTGCATAGTGCGTAGCTGAGTGCTGCGATGGCACATCCTGCAGTGCCATCGCGGTTTGAATGCGGGCTTCAGATCGACTATATTGAGCGGCTTCA
>CANHUQ010000345.1 GCA_947463885.1 Burkholderiales bacterium
CGGATAGGTAAAGCCGTAGGTGCGGTACATCGCCACCGCGATCTGATGCCAGTCGGTGACTTCGCCGGGCAGTCTGACGGTGTAATTCTGAGGCGGTGCCAGCGGCACCTGTTCGTCGAAGGCCTGCAGGCGTTCCGGCTGCACCAATGCGGCCACGGCGGGTTGCGGGCGGTTGAACACCATCTGCGTGCGGTGACCCTGGCGGCCCAGCGGCATCCAGGTGACTGAATCGGCAGCATGTCGAATCAGTTGCCGCGATATCGCATCCAGGTCCACCTCGTTGAGGTCGGTGATCGGCCGCTCGGTCAGTGCGTCATCAACCACAGATGCCGGGGCGGCCTGGTCGATGATGCTCAGCGTCAGCGCGAGCGTATCGAGCGCGGATTCGATCCGCACCGGCGCGCCATCGGTGGGCGTGCTGCGGGCGATGATCTGGGTGAACGCCTCTTCGCAGGCCAGTTCGATGGCCTGGATGCGTTGCGCATCGAAGCCCGCCAGGCTTGCAAGGCTGCGCGCATGACCCGTGAAGAGGGGCAGCGCATCAGCTCGCGCAGGCAGCTCGATTGAAACGTAAAGAGCTGCTGAGGACATCATGATTAAAGGGTCGCCCGATTGGGCATCGGGCCCCTCGCGCATGCGTCTTGTGACGGGCCGGGGCACGACGCCAATCGGCGCAGCGCGCCCCGCAGATCAGGCAGCCAGCCGTTTTTCCAGCGCCGCCTTGGTTTCGAGCAGGTGATGTGGCAAGCCCTGCGCCAGCAGGGTGAAGAGCTCCGAGTGCAACTCGAACTCGCGCTGCCACTGTGCCTTGTCGATGCCAGTGATCTTGTCGAATGCGCCGCGGCCGAAATCAAGGCCGCGCCAGTCGAGGTCTTCATAGCGCGGCGAGTGACCGAACACATGCTCAGTGGAACCTGCCTTGCCTTCGATGCGCCCGACCATCCACTGCAGCACGCGCATGTTCTCGCCGTAGCCCGGCCATACGAACTTGCCGTTCTCGTCGGTGCGGAACCAGTTGACGCAGAAAATCGCCGGCAGCTTGGCATGAGCGGCTTCCAGTCTGTGGCCCAGGTCGAGCCAGTGACGGAAGTAGTCCGACATGTTGTAGCCGCAAAACGGCAGCATCGCGAACGGGTCACGACGCACCACGCCCTGCGCACCCGCCTGCGCGGCGGTGGTCTCGGAGCCCATGGTCGCGGCCATGTACACGCCCTCGACCCAGTTGCGGGCTTGGGTCACCAGCGGCACGGTGGTGGAGCGACGGCCCCCAAAAATGAACGCATCGATGGGCACGCCCTCGGGGTCATCCCACTGCGCGTCAATCACAGGGTTCTGCGAAGCGGCCACGGTGAAGCGCGCATTCGGGTGCGCTGCCTTGCGGCCGGCCTTGCCGTCGGCGGGCGTCCAGTCCTTGCCCTGCCAGTCGATCAGGTGCGCCGGCGGCTCTTTGGTCATGCCTTCCCACCACACGTCACCGTCATCGGTGAGCGCTACGTTGGTGAACACGCAGTTCTCTTTGAGCGACGCCATGCAATTGGGGTTGGTGACGTCGTTGGTGCCGGGGGCCACACCGAAGTAGCCTGCTTCCGGGTTGATCGCATGCAGCCGGCCATTGGCTTGCGGCTTGATCCATGCGATGTCGTCGCCGATGGTGGTGACCTTCCAGCCGCCCAGATCCTTAGGCGGGATCAGCATGGCGAAGTTGGTCTTGCCGCAGGCCGACGGGAAGGCCGCAGCCACGTGGTACTTCTTGCCCTCGGGCGAGGTCACGCCCAGGATCAGCATGTGCTCGGCCAGCCAGCCGATGCCGCCGGCGGCCACGTCCTGGCGGCCCATGTTCGACGCGATGCGCAACGCAAAGCACTTCTTGCCCAGCAGCGCATTGCCGCCGTAGCCCGAGCCGTACGACCAGATCTCGCGGGTCTCGGGGTAATGCACGATGTACTTCGTGGCATTGCAAGGCCAGGCCACATCTTTTTCGCCAGCGGCCAGCGGCTTGCCCACGGTGTGCACGCAGGGCACGAACCCGCCGTCTTCACCTAGCACGTCGAACACGGCGCGGCCCATGCGGGTCATGGTGCGCATGCTGACCACCACATACGGGCTGTCGCTGATTTCCACGCCGATATGGGCGATCGGCGAACCGATCGGGCCCATGGAAAACGGGATCACGTACATCGTGCGCCCGCGCATGCAGCCCTCGAACAGCCCGGCCAGCGTCTGGCGCATCTCGGCCGGAGCCATCCAGTTGTTGGTGGGGCCTGCGTCTTCCTTGCGCTCGGAGCAGATGTAGGTGCGGTCTTCGACGCGCGCCACATCGGTCGGATCTGAAATCGCGAGGTAGGAGTTTGCGCGCTTGGCAGGGTTCAGGCGGCGCATGGTGCCGGCTGCCACCATCTCTGCACACAGCCGGTCGTATTCTTCCTGCGATCCATCGGCCCAGACGATGCGCTCGGGGCGGGTGATGCGGGCAATGGACGCGACCCAGTCGATCAGGCCCTGATGCCTGACATATTCCGGGGCGGTCACGCCGGCGCTGATGGCCGGGGCGACATACGGGTGGTTCATGCGAAACTCCGATGCAAGGATGTGAATGCGGTTCTGTTCCGTATGCGCTGCCCAATCGGCGGTCTCGTGGAGCCCTGCCGGCAGCAGAAGGAGCATTGGGTGCCGCCTCCAGGGGCGCCACCTTGAAATCTGGTTCGAATCAATCCGGGCCGTTTGCCGATGGTTCGCCATCGCCTCGCCGCACAGGACGCCCACCATGCATGGTTTTGACAGCCCGTGCTGCCCGAACCGGTGTGCCCAACCGGGCCGTCGCGGAAAGGCCGGCAGTTTACACCTGCAGTCCCCGCCGCGTGGCCTTTTTTCCCCTGCGCGGACGGTCAAAGTGCCACACCCGGGCATCGGGTGGATTGACCGAAGTCACGGGCGGGCCGAGCTTGAAGGCCGCGCTCGATGGAATGCGGCCCCGATGTGGCAAGCGCCCGCCGCCCGCGCAGAGGTGCATGGGTTGAACGAGCCCCTCGCATGCTGAACGCCCTGCGCGGCCTGCCCTCGGCGGTCTGGACGCTGGGCGCCATCAGCCTGCTCAACGATGCTGCCTCCGATCTGGTCTATCCCCTGGTGCCGATCTTTGTGGCAACGGTGTTGGGCGCAGGCGCGCAGGCCCTGGGCCTGATCGAAGGCATCGCCAATGCGACCGCGGCGCTCCTGAAGC
>CANHUQ010000346.1 GCA_947463885.1 Burkholderiales bacterium
ACAGCACGCAATACCGAAACTTCGAAGTGTCGCCGTATTTGCTGGGCAGGTTCGATGGCAACGGCACATGGAACGCGCGCTACCGGCTGCGTTACACCGACACCGGCACACTCGACCCCTTCGGCTTCGCCTACCCCAGCAGCACCTCACAGACTGCCACGGCATTCGCGCGCACAGACCTCACAAAGCGCGCGCTCGGCGCATCGGTCAATGGTGTGGCCTACGAGACCGACTACAGCAACGGCGTTCAATACACCGGCACCGAAGCCGATGTGCTGGTCTGGTGGTCCCTCAACCGCTGGAACCTGCGTTTGGCCGCGGGCATGGGCTATGCACAGAACAGTCGCCTGAAAAACGCGGACGGCGAATCATCCGGCTACGGCCCCAGCGCCGCAGTGGAATGGGCACCTGATACCAACACCTTCATCCGCGGACGTTGGGCGCAGCGCTACTACGGCGACAGCGCAGAGCTCTCGGCAACGCACCGCGCGTCCAACTGGACGTTTGGCCTGACGTACGGCAAGGGCATCACGGACGGAATTCGCTCCTCATTCGGCAGCGGTAATACCGGCGGGCTCTCAGCCCCAGGCGCGGGGATCTTCAACAGCGGCACGGATCTGTTTGGGCGCAGCGGCGCCACAGCGAATAATCCTGTCGCCGAAGGCTTGGCCTCGCGCAACCTCTTGTTTGGTGGCGCCACCACCAACATTGCCAGCCCATCCAATCTTTCGTTCGGCTCCAACGCGTTCGGTGGGCTGGGACTGATCAATGCCGCGATCGTGTTCTATGACACGGCCACAGCCACAGTCGGGTTCCTGGGTGCACGCAGTGCCGCGCTGGCATCGGTGTTCTACAACAACCGCAAAACCGCGCTGACCTTCTCGTCTGGCATTTATGACGATCTGGAACAACGGGGCGCAACCCTCGGAGCCTCCTGGCGACTCGACCCGGTTCGATCGGTCAGTGCCGCGCTGCGCTACACGCATTCCACATCGGATGCGCGTGCATCAAGCTCCGACCTCACCAGTCTGATTGCATCATGGGACTGGCGCATCACCCCTCGCAGCACCCTGTCTGTGGGCGGACGGGTGCAACGCCAGACTGGAACAGGCACCACGGTCGGCTACGACGAGGCCGCCGTGTTCGTGTCTGCCAATCATCGCTTCGAATAAGCGTTTCGCTGCAGGAATCGCCATGTACGAAAGCCACTTCGGTTTTACAGCCAAGCCGTTTCAGCTGAACCCCGACCCGGATTTTTTCTTTGGCAGTCGCGGCCACAAGCGCGCGCTGGCCTATCTGGAATACGGATTGCACCAGGGCGAAGGCTTCATTGTCATCACCGGTGAGGTGGGCGCAGGCAAGACCACGCTGGTGCGTGGACTCTTGCGGCGCATCCATAACGATGCGATCGTGCCGGTACAGATCGTGAGCACGCAGGTCGATTCAGATGATCTGCTGCGCCTTGTAGCCAGTGCCTTCGGCCTGCGATCTGAAGGCGAAGACAAAGCCACTTTGCTCACCAGACTGGAGCAGCACTTCCAGGGCCTGCATGCAGACGGCAAACGCGCCCTGCTGATCGTGGATGAAGCGCAGAACCTTTCACCCCGTGCGGTCGAAGAGCTGCGCATGCTGTCGAATTTCCAGGTAGGCACCCGTTCGCTGGTGCAAAGCTTCCTGGTGGGGCAGCCGGAGTTTCGCGGCATCATGCAGCGCCCCGAAATGCGCCAGCTCAAGCAGCGGGTGATTGCGTCCTATCACCTGGGCCCGTTGGACGAAGAAGAAACACAGCACTACATCGAGCACCGCCTGCGCCATGTGGGCTGGCAAGACAACCCGCAGTTTGAAGCGTCGGCTTTCAAGACGGTTCACAACACCACGGGTGGAGTGCCGCGTCGCATCAATACCTTGTGCGATCGTCTACTGTTGGCTGCATTTTTGGGCGACAAAAGGGCAGTCACGTCGGAAGATGTTGAAGCGGTTTCCAAAGAGCTTTCGGACGAATTGGGCGGCAGCAATGAAAGTGCGGCACCCACATTGGCCGATGTGCGCACCCTCCCCTTGCACCGACCTTCCATGGTGCTTGCAAGCAGCAGTGCGATGGGGAGCGCCCAGTTCGCGGCGGTCTCTGCTCATGAAGAGCAGACCCTTCAAGCGCAGATTGCAGCCCTGGAAGAGCGCATTGAACTGCTTGAAGCGTCCAATGGCGTGATGGTGAACCTCATTCGCAAAGTGCTGCGGGTGCTGCGGATAGGCGGGCAGCCCGGGCGCGAACAGACCGGATCATGACCCCTCACGCAAGCCAAATCGTCAATGCCTTCTCCATTGATGTGGAGGACTGGTTTCAGGTTGCCGCCTTTGCGCCCTACATTGATCGCAAAGACTGGGACTCTCTGGAGTGCCGGGTTGAACGCAATGTGGATCTTCTGCTGCAAACGCTGGACAAGCATGGTGTGAAGGCCACGTTCTTCACCCTGGGCTGGATTGCTGAGCGTTACCCGGCCCTGGTCAAGCGAATCGTGGCCGGTGGACATGAGTTGGCGAGCCACGGCTATGGGCATCACATGATCCATGAGCTGGGAGAGCAACTGTTCCGCGAAGACGTGGTGCGCGCTAAGGGCCTGCTTGAAGACTTGGGCGGTCAGCCAGTGATTGGCTACCGCGCACCAAGCTTTTCGGTAGGCCGCGACACCCTGTGGGCACTGGATGTGCTGGCACAAACCGGGCATCAGTACAGCTCGAGCATTTACCCGATCAAGCATGATCTTTATGGAATGCCCGAAGCACCGCGTTTTGCGCATCAGCGCAGTGGTCTGCTCGAGATTCCGGCCACTTCCATTCGTCTGCGGGAAAGAAATTTCCCCGCATCAGGCGGCGGGTATTTCCGGCTTTTACCCTATTCGGTTTCGCGCTGGAGTTTGAAGCGGGTCAATCAGGTGGATGGCGAAGCTGCCGTGTTCTATTGCCACCCCTGGGAAATAGATCCAGGGCAGCCGAAGAGGCATCACGCCAGTGCCAAGTCGCGGTTCCGGCATTACGTGAATCAAGGGCGAATGCTGGGCAAGATTGATCGATTGCTTGGGGATTTTGCGTGGGGGACGGTGGCTGAGGTGATTCGACGAAAAACCGAAACGACAACCAATACTAATTCAAAAGCGACCACCCAACAGCATCCATGACACCAACCAACTATTTCAGTCAGCTA
>CANHUQ010000347.1 GCA_947463885.1 Burkholderiales bacterium
ATATCGATCGGTACTCATCGGGCGCCTCGCAAGTCAGAAGCCCCGAGGCTACACCATCGCCTGTGCCAGGCCGCAGAACAGGCCTTGCCCTGCGCCTGGCCTTGGAACGTTCCTCGTGCCTGGTCGTGTAGCTGACGCTGCGTGTACTTACCAGGTACGCGGCGGCGCCGGGGGCAAGCCGGGCGGGGGAAGGGGTACCCGGGTGGCCGCGTCAGACGGGCCGCTCGAAGACGGCGCGGGCGTGCCGGTGCCGACCCCGGGTACCTGGGTCATCCCTGGCGGCAGGGCGCGCGGCGCCGGGGCAGCCAGACCAGGCGGCGGAGCCGGTGGCAGACCTGGCGGGGGCAGTGGTGTGGCACGGTAGGCCGGGGCTGGCTGATTCGCAGGGGATGCGGCAGGCAATGGGGCAGGTGAGGTGGAGCGCATCGAGGCCGCATTGACCGGCACGCGGTGACCCGCTTGATACATGCACTGAAAGTACAACTGGTCGAAGCCGAACTGTGCACGCTGCGAGGAGACCGGCGACTGTGCACTGCCAGCCAGCGACCCCATCAGCAAGCCAGTGCCAGCGCCTACGCTCGCCCCACGCGACCCCCCCAAGGCTGCGCCCGCCAGCGCACCGATGGCGGCGCCACCCACAGCCCCCGCGGCCACCGACTCATTGGCCGCGCGCTGCGGCGTCTGGCCACCCAGAGCATCCGTGGTAGCGCGCCGGCACATCGCATCGTCCATTCGGAACTGATCGATGCTACGACCACTGCCAGGCAGTGCGGTCAGACTGGGGCCGGACGGTGCCACCGCACAGCCGGCCAGCCCAGCCAGTGCCAAGACCACCACAGGGGCACGCCAACGCGCGATTCGATTTGAAGGGGTCGTCATTGCGCAGGTCCTTTCACAACGCACACACCACAGATCGGCGCAGCACTCATTGCTCGGAACGAGGGGCTACCGGCTGCCAACCACCTGGGCACTCGGCAATCTGGGGATACCAACCGGAGGGATCAGCGCACCAATACCAAAACCCTGCTGCCGGGGCTTCCACGGCGGCCTGTTCACTGCGCTCGACATAGGTCACCACAGGCGGCGTGGCCACCACGGCCGGGGGTGTGACGACCACGGTGGACGGGTAGCTCGGATAGCCCCAGCCTGGATAGGCATAGGGATACCCGGGGCTGTACGGATAGCCCCACGGTCTGGGCCACACCGGGCCCACCACGATCCCGACATTGGGTCGTGGCGGCGGCGGGCGGTAGTAGCCCGGCGGCGGCGGGTAGGACGGATACACCGGCCGCGAGGTGACGACGCCGGGGGGCGGTGGGTAGGGCGGTCGAGGCGCGCCTGAAGGCGGCATCATGGCGCCCGGGGGAGGAGGCGGTGGCGGCGCCCCGGATGCGGCAGGCGAGCCCGGCGGGCGCGCTGTGCCATAGGTGCGACTGGCGGGCGGGCGCGGCGAACCACCGGACTCGGCACCGCCTTGCGCCGCAGCCGGCAGGGGAACATGGCTCAGCAGGACAGCGGCAGCCCAGATCGACAGCCCAGCCGAAACAGATCGGGCGCAGGGCGTTAATGCACCACGTGATGCACCACGCAATGCACCACGTGATGCACCACTTGATCCACCATGTAGTGCACCACGCTCAGGCGTCAGCGAAGCCGCGAGACTGCAAGCATTCATCGGGGAGTCTCCTGTGGACCCGAGACAAGCGGGTCGAACGCACTTGAACGCATTCGCGCCGCGGCGCGACGACGACGGACGCAAAAGGTTACATCTTCGAGGGCTCAATCAAGGGCTCACCGGCCCCATAGAGCCTGGCATACAGCCCCCCTTGGCGCAGCAGGTCTTCATGCCGACCGCTTTCCACGATTCGCCCTGCATGGACCACTGCAATGCGATCCGCGCGAATGACAGTGGACAGGCGGTGAGCAATGACCAGCGTCGTGCGGTCACGCATCAGGGTCTCAAGCGCAGCCTGAACCCAACGCTCGGATTCGTTGTCGAGTGCCGAGGTGGCCTCATCGAGGATCAGTACCGGCGCATCCTTGAGGATGGCGCGCGCGATCGACAGGCGCTGGCGCTGGCCGCCTGACAGACGAATCCCGTTGTCACCGATCGGGGTCTGCAGCCCCTGCGGCAAGCTGGCCACGAACTCATGCAGATAAGCTGCACGGATGGCCGCTTCGATGCGCTCGAGCGAAGCCTCACGCTGGTCCCCGTAGGCGACATTGGCCGCGATCGTGTCGTTGAACAGCATGACCTGCTGACTCACCCACGCGATCTGACTGCGCAAGCTGGCGAGGGTCAGATGCTCGATAGGGATGCCGTCAAGCAGGATGCGGCCCCCGGTGGGCGACTGAAACCGGGCAATGAGATTGGCCAGCGACGTCTTGCCACCGCCCGACGGCCCCACCAGCGCAAGCGTCTGTCCTGGCGCCACAGAAAGGTCGATCCCTGACAGCGCGTCGGTTTGAGCCCCCGGATAACGAAAGCTCACATTCTCGAAGGTCAGTGCACCGCGGGCGCGTTCGATCGTCTGCGTACCCGGATCAGGCTCGATGGGTTCGTCCATGAACTTGAAGACCACATCGGCGGCCGCCAGCGCGCGTTGCAGATCAGCATTGACGCCCGCCAGATGTTTGAGAGGTGCGAGCAGCATCAGCATGGCCGTCAGAAATGAGACGAAGCCGCCCACACTGGTCTGATCGACTCTGGACTGCGCAAGCGCAATCGCAATGACCACCGCCACGGCCAGCGCGGCCGCCACCTGGGTGGTGGGCACAATCGTGGCGCTGGCCACGGTCATGCGTCGCGCGAAGTGGCGCAGCCGCTCGTTGACTGCAGCAAAGCGTGACTGCTCATACGCCTGCCCGCCATAGACCTTGATCACCGGGTTGCAACGGATGGCTTCTTCGATGACGCCGGTCATGTCGCCGGTGTGACGCATCTGCTCCACCGACAAGCGCCGCATACGCCGCGAAAACGCGCGCACCATGGCCGCCACGATTGGAATGAGCACCGCAGCAATCAGCGTCAGCCGCCAGTTCAGGTAGAGCAACCACCCCAGCAGCCCGAGGATCACTACGGTATCGCGGACCAGCACCACCATGACCGAAGACAAGGTCCCGGTCACATTGTTGACGTCGGCCACCATGCGCGACATGAGTTGCCC
>CANHUQ010000348.1 GCA_947463885.1 Burkholderiales bacterium
CAGCGCTGCAGCGGTCAGACCGAACCAGGGGCTCACTTGCGGGTTGCGCTGAATGAGCAGCAACAAGAGTGCCGCCGTGAGAAAGCCGATCGAGTACGCACCACCGTCGCCTGCAAAGAGCCGGGCCTTGGGCCAGTTAAAGGGCAGCCATCCGATCATGGCCACACCCAGCAGCACAGCCAGAGCAAAGATCTTCTGGTCGCCGAGTGTCGCAGCCACCCAGGCAATGGCGGCCAGCGTGATCAGCGAGACGCCTGCCAGCAATCCGTTCAAGCCATCGATGAGGTTGTAGGCGTTCGTTGCGCCGATACAGGCAAACACCGAGAACGCAATGGCGATGCCCCAGTTTGAAAAGATCGGATCAAGGAACGGCACGCCAATGCGGTCGAGCCAAAGATGATTCGAGGTCAGCAGAATCAGGCTGCCCAGCGCCATCCAGCCCAGTCGCATCTGCGGACCCACCCGCTTGGTGATGTCTTCGCCGAATCCCGCCAGGGCAATCGGGGCCAGGCCTGCGAGCAGCAGCGTGGCAGTCGTGGCCGAGACCGCAGGCGGGTTGGCACCGAACCACACGAGGTGGACCAGGCTGATCACGAAGCCACCCACGATCGCCAGACCGCCGATACGCGGGATGTCTTCACGGTGAATTTTCTGCGGCAGGTTCAGCTGCGAATCGCCAGTGAATCGCAGATGCCATCGGCGCGTGAGCACAAGGATCAACGAGAGTGCGAACGACACGGCAAGCGCGATGCCGGCACTGGTCAGGATGGGAAGCAAGGCAGCGGATACGGGCATGGCAGTTGCCGTCGGTTCAGTCGATTCGATCGGTCAAGCGCGTGCAGTCGGGCCTTAGTCCCACCGCATACGCACTCGGTTCGACTTATTTTTCGGCGGCAGGCTGCACATATGTCTGCCTGGCTTCCCGATGGCGCGATGCGAGGGACAAGCGGCACAACTTGTTTCGTCGGGTTTCACGATTCGTTGCGCGGTTGACCGTGACAAAAATCACGAGACCGACCTTCGGGCGAAAAGTGCCGCTGGACGGGCGGGGCGAGGTCGATCTCTGCGCGGTACTTAGGATGGCCTCATGTACCGACACGCCCAACCCCGTCACGAAGACCCGCGCCCCGTTGCGTGTCTGAGCGCAAACACCACCTGGTATGTGGTGAATTTCCGTTCACGACTCATCGCCTCCCTGATCGAACAAGGCTGGCGAGTGGTGGTGCTGTCGCCCACCGACCGGCATGTGTCGCGCCTGATTGCATGCGGGGCCGAGCATGTGCCGCTTGAATTGGATAACGCAGGGACCAACCCATTGCGCGAGCTGCACACGCTGTGGTCGATTCGCCGCGCACTCAAGCAGATCGCACCGTCAGTCGTGCTGACGTTCACACCGAAGGTGAATATCTATCTGTCGATGGCGGCACGCTCGTTGCACGTGCCGGTGATTGCGAATATTTCGGGGCTGGGGCGTGGATTTGAATCACGCGGCTGGCTGCAGCGTGTGTCTCAAGTGCTGTACCGCACAGCACTGAAGTGGCCCTCCACCGTGTTTTTCCAGAATGAGGAAGACCGCACGCATTTCATTGCGGCAGGTTTAGTGAGAGCCAGTCGTACCCAAAGGCTGCCCGGCTCGGGCGTCGATGTGCAGCGCTTCAGTCCGCGCGCCAAGCCGCATGGCGGGCCGATACGGTTCCTGTTAGTGGCCCGTCTGCTGTGGGCTAAGGGCGTGGGCGAATTCGTTGAGGCTGCACGGATCGTGAAGGCTCAACACCCCGATGTGGAGTTTGCGCTGGCTGGCTTTGTGGACGAAGGCAATGACGCTGCGGTGCCGCGAGCCACGATCGAGGCCTGGGAAAGTGAAGGCCTGGTGAAGTTTCTGGGCAGCTTCGATGACATGGTGCCTGTCTATGCGCAAGCCGACTGCGTGGTGCTGCCGTCCTATTACCGCGAAGGCGTGCCGCGCTCTTTGCTGGAAGCAGCCAGCATGGGCAAGCCGATCATCACGACCGACTCAGTGGGGTGCAGGGATACGGTTGCGCACGGCGTGACGGGGTGGTTGGTGAAACCCCGCGATGCGCAGGCGCTGGCCGAAACAATGGCCCGCGTGCTGCACATGCCGGCCGATCAGGCCGCTCAGGTGAGCCTTCAGGCGCGTCAACGCATCGTCGCGGAATTTGATGAGCAGATCGTGCTGGATGCCTATGGCGAAGCGGTTCATTCGGCAAGGATCGATTCGAGTAACCCTGCTGCTTTGGCCGAGCCCCTGCAGGCATTCCTGAAAAACGCCTGATCGGTGAGGCGTTCAGTCATCACACTCTTTCACCGCAGACCAAGCCCCGCTTGCTGCAAGAATATTCGGGAGATCACATGGACTATCTAATGAGAAGCGCCGCGGACGGATACGGGTACAACGAGCGCCTGTTCAATGGCGGTATTCGGGGATTTCTGCACACGGCCCGTTACCGCTTCGTTCAGGAAGCCATTCAGCGGTACAAGATGGACGCATCGTCTGTGTTGGAGCTTGGCTGCTTCGACGGAAAATTGATCGATTACCTTCCGGCGCTTCCCCAAAGCTACTGGGGGTTTGATGCGAACTGGGAAGGCGGTCTTGATCTGGCCAACCGCAAATGGGGGGTTCGCCCCGGATGGTCGTTCTGCGAGGCCACCGAGCCGGCTCATCTCGGTGTCCTCGGTTCAAATACGTTTCCGCTGACCGTGGCGATGGAAACACTGGAGCACATTCCACCGTCGATACTGGACGGATATATCGACGCACTGGCAGATCACAGTTGCGGGCATGCTGTCTTTACAGTTCCCAACGAAAAGGGGCTGGTATTCCTGGGGAAATACCTCGCTAAGGCGACCCTGTCAAAGGGCGCCAGGCAGTGCACGCCCGCGGAAGTCTTCAACGCGACTTTGGGCAGAATGCACAGAGTCGCGCGCGACCAGCACAAAGGCTTCGATTACGCAGCCCTGATCCGGCAGATTCAGCGGCGATTCGATGTTCTAGAAGTCACCGGACACCCTTTCAGTACCTTGCCGACTGCCCTATGTTTCGGGGTGGGGATCGTCGCGCGGGCGCGTCGCTGATCCGCGCGCGGGCTGCCCTCCGAGCTCAGCTGTTGGCAGCAGCCCGCCTGAGGATCGATTCGACCATGGGCGC
>CANHUQ010000349.1 GCA_947463885.1 Burkholderiales bacterium
CGCGCGGCATTCATCATCACGAACATGGCGTTCAGACCCTTGTTGGGCTCGCCCACCATCCAGCCAATGGCCTGATCCAGCTGCATCTCGCAGGTGGCGTTGGCATGAATGCCCATCTTGTGTTCCAGCCGCGCGCAGCGGATGCCATTGCGTGCGCCCAGCGTGCCGTCTGCGTTGGGGATGAACTTGGGCACGATGAAGAGCGAAATGCCTTTGGTGCCGGCCGGTGCATCGGGCAAGCGCGCAAGCACCAGATGCACGATGTTCGAGGACAGGTCGTGCTCACCCGAGGAAATGAAGATCTTGGTGCCGCTAATGGCCCAGGCACCATCCGCCCGCGGCTCGGCCTTGCTACGCAACATGCCTAAGTCGGTGCCGCAATGCGGCTCGGTCAGACACATGGTGCCAGTCCATTCCCCCGACACCATGTGCGGCAGATACAGCGCCTTCTGTTCGGGCGTGCCATGTGCGTGCAGGCAGTCGTAGGCGCCATGCGTGAGGCCTGGATACATTGCCCAGGCCTGATTGGCGGCGTTCATCATTTCCTGCATGGCGATGCCGACCGCCGCCGACACGCCCTGCCCGCCGTATTCGGGGCTGCAGCTGAGTGTGGGCCAGCCATCGGCGCGGAACTTGTCCCAGGCCGCTTTGAACCCCTTGGGGGTGCGCACCGAACCGTCGGCCTCACGCACGCATCCTTCCTCATCGCCGCTGCGGTTCAGCGGAAACAGCACCTCGGCACAGAAGGTGCCACCGGCTTCGACAATCTGATCGGCCAGTTCGCGCGTGGCCTCGGCATGCGGCGGGAGTTCCTTCAGATGAGCCATGACGTCATGGACTTCATGCATGACGAACTGAATGTCACGAAGCGGCGGCTGGTAATGAGGCATATGAAACTCCTGGATGCGTTGGATGATTCAAGGGATGCACGGTGCCGTGCGTCAGCGTCAGGTTGATGAAGGCGAGCGGGCGGCTGCAGCCAGCAATCGTTTGAAGGCACGCCGGGCGCGCGGCAAGGCGTCGTGGCTGTTCATGAGGCGGGCGTCGTGATGCAACACCAGCACGACGCCATATAGATCGAAGACCAGGTCTTGTGGCTGAACGTTCGCTGCCAGTTCGCCGGTATCGATCGCCTGCTGGATGGCCCGAGTGAGTTCGCGCTGCCAGGAGCGGACCATACTCACCAGGACCTCGCGCACAGGCCCCGGTCGGTCATCGTATTCAGCAGCGCCTGAAATCCAGATGCAGCTGGTGGCGGCATCCTCCGCAGTGCGGTCCAACCACTGGGCCATCATGGCTTGCAGGCGGGCCAGGCCGCGCGGGGCTTCCAGTGCGGGGCGCAAGACCTGATCAACAAACCGGGCTTCATAGGCACGCAGCACTGCGATCTGCAGGTCCTCGCGGGAGCCGAAATGCGCAAAGACGCCGCTCTTGGACATCTTCATGCGTTCGGCCAGGGCGCCGATGGTCAGGCCCTCCAACCCATCGCGGGCCGCCAGTTCACAGGCGACCGCGACGATTGCCGAGCGGGTCTGCTCGCCCTTTCGAGTCGCGCGAACAGCGGGCAGGGACAGTGGATCGGGCGCGGTAGACACGACGGATTTCAGGCTCCACAGGGCAGGTGATCGATCTCAAGAGGCCGCGGCGGCATCTTGATCCGCAACCTCGTCTGTTCAGATTAAGAACGAACGATCGTACTATTTATCAGAACGCCCCGAAAGTCAATCAGAACAAGTTGACAGGCCTGAGTGTTCCATCGAATTACGGCCCCCGACTGCCGTTCACCTAACGGCTGAATTCCACCGCCCGACCCAAACTGTTTCTTAATTGTGTCTGTTTGGGCCTAGGCTGCAGTCGATGCGGTCAGCCGATCGCCCTCGGCCTGTGACGTAGACGGACAGGTTGTTGCCGGGAACTGGAGTCATGGATGGAAACGAAGTCTGAACACACTGCGCCTCGCCAGGCCAATACGACACCGCGCGCGGCCTCCACCTGGGCAAAGCGTACCGCGGCGTGGCTGCAGCACCTGCCCATCGGACCGCGGCTTGCGATCTCCTTTGGTGGGGTGTTCCTCCTGATGGCGGGGATGGCGGCATTCGCGACGATGCAGCTTGCGCAAATGAACAGCCGCATGGCCCACATCACCGAGGGCAACAACCAGCAGATCGCGCGGGTCAACACCATGATCGAGTCGGTCAGCGCGCGGGCGATCGCTATCCGCAATCTCACGCTGCTCAGTGATGCCGACCTCAAGAAGGCCGAGTTGCAAGCGATCGAAGCTGCCAACGCCAGCTATGTCGGCGCCGAAAAGGAACTGCTCGACCTGATCGAGCGCTATGACGCCTCGGAAGCAGAAAAAGCACTGCTTGAGGCCATCAAGCGTTCGGAGCGCTCCACGGTGGCGCTGATGGGCGAAGCGACCGACCTGGGCATGGCCAACCAGACCGAGGACGCAGTGGCGTTCCTGATGGACAAAGTCAGACCGCGCCAGGCGCGCTGGATCACGGTGCTGCAGACCCTCGCGGGGCTGCAGGCCAAAGCCAGTAGCGAATACACGGCGGATGCGGCTCACGCCTATGCCCAGGCGCGCAATCTGCTGATCGGATTTGTGGGGACCGCGCTCATTCTTGGCATGGCACTGGCCTGGCTGGTCACACGCTCCATCACACGGCCGATCAACGAGGCCGTCGAATTGGCCGCCGCAGCGGCCACCGGGGATCTGACCGGGCAATTGCAGGGCTCCGGGCGCGATGAAACCGCACGCCTTGCCCAAGCCTTGGGCGCAATGAATCAGAACCTGGTGCGGGTCGTCGACCAGGTGCGTGCAGCGAGCGAGCAGATTGCCGTAGGCACCAAGGAAATTGCGCTGGGCAACAACGATCTGAGTCAGCGCACAGAGCGTCAGGCCAGCAGCCTCGCCGAAACGGCAGCTTCGATGGAGGAACTGCGTTCAACCGTTCGCAACAACGCCGAGACCTCGCAGCAGGCCAGCGACATGGCGAGCGGTGCAAGCGAAGCCGCTTCCCGGGGCGGCGCGGTGGTCGCCGAAGTCGTGACGACCATGGCGCAGATCAGTGACTCGAGCCGACGCATCAGCGACATCATCGGTGTGATCGACGGCATCGCCTTCCAGACCAACATCCTGGCGCTCA
>CANHUQ010000350.1 GCA_947463885.1 Burkholderiales bacterium
CGCCATCGGCTGGTTGGTCGACGGCGCAGCGATCATGAACCAGGTCCCGCTGTGCCGCTGCTCGTACGGACCGTACGCGCGCGCCATGATCCGCATCTGCAAGGAAGAATCGTTTCATCAGCGCCAAGGCTTCGACATCATGCTGACCCTGTGCCGCGGCACCCCCGAACAGAAGGCCATGGCGCAGGACGCCCTGAACCGCTGGTGGTGGCCAGTGGTCATGATGTTCGGGCCCAGCGACAGTGCTTCGATTCACTCTGCGCAAACCATGCAGTGGGGCATCAAGCGGATCAGCAACGACGATCTGCGCCAGAAGTTCATCGATGCCACCGTGCCGCAGATCGAACTGCTTGGGCTGGCCCTGCCTGATCCCGCACTGCGCTGGAATGCCGAACGCGGCCACTATGACCACGGCCCGATCGACTGGAGCGAGTTCAAGCGTGTCCTGGACGGCGATGGGCCCTGCAACCGCGAGCGGCTGGCAGCCCGCGTGCAGGCGCATGAGGAAGGCGCATGGGTGCGCGAGGCCGCACTGGCTCACGCACAGCGCCAGCGCGCACGCCAGGCGCAAGCTGCCTGATTACAAGCCCACGCGCCACCCTCCCACACACTGCAACCGACTAGGACCCACGCCATGAGTGAACCCGCGCTTCCGTTGTGGGAAGTGTTTGTGCGCAACAAGCAGGGCCTGGATCACAAGCACTGCGGCAGCCTGCATGCCGCCGACGCCCAGATGGCGCTCACCATGGCCCGCGACGTCTACACCCGCCGCATGGAAGGCGTGAGCATCTGGGTCGTGCCCTCGGCGGCCATCACGGCCTCGGTGCCGCAGGACAGTGCCGTGGACTTCGACCCCATGGCCGACAAGATCTATCGCCATCCCACGTTCTATAAACTGCCGGATGAAGTGCAGCACATGTGACCAGCACGGAACGGCCCCAGCATGAATCAGTCCGTCAGCTCCCCAGCCGCTTCAGCTCAAGATGTGCGAGCCCACCCGGCGCACATCGAGTATGTCCTGCGTCTGGGCGACAGCGCCCTGATCCTCGGGCAGCGCCTGGCCGAATGGTGCGGCCATGGCCCGATGCTGGAAGAGGACATCGCGCTGACCAACGTGTCGCTCGATCTGGTGGGTCAGGCTCGCCTGCTGCTGGCGCATGCCGGACAACTGGAAGGCCTGGGGCGCGACGAAGACGCACTCGCCTTCTTGCGCGACGAAGGCCACTTCCGCAACTGGACGATCGTGGAGCTGCCCCACGGCGACGGGCGCCACGATGACTATGCGTTCACCATCGTGCGCAACCTCATGGTGGCCGCTCTGATGGTCCCGTGGTGGACGGCCCTGGCGCAGTCAAGCGACACGACACTCGCGGCCATCGGCGGCAAATCGGTCAAGGAAGCGCAGGCGCATCTGCGACATGCCTCGCAATGGACGGTGCGCTTTGGCGACGGCACCGTGGTGTCGCACGCCCGGGCACAGGCTGCGCTGGAACGGCTGTGGCCCTACGCCAACGAATGGTGGCAAACCGACGCCATCGAGCAGCACGCTGCACAGGCGGGCATCGGACCGCTGGCGGCTGACCTGCGTGCAGCCTGGGACGCCACGCTGGACGCCGTGCTCGCCGAAGCCACACTGAAGCGACCCGCAACGACCGGCTTCATCTCGCAGGGCAAAGCCGGACAACATTCGGAACACCTGGGGTATGTCCTGGCCGAAATGCAGTCGCTGGCACGCAAGCATCCTGGTGCGACCTGGTGAGTCTCGTGGCCGATCCGCTGCTTGAGCAGGTGCATGCACTGGCCGGCGCCGTGCCAGACCCGGAAATTCCGGTCGTGACACTGAGCGATCTGGGCATCTTGCGCAGTGTCACGCGCGAACACGAGCAGATCGTCGTCACACTGACCCCAACCTATACCGGCTGCCCGGCAACCGAAGTCATTCGGGACGATGTGCAGCGTGCACTGATGCAAGCGGGGCTGCATGGGGTGCAAGTGCGCCTGACGCTCTCTCCACCCTGGACCACCGACTGGATCAGCATCGCAGGGCGCGCCAAACTGCGCGACTATGGCATTGCACCTCCAGCGCGCGCCGCGCAGGCGCAGCAGGCACAGGTGCTGCAGTTTGTCTCGCGCGAACAATGGCGCGCGGGCGCAGTGCCCAAGCAGGTTGATACGCCGCCCGCGGATACGCTCGCGAAGACCGAAGGCCCGGCCTGTCCGCAATGCGGCGCAGTACAGGTGGAATGCGTGTCCGAGTACGGCTCGACGCCCTGCAAGGCCCTGTATCGCTGTCTGAAGTGCCGTGAGCCCTTTGACTATTTCAAACCCTACTGAGTTGCGGCCGAACCGCTGCGCTCACTGTCTGCTGCGCCTCTGAACCTCATGGCCGTTCCGCACTTCAATCGCCTGACGATCCGCGACATCCGCAGAGAAACCGCCGACGCGATCTCGATCGCCTTCGATGTGCCGCCCGCTTTGCGGGAGGCCTACCGGTTCCGTGAGGGGCAGTTTCTGACCCTGCGCCACACCCTCGCGGGCGAAGAGCTCCGTCGCTCCTATTCGATCTGTTCGGGCGTGCCCGACTATGCGCAACACGGTGAGCTGCGCATCGGGATCAAGCGATTGCAAGGCGGGCGTTTTTCCAGCTGGGCACACGAGACCCTCAAGGTCGGCATGCCTCTGGACGTGATGACGCCCGACGGGCGCTTCAACACACCGCTCGATCCGACCCGCGCCCGGCATTTCGTGGGATTTGCCAGCGGCTCGGGCATCACGCCGATGCTCTCGCTGATTCGCACCGTGCTGGCCACCGAACCCAAAAGCCGCTTCAGTCTGGTCTACGGCAATCGCAGCGTTGCATCGATCATGTTTCTGGAGACGCTTGCAGGCCTGAAAAATCTGTCGATGGATCGACTGCGGCTCGTGCATGTCCTGTCAGGCGAACCGCAGGAAATCGATCTCTTTTCGGGGCGGCTCGATCACGGCCGTTGCCGGGCGCTGCTCGAGACCGTGCTGAGCGATGACCCGATCGACGAGGCTTTCATCTGCGGCCCGGCACCGATGATGGATGCCGCCGAGGCCGCTCTGCGCGAGCACGGGGTACCGGTTGAGCACATTCATACGGAACGGTTCGGCACACC
>CANHUQ010000351.1 GCA_947463885.1 Burkholderiales bacterium
GCGCTGAGCGCCATCAGCATGATGTTTGATGGCGCGGGTCGTGTGTCGGGCCATTCCGGCGTTAACCGGTTCAGCGCGCAGGCCCAGATGCAGGGCTCCACTCTGCGCCTGGCAGCGCCTGTTTCCACGCGCATGGCGGGCTCACCCGAGGCCATGGCCCGTGAGTCCGAATTTCTGGGGCGTCTGTCGCGGGTGGCCGCCTGGCGCATCAGCGGTGATCGTCTGCTGTTGTCCGACCAGGCAGGCACCGAACTGCTCGCATTTCGCAGGGCGCCCTCAGGCCGCTGACGGGAGCGTCCAACGGGTGACGCTCAGCGGGGAGCAATCAGCGCGGCGTACGTGCTGACAGCAGGCGCATGGCGCCGGCGGCGGCGGTGCCCAGCCGAATCCAATGGAGCAGGCGGGCGATGGCAGATCGCGCCGCGTAGGCCTGGTGTGCTCGTGCAGGCTGCAACCAACGCCTGATCAGACCCGCCCCAGCTGCCAGTGCGGCAGCCAGTGCCAATGCGCGCAGCAGGCTGCTGGTGCTGCGCACGCCTTGCGCCAGTCGCACTTGCGCAGGTTGTATCTGCCGAAGGAGTGCCGTGCGCTCCGCCTCAGCCTGTCCTCGCAGTGCCTCGATCGTCTGCTGCAGGGCGAGGGACCGTGCCCGCGCGCTCACGGCTGCTGCTCCTTTCGCTGCAGGCCCTTCCATAACCCGCCCAGGCCGATCGCGTCGTCGCGCAGCACTGCTGCGGTCTGCGCAAAAGGGGCAGGGCCTGAGGCATTCAAACGCCACCAGCTCAGTCCGCTCAGCAGTGCCGGCAAGCCCCAGGCAGCGGTCAGGGCGCCAAGCGTCCAGGCACCTGCCCGATCCCACAGGAGCACGACCAGCAGCGCCTGCAGAGCCAGCAAGGCGAAGGCACTGCACACGACCAGCGCGATCCCCAGCCACAGGCCGCGTTGCAGACGGGTGCGTTCTAACTCGAATTCAAGGGCGGCCAAATTGATCCGTGTCTGCACGGCCTGACCCAGGGTCGGATCGGACACGGCTGCCTCAGTACGGCGAGGTGGTGTCGCGCAGGACGGTCTGCGCGGTCTCGGGGCCGTCGGCGGCACGCCGTGCCTGACGCTCGAAGCTGGCGATTTGCCAGCGCAGATGCGCCACGCGAGGCGATTCGGCGCCCTGCTCAGCCACGTGGCGGGACAATTCTTCACGCAGTTCGCGAACCTGGTCTGGCATGGCAGCCTCCTTTGCAGCGATTGTGCGCGCACAGGGTGCGTCTGGTCAGTGAGCGAATGCGCGTCCAGACTGTGGGAGCAGACCTTGGGTGTGTCGCCTGAAGGGGTTGAGCAAGCGGCTTCAAGTAAGCTACACAGCTGTCAGTACGCTTCATGGCTGTCCGCATCGTCCTTTTGCGGCGGCCTGACCATCGAACGATTCCGAGGCCCGCATGTTTCTGCGCTCCATCCGCCTGCTTACGCTCGCGTCGCCCCTGTGCATCGGACTCGCACTCACCCTGGCCGGTTGCGACAAACCAGCACCACCCCCTCCGCCTGCACCGCCCGAGGTCAAGGTGATCAAGGTCGAGCCGCGCGATACGCCGGTCACCTTCGAGTACATCGGCCAGTCGCAAAGTCCGCAGCAGGTCAACATCGTGGCACGGGTCAATGGGTTCCTGGACCGTCAGCTCTATACCGAGGGGGCCGAGGTCAAGCCGGGGCAGATGATGTTCCAGATGGACCGCAAACCGTTCCAGGCCCAGCTCGATGCGGCCAAGGCAGCTCAGGCCAGCGCCAAGGCGGCACACGACAATGCGGCAGCCAACCTCAAGCGCGTGCAGCCTTTGGCCGAACTCAATGCGCTGTCGCAAAAAGACCTCGACGACGCCCGCAGTGCCTTTGAGACCACAGCGGCTTCGCTCGCAGCCGCGGGCGCCAACGTCCAGACCGCGCAGCTGAATCTGTCCTACACCTCGATCGCCTCGCCATTGCGCGGTGTGGCCGGGGCCGCGCAGCAGAAGGTCGGCACCTTTCTGAATCCGCAGAACAGCCAGCTCACCACGGTGTCGTCGCTCAACCCCATGTGGGTGAATTTCAGCGTCTCGGAAAACGAGCTCACTGCGCGGCGCAATGAGGCGCGCAGCGGGCTGATCCGCACACCGCAGGGGGGCCACTTCGTGGCCGAAGCCGTGTTGGTCGATGGCTCCACGTTTTCGCATACCGGAAAAATTTCTTTCGTTGATCCGGCGTTCAACTCGCAGACCGGCACCTTTCTGATTCGGGTCACCCTCGATAACCCGCAAGGCGTGCTGCGGCCCAACCAGTACATCCGCATCCGCCTGAAAGGCGCTAGCCGTCCCAATGCGGTCGTGATCCCGCAGCGCGCGGTCCAGCAGGGCTCGAAGGGTCACTTCGTGTGGGTGATCGACGCCGACGGCAAGGCCGAGACCCGGCCGGTGGCAGTCGGCGACTGGTATGGCGACCAATGGTTCATCAATGAAGGGCTGAAAGCGGGCGACCAGGTGGTGGTCGATGGCGGGCTGCGCCTGCGTGCAGGCGTTGTCACCAAGCCCACCGTGGTGGCCGCGCCCCCGGTCGCAGCGGGCACAGCCGCCACTGCGCCAACGGCTGCCAAGCCCTGACCCGCGCCGGATCCGCCCCATGTTTTCAAAGTTCTTCATCGAGCGGCCGATCTTCGCCACGGTGATCTCGCTGCTCATCGTGGTGGCGGGCCTGGTCTGCGCCAAGTTCCTGCCGATCGCGCAATACCCTGCGATCACGCCCGTGCAGATCCAGATCTCGGCCACCTATCCTGGCGCCGACTCCAAGACCGTGGGCGACTCGGTGGCCTCGCCCATCGAGGCGCAGCTCACCGGTGTGGACAACATGCTCTACATGACCTCGGTGAGCTCCAACACCGGGCAGTTGTCGATCACCGTGTACTTCTCGCTCGACACCGACCCCGATGCCGCACAGGTGCAAGTGCAAAACCGGGTGAATCTGGCGCTGCCCCAATTGCCTCAGGCGGTCACGCAAAACGGCGTGTCGGTGCAGAAGAAATCGTCCAGCACGCTGATGATCATCGCGCTCTACGACAAGGCCGGACGCTA
>CANHUQ010000352.1 GCA_947463885.1 Burkholderiales bacterium
GCTGCGCCGTGATGGAGCCATCTTCCACGAGAGGGCGCTTGCCCAGGTAGCGCGCATGTAACCCGCCAGACCATCCGTCGCGCCCAAGTACGGTGACGCCCAGTGAGCCTACGCCGGCGAGCGCTCCAGGGATAAAGGGGCCGGCAGGGTCGTCGTCGACAAATCGGGCGCGCGAATGCGACCAGTCGGCATCGACCGCCACCCAGGGCTGCGGCAGCCAGCGCACGTGAGCCTCGAGGCCGCGACGACGACTTGCCCGGCTGGGTTCGGTGGTCCCCGCATCGCCCACGAACACCAATTCAGAGCCGATGGCCAACCACCACCACGTGGCCGACACCTGAAGGGCCGATGAGGGTGTCCATCGCAGGCCCATTTCCTGACCGGTGCTGGGCGACAGCACCGGGACCGGCAGGGCTGGCTCGCCCGTTTTCGGATCCACTCGCGTTAGGGCGCCTCGCGCATCGTTGCTGTGAAATCCGCGGCCGATTGCGGCAAAGGCCTCGATTGCCGGTGACGGCGTGTAGGTCGCTGTGAGCTTGGGTGATACCTGGGTGGCACCTGCCGAACCGCTATTGGCCGGCAGGCTCGCCGCCACCTGCTGATGCAGATGATCCACACGTGCGCCAAGCGTGGTGCGGAAGTGATTCGTCCAGAAGGTTTGGGTTTGCGCGTACAGCGCGCTGGAGGTGCTCTCGATCCGGTCTTCCCGTGTGGTGTCGAGCCTTAGCCGCGCCTGGGTGTCATACAAACCCGACGCGATCCGGTCGTGGCGAAACTGCAGGCCGAAGGTCAACAGACTGGGTTGCCCCGCGAGCGTATGCCGCAACGTACGTGTGATGCGCCCGCCCACTGCGTTGCGCCGATCAGCCTGCTCGAACTGATCGCCGGTTTCAGGCCGATCCAGCGCGTAGGTGAAATTTGAAAACAGATTGAGCCGGTAGTGCAGCGCCCAAACTTGAGCTTCCAGTTGTCCGTCATGCAATGACCGACGCCACTGGCCCGAGAGGCTGAAGCGAGAGGTCTGGCCACCGCTGGATGCATCCAGCGAGCCGAAGCGCCCGATCAGGCCTGAGTCGATTGCGCGTTGGGGAATCTGATCGGTCGCTGTCCAGCGGCCGCGATAGGCCGTGGCGGTGAGGGAGAAGCCGTCCCGCGGCGTGCCTTGCGAAAAACGCGTCAGCAGATTCAGGCGTTGCGCGTCCTGCGGCACCTCCCACGGACCGTCATTGGACAGGCCTTCCACGCCCAGCAGCAGATGTCCATCCGCCACCCGCGGTGAGGCGGCAGCGACCAGTCGGCGGTAGCCCTGGCCGCCTAACGTCACCTGTCCGAACGCATGTTCTACACGGTCCATCCAGGAGATTTCGGCTGCGCCAGCCGATGAAAAATCGCCCTCCGATGCCCAGTACGGACCCTTGCGCCATGCGATGCCGCGGACCAGCTCGGGGATCATGAAATTCAGGTCGGTATACCCATGACCATGGGCATGAGACGGCAGATTGACCGGTACGCCATCGACGGTCGTCAGGAAGTCCGTGCCATGGTCCAGATTGAATCCGCGCAGAAAGTACTGGTTGGCTTTGCCATCGCCCGAGTGCTGGGTCACGACCAACCCGGGAACCCACTCCAGCACATCGGCCGGGCGTAGCATCGGCCGGGCCTGGATGCGCGCTGCATCGATAAATCCGCCCGACGGGGCATCTGTTTCGGCGTCGGCCAACGCTGCGCCGCCGGCGGCGGTCACACTCACCGGTGCCAAGGTGGGTTGGGCCGAGTCGAGTGCCATCGTCTGAGCAAGCACGCCGGTTTCGCAACAACCGAGCGCGATCAGGGCGAGCATGGAATTGAGGAGCGTCCTTGCCGCCATGGCTGACGGGGCCTGATGCGTCCTCAGCTTCAGTGCGAGACCCATGGGTGACGGAAGGGGTGTGTGGAAAGGTGCGATTCTATCGGTCACCCTTGCATGGCCCTGCTCTTGACCCCCCAGTGTGCAGGCGGGTCGGGGCACCGGTTTGCCACGCCCGCCCGCTTGACCGAAAATCGCAGACCGCCCCAACGCAAACGGGGCCGCACCCTACCCAAACAGAGTCCACGATGACCGATCTGTCCGACGCCAAGAAACTTGCCGAATACCGCATGACGCACAAGGTGCGGTTTGTGACCGCCGCGTCGCTGTTCGATGGTCACGATGCGTCGATCAACATCATGCGACGCATCCTGCAGAGCATGGGCTGCGAGGTGATCCACCTGGGTCACAACCGGTCGGTGAAAGAGGTCGTCGACTGCGCGTTGCAGGAAGATGCGCAAGGCATCGCCGTGTCGTCGTATCAGGGCGGCCACGTCGAGTACTTCAAGTACATGATCGACCTGCTGCGAGCCAACGGCGCGGGCCATGTCAAGGTGTTCGGCGGTGGCGGCGGCGTGATCGTGCCAGCCGAAATTCGCGAGCTGCACGACTATGGCGTGACACGCATCTATTCGCCCGAAGACGGTCAGAAGATGGGCCTGGCCGGCATGATCGGCGACATGATCGCGCGCTGCGACATCGATCTTGCGCCCTACGCGCCCACCACGCTCGACGCCATCTGCGCTCCAAGCGCACGCACCACCGACGCCGCGGGCGCCACCGCCCTTGCAACATCGCGCCGCTCGCTGGCGCAGTTGCTCACCGCCCTTGAAAACGGACGTGCACCGGGCACGCTCGATGCGGCAGGCTTCGCCGCACTGCGAACTGACCTGCACACCCGCGCCGACACGGTCCGCACGCCCACACTGGGCATCACCGGGACGGGCGGTGCAGGCAAATCCAGCCTCACCGATGAGCTGGTGCGCCGATTCAGGCTGGACCAGGACGATGCGTTGCGCATCGCGATCATTTCGGTCGACCCCACCCGCCGCAAGTCCGGTGGCGCGCTGCTGGGTGACCGCATTCGCATGAATGCGATCGAGCATCCGAACATCTTCATGCGCTCGCTGGCCACGCGCGATGCCGGCAGCGAAATCAGCCAGGCACTGCCCGACGTGATCGCCGCCTGCAAGGTGGCAGGCTTCGA
>CANHUQ010000353.1 GCA_947463885.1 Burkholderiales bacterium
CCACCACTTCGACCTCGCCCGAGACCGGACTGTCCAGCGTGGCAATGATGCGTGCGAGACGCTGCAAATTAGAGGCGTAGTCAGTGATGACCAGCGCGTTATTGTTCGGATACGCCACGATGGTGTTATTGGGCGCGATCAGCGGACGCAACACCGGCACCAGGTTGGAGGCCGATTCGTAATTCAGCCGAAAAATCTGGGTGACGATCTGGTCTCCACCCGGAGCCGCGCGACCGACACCCACCGGGCCCGCCTGCAGCTTGGCATCGGCCTCGGGCACGACGCGGGCTACCGAACCGGACTCGACAATCGAAAACCCCTGCAAACGCAAGGTGGACTGCAACAGCTCGTAAGCCTTTTGCGCTGACACGGGTCTGGGTGTTTCAAGGGTGATCTTGCCGCGCACCCGAGGATCGATGATGAACGTCTTGTTCAGCAGATGCCCGAACGCACCGACCACTGAGTCGATGTCGGCTTCCTTGAAGTTGAGCGCGATCGGCTGACCGGATTCAGGTTTCGGGGCGGCTCGTGGTGCCTCGCGCTCGGGCGCGGGCTGTGTGGACGCAGGTGTCGACGCTGCACGCTTGCGCGGGCTGCTGCGTGTCGCGTCGTCCTGCGTTTGGGCGTGGGCAGCGATCAGCACATCGGGCAGCGCTGCGAGCCCTGCGCATACCACGGCCAGGCTCCACAGCCAGGCGCGCAGGCGCGGGTTCACAGCAGACGCGCCGCTGCGCTGCAGGCGAGTAGACGCCGCTGCGCGAGTCAGCCGCCTGATGCCTGTCTGTCCCTGCCACCACGCCATCAGACCCAAAGCTCAGGCTCCTATCTTGATCAGGGTACGTTCCCCTTCGCGCCGGCCCAGTAAACCGAGCAGCGGCATCAACCGCAGCTTTTCGGATTCCTCCGCCCGCGCTTCGGCCAGGAATTGCAGCCCCGAGCGCGCATTCCAGCGCCCCTTCCCCTCAAGCAGAAGCGGACCAGAGAGTGTATGCATGGTGAGATCCGCCTGCGACCCCGACCCGACCACCTGGACCCGGTAGGCGCCCAACGGACGAACGGGGGTGAGCGCGGAAGCCGCGTGCGAGAGCTCGATCGCGACACGACCCTCAAAGCGACCATCGCGCACCGTCAGCGCATCCCACGTGATCGCCAGCGACCCGGTGGGCCGGATTGTAGTCCACGGCGAACCCAGGCGCTCCAACGACATGGCCGGCAACATCAGCGCACCCGGCGTGGCATGCCATTCTCCGATCCGACCACTCAGCTGCACGGGCTGGGCCATGCTGTCGTGCTCAATTCGCGCATCAAGCCGGCCGATCAACAATGCGGCTGGCGAAACGTTCCAGGCAAAGGCACCCGGGATGGCCATGCCCGGCACGGTCCCAATGGTGACGCGACCGCCTGCAGCCTCAGCCTGCACCGCCGACTCTCGCAGATCCGCCAACACAATCCGCGCACGACCGTTCCAGACGGTCCCACTTGCATCCGACAACCTCACCCGCCCTTCGGTCAGCCGCGACACCACGCTGTCCAGCAGGCTGGCAGGCGGCTGCCAGAGCACGACTGCGAGCACAGCGCTCAGCCCGGCAAGTGCCAACGCCACGATCCAGCCCCGCTTGAGCGTCGGCGCCACACGCGGCAGAGCCGGGCGCAGGCGAGGCAAGCGCAAACTCGGACGGGACAGGGCGCGCGAAGTAGCCATACGGTCAGGGCTCCCGGCGCGCCGACTCGAGCGTCAGTCGCACGGCAGCCATGCCCGGGGTCGCTTCCCGCTCGATCGCCACATCGACGGCACGCAGACGGGTTTCCCGCAGTGCCGCGTCAAACCAGGTCAAAAAAGTCTGGAAGGGTACGCCCTTGAAGCGCACGTCAATCAGCTCGCCAGATGCCGAGAGCTGGGTCACCTGCGACTTCAGGCCTGCCGCTTCAATTGACTGCTCCAGCAGCACCTTGATTTGCTGCGTTGACTCGACAGGCTGCGCCGACTGCCCAGAGAGTTGCCGCGCTTCAGCAGCGAGCGACTCGACCTGCGCCAATTGCGTACGCAGTCCGGGCAGCTCGGTCTGCAGGCGCTGTCGTCCGACCCAAGCCGGTTCAAAAGCCACCAGATAGAGCAGTCCGAGCACGCTGAGGAAAGTGCCCGCACCCACCAGCCGACGCTCCCGCGGCTGCAAGGCAGCCCAGGCGCGCACCACTCGCTCGAGCAGACCACTCTTCATGTCAGCCCTGCAGTCCGACCGTGGCGGTCGGCTCACGGTCATTGTCGAATTCGAGCTTCAGGCCGGCACGCGTGCACGCCTGACGCAGTTGCTCGCGCGCAGCGCGGCCATCGACGCGATCAGGCCGAAAACGCACCTTCAGGCGCCCGTCACGAAACTCCATCGCCGCGAGCGCATCCGTACCCGCGGGCCCCAGCGCTTCGCCCAGTCGCCCCAGCAACGGCAGAAAATCATCCGGACCACTCTGGCCACTGCGGCTGCGCAGGGCGGCCACCTGACGAGTCATTTGCAGGACGGGGTCAACTACCACTTGGGTGCCGGGAAACGTACTGCGAAAGGTGGACTCCATGGCGCCGCGCAGCGCATTGCGCTCGCGTGCGAGCTGGCCCCATTGCAGATTCAGCCCCACCAGAGCCACCACCGCACAGGCTGCAGCCAATGCTGCAGGCACCCGCCAGACCCGGGCATCAAATGAGGCGATCAGCCGCTTGGAGGCGCCAGCGCGCCCGGCGAGCAGATCGATCGGCGAGGGCTGCGGTGCCTGCAACGGCGCCACCGTGACCGGCAGCCCCAGCGCAGCGCCAGCCGCTTGAGCGGGGGCCTCCCATTGTGCCTCGTCCACCTGAACGCTCAAGCCTTGTGGGCGCGACGTGGTCGCGAGTGCCGCACCCAGCAGGTCGGTGAGGGCCTCAGTGCGCTGGGCCGGATTGTCAGGCGCACGCCAGCCCAGTCCAGTTACGGCTCCGGTACGCAAGACCATGACATGGCTCGTACAGGCGACGGACCAGCCAGCAGAGGCATCTGGCTCAGGCAG
>CANHUQ010000354.1 GCA_947463885.1 Burkholderiales bacterium
CGCAGGCGTTGCAGGCGTTCGATCTGGATGGCTATGCGTTTGATGCGGGGGCGTCGAGTGACACGCTCTGGTATTTCCGACGCGAGCAGCCGCAGGGCTAGAACACTGCGGGCAAATCGGTCTGAAGCAGCGATCCGGCTCTGACCGGAAACGCAAAGCGGTGTGCCGACCAGGCGCACTTAGGCGCCCGGGGGCTTGATCCACCTGAGCTTTACTCGACGCGCACTTCTACGCGACGCGCTTCGCGATCGTCGGCGCCACCTTCGGTGACTTCAGGCTTGCGCAAATCAATACGGGCCACATCAATGCCTGCAGCGACCAGCGCGTCGCGCACGGCGGTCGCCCGCTGTTTGGCCAGTTCATGGTTCTGATCAGCGTTGCCGGTCTTGTCATGAAAACCAGAGACCGCCAGCTTGGCGGCTGGATGGGCTTTGGCCGCCTCGATGGCTGCACGCAGCGCGCCTTGTCCTTCGTCCGAGACGGCCGCGACATCGGTGGCGAAATACAGTTTTGCCAGCACGGGCAGTGAGGCGACCGCGGTTCCTGCAGCGGCTCCCGCAGCGGTGGCCTGGCTCGCCCCAGCTTGATTCGCTCCGCCCGGCGCTGTGCCTGCAGACGTTCCTGCAGAGGTTCCCGCAGAAGCGCCCTGGGCAGCCGAACCGGCCGCACTGCGCTGCGATCCTGTTGTTCCGGACCCTGATCCGGACCCTGAGCCAAAACCGCCCATGGCTGAGCTCAGTGCCAGTGCCAGTGCAATGCCGATGGCGGTGAGTGCACCCAGCCCCACTATCCAACCTACGAGGCCGCGCTGATCGTCGTCTTCTTGCATGATCGTGATGCAGGCCTGACAGCCCGCTACAGAGGTTGGAACAGCCTTCGATTATAGCGTGGCGTGGCCAAGGATGACCGGCTCGGGTTCGAGGTTCACCCCGAACCGGGCGTGCACCGAATCGCGAATGCGCAGCGCCAGCGCCAAAATATCGCGCCCCTGCGCATGCCCGTGGTTGACCAGCACCAGCGCATGGGCGGTGTGCACGCCGGCATCGCCGTCGCGAAAGCCTTTCCAGCCGCACTGATCGATCATCCAGGCCGCTGACACCTTGACCTCGCTGCCCGACGTGGGCCAGCACGGCAGGCCAGGCTCGCGCGACTGAATCGCCGCAGCCTGTTGAGCGCTGATCACGGGGTTCTTGAAAAAACTGCCCGCGTTGCCGAGCACTGCAGGATCGGGCAGCTTGCGACGTCGGATGGCGCGCACGGCTTGAGCCACATCGGAAGCACTAGGTGCCGTGTGTCCGGTGCGTGCCAGCTCCGCGCGCAGATCGCCGTAGTCCAACTGCAGCGGTGCGCTGCGCGACAGCCGAAAGCGCACCGCACAGACCAGCCAGTGGGTGTGGCCGGGTGTCTTGAACACACTGTGGCGGTAGGCGAACGCGCATTCCGCGGCATCGAAGCTGCGCCAGCATCCTGTACGCAGATCGATGGCATCGAGGCTGTCGAAGCAGTCGCGCAGTTCAACGCCGTACGCGCCGATGTTCTGAATGGGCGCAGCGCCCACGCTGCCCGGTATGAGCGCCAGGTTTTGCAGTCCGTTCAAACCTGCCGCAAGGCTCCAGCTGACCAGTGCGTCCCAGGATTCGCCGGCAGCGCCTTCAACGATGACAGTCTTCCCATCGTCGCGCACCACGCGAAATCCGCGCAGCGCCACCTGGACCATGGGAGCGTCGACGTCACCGGTCAGCAGGAGGTTGCTACCGCCCCCCAGCACGAAGGGCAGCGGACCTGCGAGCGCCTGCAGCTGCGCGACCAGGCCTGGCAGATCAGACAGTGCATGCACACGCCACAGGTCACGGGCGATGGCGTGCACGCCAAAGGTATTCAGTGTGTCCAGGGGCGTGCGCCCCAGGTGGTGGGCTGGCAAGACTCAGCTCGGCTGGTAGGCCAGCCGCACGTAGATGGGCGCGAAGGCTTCGGCCTGGGTGATTTCAATCAGAAATTCCTTGGCCAGTTCGAGTAGGGCGATGAAGGTGACCACGACCACCGGCACGCCTCGCGAGGGATCGAACATCTCGTGAAACTCGGCAAAACGGCGATCCTGCAGCGTACGCAGGACGCGGGTCATGTATTCGCGCACCGACAAGGCTTCCCGACTGATCCGGTGGTGTTCAACCAGTCGGGCACGGCGCAGCAGATCCGCCCACGCCTCACGCAGATCGACCACGTTCACATCAGGCAGGCGGGCGGGGGCGGACTGATCAAGCAGCACCTGTGCACGCATGAAGTCGCGCCCTTCGCGAGGCACCAAGTCGAGCTTCTGAGCCCCCAGCTTGATGCGCTCGTACTCGAGCAGCCGGCGGGCCAGCTCGGCACGGGGGTCTTCAACCTCCTCACCGGTGTCGGCCTTGCGCACTGGCAGCAGCATGCGCGACTTGATGTCGATCAGCACGGCCGCCATCAGCAGATATTCGGCGGCCAGCTCGAGGTTGTGGCGGCGGATCTGCTCGACATAGACCAGGTACTGGCGCGTGACTTCGGCCAGCGGGATATCGAGGATGTTGAAGTTTTGCTTGCGAATGAGGTAGAGCAGCAGGTCCAGCGGACCTTCGAAGCTCTCCAGGAACACTTCCAGTGCATCGGGCGGGATGTACAGGTCCAAGGGCAGCCGCATGAGCGGCTCGCCGTGAACCCGTGCAAACACGGGCTCCAGTGCAGCGGCCATCGCATCCACGGGCTGGACGGCCAGGGGTGCCGCAGTGGCCTGCGCCCCGCTCACGGGCTCCATGACTGGGTCCGTCAGGTCCGGGTCTGATACGGGTAAGCCTGCTGCGGCACCCGCGATTCACGCCAGCGACGGCTCTGTTCCAGATCGATTGCCGAGCGGTCCCACAGCAGCGCACGGCCCTCGCGCTGAGCGGCTTCCAGGTGCGGCCGCTGCGCCTTGAGCTGCTCGAGGAACTGGGTCGCTTCGGAGGTGTACAGGGGCAGATTGGGGCGCATGGTGAACA